>CAMCSH010000293.1 GCA_945877655.1 Lentisphaera araneosa HTCC2155 | reverse complement strand
ACAAGAGCCGATTCTAAGAGCAATGTTCAGGGGCGGCGAAGATGACTGCCGAAGCTTTTCTTCATAGTCGTTAGTTGTTGCTGTTGCAGCTAATCCTTTCAACCTTTGAACCTTTCAACTGCGGTTTTTAGGATCGATCGTCGGCCTCTGCGGCCTGCTGCGAGACCTGCGCCGCAGCGACCTCGAGCAGGTGCGGATCAACGCCGCCTGCCGGGAATTGCGCCAAGGAACCCGCAGCATCTCCGAGATCGCTACCCATCTCGGCTTCTACGACCTCAGCCACTTCAAGAACTTTGGGGCAAAACAGAAGGGGCCAACGGTTTCTCTGTGCCGCTATGCGGCGGTTCAGGAGGCGCTATCACTCGCCAGCGGGCAGGAAGGGTTTCAGTCCCTCGGCCCAGATGCGGTAGCCTTTTTCGGTGGGATGGCAGAGGTCGCTGCAGAGCTCGCGGCTGAGCTTGCCCTCGGCATCGAGGAATTTGTCGTTGAGTTTGAGGAAGTCGACCTTGTGCTCTTTGGCCCAGGCTTCGATGGCGGCATTGGCGGCGTCGAGAAGGACGCGGCGAGGGTGGCTGGCGAGTTCTTCGCGCGGCAGGATGCCCATCACCAGGATGCGGGCTTGCGGGCACTTGGCACGGACGCGCTGGACCAGCGCGGCGAGGCCTTCGGCAATCTCGGGAGCGGTATTGGCACGGGCGTTTTTAGTCTCGCTCGAGTTGTTGGTGCCGGCGTGGATGACGACGAGGCGCGGCGTCAGGCCGTCGAGCTCGCCAGCGTCGAGGCGCCAGAGCATGTTCTGGAAGCGGTCCCAACCGAAGCCGAGGTTGAGGACGCGGCGCTGGCCGAAGAGCTCGTCCCAGGCTTTCGGGCCATTGGCGTGCGACTTGGGCAAACCGCCCCAGAAGTGAGTGATAGAGTCACCGATCAAAACGATGTCGGGGCGGACTTCGTTCTTGATCTTGAGGATCTCTGCGTGACGGGCGAACCAGTCGTAGCTGTCCTCTTCGAGCTTGGTCTTGGGGATGAGGGCGCTATTGGCCGGCTGTTCGCCGAGGATCTTGTCGCCCATCATTTGGCTCAGCAAGGGCTCCATCGCCTGAGCCCAGAGCTCGGCGCCTTTCGGGCTGGGGTGGAGGCAGTCGGGCATGAGCTCGCGATTGATCGAGCCGTCGGGACTGAGGAAGAGGTGATTGAAGTCGGCGAGGAAGACGTGTTCGCCGTCGGCCAGTTTGCCGAGCTCGGCGCCGCTGCGCTCGAGGATCATCCGGTGCGAGGTCGGGGCAGTACCGTCGTAGCTGCCGAGGAAGGGTTTGATCAGGAGGATTTTCGCTTCCGGGCATTTCTGGCGGAGCTTGGCGACGAGGGCTCTGGTGCCTTCGACCAGTTGGCCGACGCTGTGGCGGACCGGGTAGTTCTTTTCGTCGACGTTGTTGGTGCCGATCATCAGGGTGATGACCTTGGGCGACTGGCCATCAAGGAGGCCGTTGTCGAGGCTCCACAGGTTGTTTTCGGTGCGTGCGCCGCTGGTGCCGATGTCGAGGGCGTTGCGGGGTGCGAAGTGAGTTTCCCAGACGCTTTTGAAGGCGGGGGTTTCGAGGTTGTGGGTGATCGAGTCACCGAGCAGGATGAGGTCGTATTTGTGGCTCTGGACGAGTTTGAGTTTGGCGGCGTGGCGTTCTTGCGAGCCGGGCTGCTGCACCGGGACGATGGCGGAGTTTGCGGCCGGCGCAGGGCTCGGAGTTTTGAGGAAGCTCGCGAGTTTGTCCGGCCAATCCTTGACGCCCTCCGGCAGATCGGCTTTTAAGCCGAAGCCGTGGCCGCCGGCGGTGGGGATTTCGAGTTGGGCGAAGGCGTTGCTGCCTCGCCAGGTCTTGGCGTAGATGCCGGCGCTATTCACCCATTCGGCCTTGTCGTTGGCGGCGATCAGGGTGAAGAGACGTCCGGCGGGGTGTTGCGGCGGGACCAGGGCCTGGAGGACTGTGCCGGGGAGAGTTTCGTGCAGATAGGCGGGATAGATCAGCATCAGATCCTGCGGCTGCTCTGCGCCGACGAGACGCGAGGTGAGGCGGGCGGCGAGGTGGCCACCGGCGGAGAAGCCGAGCAAGCCGAAGCGCTCGCCGTGGAGACTCAGCTCGGCGTTTTTCTGGTGCAAGAGCCGCCAGGCTTTTTGGGCATCGACCAAGGCCAAATCGCGGGTCGCGGGGCCGGCGCTGACATGATATTCCAGCACCGCGGCATCGAAGCCCTGGGCGTTGAAGAAGGCGGCAACCTTGTCGCCTTCGTGATCGGCGGCAAGAATGCCATAGCCGCCGCCGGGGAGGACCATCACCGTCCCCTTGACCTCTTTTTGCGCTGAGCGCAAGAGATGCAGGCGGGCGCTGTCGACCTTGTGGATGCGCCCATTCTCATCGCGAGAATTGCCGCCGCTGATCGGTTTGGCTTCGAGATCGATCCATTCCGGCGTCTCGGCGCCAAGCGAGCTGAGACTGAAAAGGAAGAGCGAGGTCAGGGCGGAACGGATCATGAGGGTGGTCTCCGGTGTGATAGGGGGTGCATTTCAGAGGGCTAGGGGAAGCGCAAGTTCCCTTATTCGTCTTGCTGATCATAGCGTTCCCAGCGCCAGCCAGCGAATAGACAGGCAAGGCCGCAGGCGCCGATGACCCAGGGGGAGGTCCAGAACGAAAGGCCGATGATCAGGCCGACCAAGAGGCCGAGCACGGCACGTGGCAGGATCAACAAGTTCATCAGAACGGCAACTAGGCTGAGCATGGTCGGACTCCTGGATTAGAGGCTGCTCTTAGTGACAAAGTCTTGGATTCTTAGCGAAATAAACAAGCTCACATTATCACAGTTGTCAGAGGCCACCGGGCACTGGAAAATATATCCGTAAACATCACTTCCCCAGCATCTCCTTAGCCTTCGCTAGAATGGCTTTTTCATCCGCGCTCAGGCTGTCTTTGCCGGAGCGCGCGATTTTTTCCAGGATCGGGTCGACTTGGTCTCGGATGAAGGTGTCGACTTCGGCCTGGGTTTGTTTCGGGTGGTCGTGAAGTTTGAAGTTCTGTTGGTAGGAGTTCAGTGGGCGGGGGTTGGCCTTTGGCGCCGGGAATTTCTGCTTCGCTTGCCATTGTTGCCACAGTCCACCGGGGATCAGGCGCATCCACCAGAAACAGAGCGCGGATGCGAGCAGGCCGGGCAGGTGGTACCAAGGAGTGATCCAGGAATCGATCAGCATGACGGCGACGATGATCATGGCGATGAAACGGCCCTGGAGGCGAACGGGCAGAACCATCATCAGCATGATGCAGATTTCCTCGCGACCGACGTGTCCCCAGAAGAAAGCGACGGCCAAGGCGGCGAAGACCCAGTTGCCGGAACAGGGACTGGCGCCGAAAACCAAGCTTTGAATCACGCCGCCGAGCGCAGTTGTGAGCAGAGCGACGATGAGCAACTGCCCTTCACGGCGAGGCCCTAGTTTTTCGACGATTTGGCGTCCCATCAGATAGAGGCAGAGGCAGCTTATGGCCATGCCGAGCCAGCTGAAGCTGCCGGGGAGGAGAAGGGGGCTGACAAGGCGCCAGATTTCGCCTTTTTCGAGGCCGGACTTGGTGTTGATCAGCCAGTGTTGGATGTCGCCTCGCGTCGCGATCCAGGCGATGATAAAAAGCGTCATCAGCAAGGCGTAGCGGCTGATCCAGCTTTCCGGCCAATACCAGGTCGGGGCACGACGATGGTCATCGTGCCAATGGCTGAGGCGGTCTTGCAGACCCATCACTCAGCTCCGAGAAGCTGATCGAGTTCGCTCAGGGCTTGGCGCTCTTCATCGTTGATCCTGTCGCCGAAGAGATTGAGGAAGCCGCCGGAGGCGCGGGCGACGCCAAGGCCGAGTTGGCGCAGGGCGCCGCGGAAGGACTTGCCGGTGGCGAGGCCGAAATCGAGGTCGACTTGGCGGATCGAGTCGCAGACGGCCTGTGCGAGGAGGGCGGGACGGGGGCCGCCCTGTTGCAGGGGGGAGAGGGTCGCCTGGGCGTTGTCGCGCAATTCCTGGAAGATGGCGCCGACATCTCCCGGGCTGGCGCCGAGGCGGAGGAGCTGTTCCTGGAAAGACGACTCTTCCAGACTGTCGATGTGGCCATCGGCGTTGGCGATGAGGAGGTAGACGGCGGCGGGTCCGCGGAGGATGCGGCGCTGTTGTTCGCCGCTGAGAATTTTGCCTTGGGCGATCATGGGTGAGATTCCTTTCGGGATGGATTCCGCCAAGATAGCCCGGGGCGGCGATCAGTCACCTGGGAAGGGTTGTAAGGGTTGTAAGGGTGAGCTTTAAACTTTAAACCTTAAACCGACCTGCATCACTCCATTTTGATCTTGGATTCTCTTCTCCGTCAGCGTCGAACCAGGGAGTAAGGGAGTAAGGGAGTAAGGGAGTAAGGGAGTAAGGGAGTAAGGGAGTAAGGGAGTAAGGGAGTAAGGGAGTAAGGGAGTAAGGGAGTAAGGCAGGAGCGCATAAGAGATCACTCCCCAACTCCCTCGTTCCCTCACTCCCAAGCCTGGAGATTAGAATCCCGAGTGATACAGCCTCGAGAGTCACGAGTTCTCCTCCCTGATCCCTAGCAGCTCCAGCTGGCCGGGAGGCAAAGAAACAGGATCAGGCGGCGGCTTGATCCTGTTTCAATTGCTGCGCCTGGATGATCATCGCGATGAGGAACTCCGAGGGGGACTGA
>CAMCSH010000292.1 GCA_945877655.1 Lentisphaera araneosa HTCC2155 | reverse complement strand
CGGAGCTGAATCTCGTCAATCACCACCAGGCCGCGGCAACGGCCGAGAAAGGCCTGGGCATTGCTCAGCGCCATCTGGTCGTCCGGCAACTCCAGATCCAGCCAAGTGACATCCTGCCGCGTCGAGGCCAGCTTCCTGGCCAAGGTGGTCTTGCCGATCTGGCGGGCGCCGAGCAAAGCCACGACCGGACTGCGCCGCAAAGCGTCTTCGATCTGCTGTTGACTCGGTTGACGAGGAATGAAGCTATCCATGAAAAACTCTCATCCTGATGTTAGATTTTCAAGGATAATCTCAAGCCTAGGCGGCGATTTTCAAGATCATCCATGAAAAACTAGCATCTCTATGTCAGTTTTTCATGGAATATTGCCATGTCGAGTTCAGGTTCCGCTCGTCGCGGAGGCAGGTCCAAAGATCTTGCTTGATAAAGTTCTTTGAATCAAAGACATAGAATAGCTCGTGTAAAATTCAAAATTCAATTTTGAATTTTACACGAGCTGTCAGAAGTCCAAGTCAGGCAAGAGGTTCAAGGGTGATTCTTTACGCATGCCCTAATTCTATTTCAAATGAGTCTTCGCCATGGTCGTCAAATAACCAAGCTGCTGCACCGTGTGCGTATTCATGATACATCGTACCGACGGCCGGATCTGGCAGATAAACGGCACCAGTTTCTTTTCCGTGTGGGCCAATCTCAGCAAAATAGGTTCCCGGACGAAAACGCCGATCTTGATCAGCAAACCAACCGGAGTCAATAAACTTGCCTGCACTGAAGAAATAGTTTTCGCAGATCGACCGGCGGATGGATGGATCCGCAACCCCGGAGTTTTTGAGGATTTCATTGAGTCGCGCAAGTTCAATTGTTTGGAATGTAGCCGTTAATGGATCATGAACATCGCCTTGGATGATGAATTGCATATAAACTCCTTTGCCAAACTACTGTTTATCCTTCACAATGAGCAAACTACCATCTCAATCCATCTTCGTCCAAATTTCTCCCCCCCCACTGTTCCGATGCTCCACTCACCTGATTCCCTCATCCGTCATTTCTTCTCCGGCAACTGCGCTCCGGTCTCTTTCAGCCAGGCGTCAAGGCGGGTCGCGAGATCGGTCCGGGCTTCCGGCTTGGTCGCGGCGAGGTCGGTGGTTTCGGAGGGATCGGCCGCGAGGTCGTAGAGCTCTTCGGTTCCCTTCTCGTAGAAGCGGATCAGCTTCAGGTCGCCGCGGCGGATGACGGAGTAGGGCGACACCTTGCCGCCGTGCCAGTAGTGCGGGTAGTGCCAGCACAATTGATCGTGGATCGGCTTGATTTCGCCCTTCAAGGCGGCGCTGACATCGAGGCCGTCGAAGGCGGGGCGTTTGACTTCGCCGCCGGCGTCGGCGAGGGCGAGCAGGGTCGGCATGAAGTCGGTGGTGATCACCGGCACGGCGCTGGTCGAGCCGGGCTTGGTCAGGCCGGGGGCCTTGATGATCAGGGGGACGCGCAAGCCGCCCTCGTAGGCGAAGCCCTTGCCGAGGCGCTGCGGGGCGTTGCCGGTGGCGCCGAGGTAGCCGCCGTTGTCGGAGGTGAAGATGACGATGGTGTTGTCGCTGAGCTTGAGGCGCTCAAGGGTGTCGAGAAGGCGGCCGACGCTCTGGTCGACGCTGCTCACCATGGCGTGGTAGACGGCGTTTTTCTGGCCGTCGGCGGGGGCGATCGGCTTGGCCTCGTCGACAAGTTCCTTTTTGCCGGCCAGCGGGGTGTGGACGGCGTAATGGGGCAAGTAGAGGAAGAAGGGCTGATCCTTGCTGGACTCGATGAATTTGATCGCTTCGTCGGTGAGGCGATCGGTGAGGTATTCGCCTTCTTTGCCGCCCTGCTGCAGGCCTTTCACCTGGTAGGAATCGCCGTCCTTGCCGTAGGGCCAAAAGTAGGAGCCGGGATGGCCGTTGTGGCCGCCGCCGATGTTGAGATCGAAGCCGTGCTCGGTGGGGAGCGAGCCGAGGTGCCATTTGCCGATGTTGGCACTGCGGTAGCCGCGCTGATGCAGGGCTTCGGCGAGAGTGAGCTCGGACTCGGGCAGGGACTGTTGCCACTTGGGGATCTTGAACTTGGCGTCCTTGGGCGCGCCTTCGCCGGGGATCCAGTCGGTGATGTGTAAGCGAGCCGGGGCCTTGCCGGTGAGCAGGGCGGCGCGGGTGGGCGAACAGACGGCGCAGGCGGCGTAGCCCTGGGTGAAGAGCGTGCCCTCGGCGGCGAGGCGGCTGAGCTGCGGCGTCTTGAAGTATTTCGAGCCGAAGGTGGAGCCGTCGTGAACTCCCATGTCGTCGATCAGGATGACGACGATGTTGGGCTTGGCGCTGAGCTTGGCCGGGGCGATTGCGGAGGGCGCAATCTCGGGGGTTTTTGCGGTTTCCGCGGCGAGGCTGCAGGAGGCCAGAAGAAGCGGGGCGAAGAGACGGATCATGGCGGCTTCACTTATTTTGTTTTCACGAAGATGGCTGAAGTTCGTCCACGGCAGGAATTTGTCGACGTGTGTCACGCTCTTTTGAGCTTGGATGAGTCCCTTCACCACGAAGACACGAAGAGCACGAAAAGGATTCACTACAGAGACACAGAGGAACCCCAGGGCTGCCTTCCCGGACCCCGCTCGGGGACGCGTCCCCGACCCCTGAACCAGCTACCAGGATCAAACCCACAAAATCTCGGGAGAGCCAAACTTGTTATCGTTCATCCTAAAAACCGCTGTCGAACTTGTTTGAGCTCAACTGCTGCTTGACCCCAAAGGGGGTTCAGATTTTAGCCCAAGGTTGAGCCGCATCGGCGACACCCTGGTTTGGAATGAGTTATGATTTTTGACCCTGAAAGGGTCGCGGAAGGTCTTTGGCTGCTGCGGTTTTTAGGTTCATCGAACTTCAGCTCCTTATGTCATCGACAATAAAAAGCTCCGTCCGCTAGGCAAGGGACGGAGCTTTTACGGTGCGCAAACGCTCAGTGCAGCAGCTTGTTGATCGCGGCGGTGATCGCCTTGACTGCGGCCTGCGAGATGTTGGCGTGGATGCCGACGCCAATGGCAAGTTTGCCGTCGGGGCCTTTGAGCTGGACGAAGGTGACCGCTTCGGCCTGGCTGCCGTGGCCGGCCTTGCTTTCTTCGTAGTGCTCGAGGGTGAACTCGGGCAGGCCGAGTTTTTTCACCGCGGCGACGAAGGCGGCGACGGGGCCGTTTTCGCGGGCTTCGACGATCTGCTTCTTGCCGTGCAGGGAGACTTCCACCTTGGCCTGGATGATCGAGGGGATCTTCTCATCCGGATAGGGCCAGAAGTTGACCAGGTCGAGCTGCGACGGCGAGGGGTTGACGTAGGTCTCGGTGAAGAGCTGCCAGAGCTCTTTGCTGGAGACTTCGCGGGCGACGGCTTCGGCGTAGACCTGGACGCGGCTGGCGAGCTCGTTCTGCATCCAGCGCGGCAGGTGGATGCCGTGCTCGCTTTCGATGACGTGGGCGATGCCGCCCTTACCCGATTGCGAGTTGATCCGGATCATCTTCTCGAAATTGCGGCCGACGTCGGAGGGGTCGATGTGGAGATAGGGGATCTTCCACTGGCCGAAGGTCTCCATCATCGCGTCTTTTTTCAGCAGGCACTTGTGGATGGCGTCCTGGTGCGAGCCGGAGAAGGCGGAGTAGACGAGGTCGCCGACGTAGGGGTGGCGCGGGTGCGGCGTGAAGCCGGTGAGGCGGGTCACCACTTCGTTGACGTGGGAGAGCTTGGAGAAGTTCAGGCCGGTGTCGATGCCCATGTACTGGAGGTTGAGGGCGACGATGATCGAGTCGACGTTGCCGGTGCGTTCACCGTGGCCGAAGAGGGTGCCTTCGACGCGTTCGCCGCCAGCCTGCAGGGACAAGGTGGTGGCGGCGACGGCGCAGCCCATGTCGTTGTGGGCGTGCAGCGAGATCACCGAGCGGGCGCGGTTCTTCAGCTTGCGGCAGAAGAGCTCGATCATGTCGGCGTAGTGGTTGGGCGGACGGCGCTCGACGGTGGCGGGCAGGTTGAGGATGACCTTCTCGTCGCCCTGCGGATTCCATTGGTCGACGACGAAGTCGCAGACTTCGACGCCGTAGTCCATGTCGGTGTCGGTGAACTCCTCGGGGGAGAATTCCAGTTCGTAGCGGGTCTGGGGGTATTTCGCCGCTTCGGATTTGATCGTGGCGATACTGGCGCGCAGCATCTCGATCTGTTCGGGACGGGTTTTGCCGAGGACATGTTCGCGGTGCAGGTCGGAAGTGGCGATGTAGATGTGGACGACGCAGCGCTTGGCGCCGCGCAGCGACTCGACCGTCTTGGCGATCAGGTCGGGGCGCGAGGGGGCGAGGACGCTGATGACGACGTCATCGGGAACTTGTTTGGCTTCGATCAGCCAGCGGGTGAATTCGTAGTCATCCTTGGAGGCGGAGGGGAAGCCGACTTCGATTTCTTTGTAGCCGATTTCAAGAAGCAGGCGCCAGTACTCTTTCTTCTGTTCGAAGGTGAGGGGATTGGGAAGCGCCTGGTTGCCATCGCGAAGGTCGACAGCGCACCAACGGGGGCTGCTGGTGATCTGGCGGTCGGGCCATGTGCGGTTCTCGATCCCCACGGGGGGTACGGCTTTGTATTTGCTCTGCATTACTTTTCTCCGATGTCTGTCTTCTCTTGTTCGTTCAAGAGGACCACAAATCTAGTCGCAAGCGGGAAAAAGGCGAGATCGACCGCAAAAGAGCAAAAGAGCGGGGATTTTTTGTCCG
>CAMCSH010000291.1 GCA_945877655.1 Lentisphaera araneosa HTCC2155 | reverse complement strand
TCTCCTTCATGATCTTCATCAGCGTCAACGTCGCCCGCATGCTCTGCCAGCAGCCGGAGCTGGTGCGCAAGGACTACTACGTCGCCGACCTCGCCTTCCAGAAAACCCTCGACGCCCGAGCCCGCGCCGAAGCGCTTGGCGCAGCCGCGCCGCAGATCCTGAATCAACATGGCCGCATCAGCCTGTCGGTGAAGCCAGGCACCGCGCTCAACGGCAAAGCTCAGCTGCAACGCCCCTCCGACGCCAAGCTCGATCGCCAAGTCAAACTCGCCGCCGCGACCGACGGCTCGCAAGTGCTCGCCGACAGCCTCGCCCCCGGACGCTGGATCCTCACCTTGAGCTGGATCAACGACGGCAAGGATTTCGAGAAGATCTGGAACCTCAGCGTCGTGCCGTGAAGTTCAGGGAGTGAGGGAGTAGGGGGAGTCGGGGAGTAAGGGGGGGGGCATTCGTTACTCCCTCACTCCCCGGCTCCCTCACTCCTTTGGGTTTTTGCGCCAGCCTGTCGCCCGCCCCTGTGACAATTTGTCCCAGCGCCTTGGGCTTGAATCGCCGGAGGAAATCCTGCGATTTTTTTAATCATCTCCAAATCAATCACATCGACTCTGCGGACGAACTCGGGCGAAAGTCCGTGCTAAAGATTTCTCACATACAACCCAACACATCCCCCGGAGACCCACCATGAGCAAGATCCTCGGCATTGACCTCGGCACCACCAACTCCTGCATGGCCATCATGATCAACGGTAAAGTGGAAGTCATCCCCAACGCGGAAGGCAACCGCACCACCCCCTCCATCGTCGCCTTCACCAAGTCCGGCGAAGAACTCGTCGGCCAAGCCGCCAAACGCCAGGCCGTCACCAACCCCAAGAACACCGTCTACTCGGTCAAGCGCTTCATGGGCCGCAAGTTCGACGAAGTCAAACACGAAATCGAACTCGTCCCTTATAAAGTCGTCAAGGCCGCCAACGGCGACGCCCACGTCGAAGCCAACGGCAAGGTCTTCTCGCCCCCCGAAATCTCCGCCAAAATCCTCCAGAAGCTGAAAAAAGACGCTGAAGCCTACATCGGCGAAACCATCACCGAAGCCGTCATCACCGTCCCCGCCTACTTCAACGACGCCCAGCGCCAGGCCACCAAAGACGCCGGCCGTATCGCCGGTCTCGACGTCAAGCGCATCATCAACGAACCCACCGCCGCCGCCCTCGCCTACGGTCTCGAGAAGAAGAAAGACGAAAAAATCTGCGTCTACGACCTCGGCGGCGGCACCTTCGACGTCACCGTCCTCGAACTCGGTGACGGCGTCTTCGAAGTGAAAGCCACCAACGGCGACACCCACCTCGGCGGCGACGACTTCGACGACGCCATCATCCAATGGCTCGTCGCTGACTTCAAGAAAGAACACGGCGTCGACCTCAAGCAGGACGCCTTCGCCCTGCAGCGCCTCAAAGAAGCCGGTGAAAAGGCCAAGTGCGAGCTCTCCTCCGCCACCTCCACCGACATCAACCTGCCCTTCATCACCGCCGACGCCTCCGGCCCGAAACACCTGACCCAAACCCTCACCCGCGCCAAGCTCGAACAGCTCTGCGACAGCCTCCTCGAGCGCACCCTCACCCCGGTGAAAAACTGCCTCAAAGACGCCGGCGTCAGCGCCTCCACCCTCGACGAAGTCGTCATGGTCGGCGGCATGACCCGCATGCCCAAGGTCATCGCCACCGCTCAGACCCTCACCGGCCACGAGCCGCACCGCGGCGTCAACCCCGACGAAGTCGTCGCCATCGGCGCCGGCGTCCAGGGCGGCGTCCTCAAAGGCGAAGTCAACGACGTCCTCCTGCTCGATGTCACCCCGCTCTCCCTCGGCATCGAAACCATGGGCGGCGTCTTCACCAAGATGATCGAGCGCAACACCACCATCCCCACCAAGAAGACCGAGACCTACTCGACCGCCGCCGACAACCAGACCGCCGTCGACATCCAAGTCTTCCAAGGTGAGCGAGCCATGGCCGCCCAGAACAAGAAGGTCGGCATGTTCCGCCTCGACGGCATCGCCCCCGCCGCCCGCGGCCAGCCCCAGATCGAAGTCACCTTCGACATCGACGCCAACGGCATCATCCACGTCCTCGCCAAGGACAAAGGCACCGGCAAAGAGCAGCGCATCACCATCAAGCCCGACTCCGGCCTGTCCGAAGAAGAGATCAAGCGCATGGTCAAAGAAGCCGAAGCCAACGCCGAGACCGACAAGATCCTGCGTGAAAATATCGAGACCAAGAACAAAGCCGACGGCCTCGCCTTCCAGATCGAAAAAATGGTCAAAGAAGCCGGCGACAAGGTTCCCGCCCAGGTCAAGGAGTCCTTCGACAAGGACATCGCCGACCTGCGCGGCGCCATCGAAGGCAACAAGTTCGACGAGATCAAGACCCTCTCCGCCAAACTCGAAGGCCGCATGCAAGAGCTCGCTCCCTTCATGCAGCAAGGCGCCCCCGGCGCTGACGCCGGCAACTGCGGCACCGGCCAAGCCTGCGACAACGGCACCTGCGACGACAAGGCCCCCAAAGCCAAGAAGAAATCCGACGACGGCGTCATCGACGCCGAGTTCCAAGACAAGTAAGGCGGCAAAAAGATCGGTCCGATCCGTCGGATCAGATCGATCTGCGCTCCATTCTTAATTCTTAATTCTTAATTGCCCACAAACCCAACCCCAACCCAGGAGATAGCAAGCATGTCCAAAGTCCAGCCCCTCGGCGATCGCGTTCTCGTCGAAGCCATCATTGAAAACGACGTCAAAATCGGCGGCATCTTCATCCCCGACGCTGCCAAAGAAAAACCGATGGAAGCCAAAGTCATCGCCATCGGCACCGGCGGCGTCGACAAAGACGGCAAGCGCATTGAGTTCCATGTCAAAGTCGGCGACACCGTCCTGACCTCGAAATACGGCGGCACCGAAGTCAAAATCGAAGGCAAGGAATTCAAAATTCTGAACCAGTCCGACATCCTCGCCGTCATCACCAAGTAATTATCAGAATCAAAAAGGATCTCCCCACATGGCCAAGCAACTGATCTTCGATGAAGAAGCCCGCCGCAAGCTCCTCGCCGGCGTCGAAAAACTCGCCCGCGCTGTTAAAGCCACCCTCGGTCCTAAGGGCCGCAATGTCGTCCTCGACAAATCCTTCGGCTCCCCCACCGTGACCAAAGACGGCGTCAGCGTCGCCAAAGAAATCGACCTCGAGTGCCCCTTCGAGAACATGGGCGCCCAGCTCGTCCGCGAAGTCGCCAGCAAGACCAGCGACATCGCCGGTGACGGCACCACCACCGCCACCGTCCTCGCCGAAGCCATCCTCCGCGAAGGCCTCAAGAATGTCACCGCCGGCGCCAACCCGATGGACCTCAAGCGCGGCATCGACAAGGCTGTTGAAGCCATGGTCGCCGAGCTCGCCAAGATCTCGACCAAAGTCGAGACCAACGAGCAGATCGCCCAGGTCGCTTCGATCTCCGCCAACGGCGACACCGACATCGGCAAGATCATCGCCGAAGCCATGGAAAAAGTCGGCAACGACGGCACCATCACCGTCGAAGAATCGAAAACCATCGACACCACCCTCGAAGTGGTCGAAGGCATGCAGTTCGACAAAGGCTACCTCTCGCCCTACTTCTCGACCAACCTCGAGACCCGCGAGTGCCTCCTCGAAAACCCCTACGTCCTGATCTACGAGAAGAAAATCGCCGCCCTGCACGACCTGCTCCCCCTCCTCCAGGAAGTCAGCAAGTCCGGCAAACCTTTCCTCATCATCGCTGAAGATGTCGAAGGCGAAGCCCTCTCCACCCTCGTCATCAACAAGCTCCGCGGCACCCTGCAGATCTGCGCCGTCAAAGCCCCCGGCTTCGGCGACCGCCGCAAAGCCATGATGGAAGACATCGCCATCCTCACCGGCGGCAAGTGCATCACCGAAGACCTCGGCATCAAGCTTGAGTCGATCAAGCTCACCGACCTCGGCACCGCCAAGCGCATCAGCGTCGACAAAGACAACACCGTCATCGTCGAAGGCAAAGGCGCCCAGTCCGACATCATGGGCCGCATTCAGCTGATCAAGCGCCAGATCGGCGAAACCACCAGCGACTACGACCGCGAGAAGCTGCAAGAGCGCCTCGCCAAGCTCGCCGGCGGCGTTGCCGTCATCAACATCGGTGCTGCCACCGAGACCGAGATGAAAGAGAAAAAAGCCCGCATCGAAGACGCCCTGCACGCCACCCGCGCTGCCGTGGCTGAAGGCATCGTCGCCGGCGGCGGCGTCGCCCTCATCCGCGCCAAGTCCGTCCTCGCCAAGCTCACCCTCACCGGTGACCAGAAGCTCGGCGCCGAAATCGTCGCCCGCGCCGTCGAAGCTCCCCTTCGTCAGCTCGTCGACAACGCCGCTGGCGAATCCTCGATCGTCGTCGCCAAGGTTCGTGAAGCCACTGGCAACAACGGCTACAACGTCGCCACCGGCGAGTATGTCGACATGATCAAGGCCGGCATCTTGGACCCCAAGAAAGTCACCCGTTCGGCCCTCCAGAACGCCGCTTCGATCGCCGGTCTGATGCTCACCACCGAGTGCCTGATCACCGAGATCAAAGAGAAGAAAGCTCCCGCCGGCGGCGGCGGCGGCCACCACGACATGGGCGGCATGGGCATGTAATCCTCGCGGATTGCGCAAACTCTAGCTCCCGCAGCCCCCGTCCTCGGACGGGGGCTGTTTTTGTTCCCTGGGAGCGCGCCAGCCCCCTGGC
>CAMCSH010000290.1 GCA_945877655.1 Lentisphaera araneosa HTCC2155 | reverse complement strand
GGCGACGGTAGAATTCACAGGGTGTAATCACGGCAGGAATGGACATTGTTGGGCCTTTTTTGGAGGTAAAGTCTGGGGACGCCTCAAAAAGCCCTCAAAATGCCGATTTGACAAATCCTAGCCACTTTAATTCCTGAAGGTCCAATTTTTCCAGCTTCATGTCTTTCGGCCACTGGGTCCAAGCCTCGGTGCGCTTCTCACCGTTGGCCATGATGCCGGGGGAATCGGGGGCGTAGCGTGGGGAGATGCTGCCCCAGGAGAGCTCCTTAAGCGCTTTGGAGGTGATGCCGAAGTGGATGAACATGCCGTAGCGGCGATCTTGCCACTGTTTCATATCCTCCGCCGAAGCGTAGTTCGAGGCTTCCCACTGCTCCTTGCTGAAGTGCTCAAAGCGTTCGCCGCGCTCCTTGCCGTTGGGGAATTCGTCGCGCACCGCGTGCTGGGCGAGAGCGGTGGAGGCAAGACTGAGAAGGCCAACAGCAGCCAGCACTCGGGGGGACAGGATCATGGTAATCTCCGGGGTTTGGGGGCAGGTCTTCATGCTAAGAGACGCCGCCATCAGGAATTGTTCCATTATTTGAAAAACATTTTTATATATGAATTTTCAAGGTGAGAAGAACAGCGGCTGCTTGGCGGCAAGCTCGGTCGCTTTGGTCTTGTCGACGATGACGAAGTCACGCGGCTTGGTGATGTCGGTCGAGCTTTCGAGGCACCAGCCGAGGAGCTGGCCGTTCTCCAGGGCGAGGGTATCGATGTCTTGACAGGTGGCTTCGCAAACCAGGAAGCGGGATTCCCTAGGCTGCTCCCAGAAGTCGCTGGTTTCGCCGCGGCCGGGCAAGCCGCAGCAGGAGACGAAAAGCACAGGACCGGGGTGGCGGGTGAGGACGGAGCGGAAGTCGGAGAGGGAGCACTGCAGCGGCCGCATGTCGAGGCGTTCCACTTCGGCTTTTAGATCCCAGCCACTGGCCTTGAGGAAGGCTTGGCTCAGGCCGGTCACGGTGGTCTCGGAGTCCGCTCGGTCGAAGAGGAAAACCAGTTTCTGAGGTCGGGCGAAACGGCTCTTGATCTGGGTCGCGGTGAAGGCCACTTGTTCGGCCCGGTTGGACAGGATGGCGGCGGCGATCGGCGGGTGAGCTGCGTCATCGGCATGATAGACACTGTAGGCGGCGGCGAGGAAGCAAGATACAGCCAGTCCGAGGGCGGCCGGGAGCAGGCCGGGATGGGGCCGCAGCTGCCGCTTGCGATGGCGCAGTACCAGCAGCATTGCGACAAGGCAGATAATGCTGATGAGGGAGCTCATTTAAACACCCCTTGCCAGCCGTAGGTGGCCATCGCATGGTAGCTGATCTGGTTGGTGCTGCGCGAGATCAAAGTAAGTGGGTTGTATTTGACGAACTGAGCGCTTCCGTCGAGGCGGAGCACGGCGAAGCCGTCGGGGTGATTGGGTTTTGTCTGGGGATCATCGTGCATGGGGCAGAAGATGTCAGCAGCCATCGGCGTGTTGCCGGGGTCTTTGGCGGCGTTGAGCCAGCGCCCCCAGGAAACCCCGGAGACATAATTCTGCATGCCATTCCAAGAGTAGGAACTGGAGATATGGCCCGTGTTGATGGTGTGGCTGGCATCCCAGCCCGATGGAGAGTTGTAAGTGAAGCGTCCGGCGGTGGGGCAGAAGAAGGTCTTGGGGGCGGTGATGTAGCCCCGTTCCCAGAGCAGGCCTTGCCCGAGCCAGCCGTAGGTCGGGCTCCAGATCGACTCGATGCCGTGGCCGCTGAGGGTTCCAGTGCCGTAAACCGGGTGATTGGGTGAAGTCCAAGGCATGGCGCTTTTGTTGTCGCGTCCGAACATCGCGGCGCCGACTCCCATCTGGTGGAAGTTATTGACGCAGACGACCAGTTTGGCGCGGCGCATGGCTTGCAGGAAGCTCGGGTAAAGCAACGACACGAGCACGGCGATGACGGCCATGACGCAGAGTAGTTCAATCAGGGTGAAGCGGGGGCGGCGCATGGGAGTTCTCCGGATTATGGTTTCACGGTGGGCGTCGGGACGGCGCTCATGCTCTGCTTGACTTGGCGGAACAAGTCGAGGGTTTCAGGAGTGACGCTGCCGTCCTCGTACATGTTGAAATTCAGGCTCATCACTTGGCCGCTCGGAATGGCTTGGCGGAGGATGCCGAGCGCCTTGGCCGAGTTCATGGTCAGCGTGGTTTTAGTGTCGCGATTCCAGATACCCCAGTCGGGCTGAGTGACGCAGAACATGCCGTGCGCCTGCTGGCCGGGGTGCTGGCCGTCCGCGCCGCCGAGGGCGGTGGCGTTGCTGCCGGTGAAGCCCTCTCCCATCTGGATATCCTGGAAGTCGGTGTAGCTAGGCAGTATCCAGTCGTTGTAGCTGACCAGACGGCCGGGGAAGCCGGTCTTGGCGGCGCGGGTCATCGCCTCGAAGGGCGCGGGGGAGTAGGTGCAGCCGTCATCGAAGAACCAGCCGGCAAGATCCTCGCCATAGCGGGTGCCGATTTCACTCATCACCGCCTGCCAGTTGGAGATGAATTTCTCCTTGTCGTGGCCGTCCTTCCAGTTGGCGGCCCACCAGGCCTTGTCCTCGTGGCCGGGGTGGTAATAGAACATCATCTTGATGCCGCGTTTCTTCAGCGCCGCGATCAGGTCGGCGGGCAGGTCGCGTTGCGTCGTGTGACCCGGGACGATGGCGTCCACCGATTTCAGCGGCATGGGGAAGTGCGAGGCACGCCAAGTGATCGACCAGATCACCCATTTGGCGCCCATGTCTTCGTCGACCATCTTGGCGAACTTCTCGACGTCGAAGGCCTTGACCACCTCTTCCCAAGGCTTTTTGTCGCCGTGCTGCGGCCAGCCCCAGGCGCCGTACTGCAGCATGACGCCGTAGTGACCGCGCATCCAGGCAGTGCTGGCGCGGGAGGCTTTGACCCGCTGATCGTAATCGGCGCGGGCAGCCACCGGCAGCAAGTCGAGGCTGCGCAGCTGGCCGCCGCTCGGCAAGTCCTGCGGCAGCGACAAAGTCAGGGTGTTGTCGCCGTTTTTCAGATGGATGCGACCGAGGGTCTGGCGTTGCCAGCCTTGCGGCGCAAGCTTCGCCTCGAGCGGCGCACTGCCGCCCTCCAATCGCACGGCGGGGATGCCGGAGCTGATCAGCTCGACTTCGTAGTCCGCCTCGGCGGGAGCCTTCACCTTCCAGCTCAGGGTCTGCGAACTTTTCTGCCAGCCGCCCATCCAGATGCGCGCCGGCGCGGGGTTGAATCCCTGGAGCTGGGCCGCTCCGGCGGCGGCGTCGGCCATCAGCACCGTCTTGCCCTTTTGATCAAGAGTGGTGGTGGCTCCGGGCGCCGAGCCGGCTTCGACTAAAGCGGCCTGAGCAAAACTGAAAAGCAATAAGGAACAAGCACAGGAGAGGAAATGCCTCATAAACGCCTCGGAGGGTTTGATGAAGAGTTGAAACTTCAGAATCGCTCAGAGGCGAGTTCCATCTGCAAACATAGGGCCGAGAGCTTTCCCTCACTCTAGACAAAAACGGGTATTACATATACTTTCCGAACAAAATTGCAAGGAAACGCCATGAAGCTGATCGACACCACGGCGGCGGTGACTCGGCGCGGGGCCCAGACCTTGTTTTCTCGAGAGCGGGATCTGCACGCGGCCGAGCTTGCCGCCGGGCTCAAGATCGAGATCGCAGGTGTTTACAGCAGCATGATCGGGCCGGAGTGGGATAGCGGCGGACGGAGGGAAAGCCACTACCTGCATGGCCTTGAAATCCCCTTGTCGGGACGGCGTCAGGTGGTGTGGGGCGAAGAGCTGATCGAGGTTCATCCTGGGCATGTCTATTTCTGGCCTGGAAACACTCCCGTGGAGCGGCGTTGTCGCCAGCGCTGCGCGACGATCTGGCTGACTTTTCGTTGCGAATGGCTGCCGCGGGTGGATCCGGTGTTAGACTGGTCGGAGCGTCGCCCCTGTGAGCTAGGCCCTTGTGATCCGACCCTTCTGACCGATTGGCAGGGGGCGTCTTCAGAAATCAGCGCCCGCAGTCTGTATCGGCTCGAGGCTCAGGTTCGGCTGTGGCTCGCCCAGGCCATTCCTGAATTTGACGCCATGATCGCCAATCACCTGAGCAGCCATACGGCCTTTAGAGCCGCCTTCGAACTGATGGAGCGGCAGCTCGGCGCCGATCTGCGGATCGAGTCCCTGGCGGCGGCGCAAGGGGTCAATGCCGACGCTTTTTCACGAGCCTTCAAGCGCAACACTGGGCTCAGTCCCAAGGAGTATCTCAACCGTCGCCTGAACCAGGAGGCACTCGGATTGGTCAGCGGCACCGATTTACGGGTGAAGGAGATCGCCAGCCGCCTGCGCTTCGCCAACGAGTTCTACTTCAGCCGCTTTTTCCGGAAAATGAACGGCGTGTCGCCGCTGCAGTTGCGTGAACGCTTCGCCTGCAGAGGCGAGGGCAGATAAACGGATGACCTTTTGAACAAGTCGGACTTGTTCATGCCGCTTTCTCGCTTATGCCGATCAGATGATGGTGGCTTTTGTGATATTCTCAGACTTCCTGACCCGCAGCGGGAGATTTTTGGGAAGCCGATGGCACCTGCTCGAATAGGGGTAAGGAAGGTGCATTGATTTGCACCTCCCTTCCCTCCGAACCGTGCAGGCGGATCTCCCGCACACGGCTCTCCGCTCGGCGATTATCTCGTGTGACCCCGAAGGGACTGAAGCTCAAGCGCATGGGCGTCGGCAAGCGAGC
>CAMCSH010000289.1 GCA_945877655.1 Lentisphaera araneosa HTCC2155 | reverse complement strand
GACGATCAGAGCCTGACGGGCGGCGGCGTAACGGGCGTCATCCCAGGAGAGCAAGGATTGCAGCTTGCCATTGCCGAGAGGAGCGGTTTCGCTGAGGTTGGCGAAGAGGGTGTCGGCATCATTGGCGCCTTCAGGAAAGATGGCTTTTTTACCCGGCTTGGCGGCTTTCGGCGCCTTGATTTTGGCAGCCTTCGGGGTTTTGACCTTGGCGGCTTTCGGGCTGCCATCGTGGCGGGTGAGCGAGCCGCCGCGGCCGCGGCCGTTAACGGCGCGACCGGAGTCGATCAGGACCTGTTTGGCGGCGACATAGCGACCGGCATCCCAGCCGAGGCGGCGGGCGAGTTCGAGGTTGCCGATGGTGCCGAAAGCGGGCAGGTTGGCGAAGATGATGGTGGCGTCATCCGCACCTTCAGGAAGAACGGCGACTTTCGATGACTTGGGGCTTTTCGCAGCCTTGGAAGCCTTGATCTTGGCCGCTTTCGGGGCCTTGACCGCTTTGGCGATTTTGAGGCCGACGCGATAGGAGCCTTTCTGGTCGTTCTTGAACACGACTTTGCCCTGCGCGGCGAGATCCTGAACGGTGGCCTTCAGGACTTCGGCGCTGAGGCCGCTGCGGCGGAGAAGCTTGCTTTCACCGAGGCGGCTGTGTTTACCGCCGATCAAGGCGAGGATTCGCTCGGCGGGGTCGCTCGGCAAGCTGCTGTCAATCTTGGCGCGACGGCCCGGTTTCGCGGCTTTCATCAGGCCGTGACGAACAAAGACGGATTGGACTTGGTCGAAAGTGGCGGCATTCCAGCCGAGCTCATTCCGAGCCGATTCGCGGCGGCTTTCGACCGGGCTGGCGACTTTGATCGAGGCGACCTTGGGGCTGCGGATCGGGCGGGCCGACTGAGGTGCTTCACCGTCGCGCAAGCGGCGCAGCGAACCACCGCGGCCAGGACCAGTTTTAACGCGACCTTGGCTCAGTAAATCAGCTTTCGCGTGATTGAATGAACTTTCATCCCATGCGAGTTTTTCGCGGAGTTTAGAGGTCAGGGAGAAATCAAAAGTAAGGGCTTCGAAAAGCTTTTCGCTGGTGCTCACGTCAGTACATCCTTCGGGGGTTTTGTTATCAGAATTTGGATTAAAATAAATTGCGACCCCGGAGTTTAATCCGGAGTCGCATTTGGTCAAGGAGAGAAACGGCTTGAATTATGTCATGGAGCGTTTAACTGCGCCTTGATAAATCTGGCGGGGGCGGCCGATGCGATTAAGCGCGTCGCTGTTTTGTTCGCGCCAGTGGGCGATCCAGCCGGGGAGTCGGCCGAGGGCGAAGAGCGGGGTGAACATTTCGACGGGAATATTCAGGGCGCGATAAACGATGCCGGAATAGAAGTCAACGTTGGGATAGAGCTTGCGGCTGGTGAAATAAGGGTCGGCAAGAGCGGCCTTCTCAAGGCTTTGGGCGATCTTGAGGAGGGGGTCGTCGGTGCCGAGTTTGGACATCACTTTGTCACAGGTTTTCTTGATGATGGTGGCGCGCGGATCGTAGTTCTTGTAGACGCGGTGACCGAAGCCCATCAGGCGCGAGCCGCTGTCTTTCTGCTTGACGCGGGAGACATAGACCTCGGGGTCGACGTTTTCCTGAGAGATGGCGAGGAGCATTTCGACGACGGCCTGGTTGGCACCGCCGTGGAGGGGGCCCCAGAGAGCGTTGACGCCAGCAGCGAGCGAGGCGAAGAGGTTGGCTTGCGAAGAGCCGACGAGGCGGACGGCGGAAGTCGAGCAGTTGAACTCGTGGTCGGCATGAAGGATGAGGAGATCATCCATGACATCTTCGACGTCTTTATCGACGACGAAGAGATTGCCGAACATCATCTTCAGGAGGGCAGAAGCGTTGCTGGATTTCGGGTCGACGGGGTAGACGTAGGCGCGGCCTTGGTTGCGGCAGTAGGCGAAGGAGACGAGAGGCAGCATCGAGCCGATGGCGCAGGCGGTGGCTTCCTCGACCTGTTCCTTGTTTTTCGGATCGCAGAGGTCGGGATAATAAGCCGAGAGAGCGGACAGGCCGATGGAGAGAAGGACCATCGGGTGGGTTTCTTTCGGCATGGTGTCGTAGAGCTTCAGAATGCCGTCGGGAAGGCGGGAATATTTCGCCACTTTGGCAGCGAATTCAGCCGATTGGGCAGCGCTGGGAAGTTCGCCGAAAAGGACCAGCCAGGAGACCGCTTCGAAGCTGCTCTTGTCGCAGAGCTCATCAATGGCATAGCCGCGGTAGCGAAGGATGCCGTTGTCACCGTCGAGGAAGGTGACCTTGCTCTGCGCAGGGCAGGTGTTGCCGAAACCAGGGTCGAAGGTGACATAGCCAGTTTCCTGGCGCAATTTCATGATGTCAATCGCTTTTTCGCCTTCGCTGCCAGTGAACAAAGGAAGCTCAATGGTTTTTTCGGGCAGGATCAGTTTCGCCTTCTCAGACATGTGCCACCGCTTTTTAGGTTGTTTTAATCAGGAGTCTTGCAAGCTAGATGCCGCTGCCAGTTCATCAACGGCCTTGTGACTTAAAAATTGACACTGTTGCTAAGGGCTGTCGACTGGGATTTTACCTGTCATAATATTCGCTTCCTGAAAATGATCGATGAAGCTTTTGTGAAGGCGTTTTCGGGCGCTGGCAAGCTGCGGCTCCGCTCTTATCTTTGGCGGCTTTCAACAACAACCCGAAATGAGGAAGTCCCCAATGACCCTGAAAGATCTCAAAGGCAAAAAAGTCGGCGTCTGTGTTTCCGGCGGTCTCGACTCGAAAACCGTCACCAAACGCTTCATCGAAGCCGGCCTGAAAGTCAGCTGCTTCTCCGCCGACCTCGGTCAGCCCGATGAAAAAAACATCAACGACATCATCACCAAGATGGCTCCCTGCGGCGCCGAGACGGTCATCATCGACCTGAAGAAAGAAATGGCCGAAGCCTGCTTCGACATCGTCAAGGCCGGCGCCACCTATGACGGCGGCTACTGGAACACCACCGGCCTGGCCCGCGCCGTCACCGTCAAAGGCCTGGTCAAGGCAATGACCGCCAAAGGCATCGAAATCCTCGCTCACGGCGCCACCGGCCGCGGCAACGACCAGATGCGCTTCGAGCGCTACACCCGCCAGCTCAACCCCACCATGGCCGTCTACGCCCCCTGGCGCGACGCCGAGCTCCTGAAAGAGTTCCCCGGCCGCACCCAAATGGTGAAATACCTCGCCAAGTTCAAAATCCGCCACGACCTGCCCGGCACCAAGAAGAAATACTCCACCGACGCCAACCTCGCCGGACTGTCGCACGAAGCCGAAGACCTCGAGCACATCAGCACCTCCTGCCTGATCGTCGACCCGACCATGGGCGTCTGGCCGCAACAGGCTCCCGACAAGATCGAAGACGTCACCTTCCGCTTCAAGGCCGGACGCTGCGTCGAAATCAACGGCAAAAAAGTCACTCCCTTGAAAGCCATCACCCTCGCCAATGACATCGGCGGCCGCAACGGCGTGTGGATGAAAAACGCCCTCGAAAACCGCATCATCGGCACCAAGTCGCGCGGCGTCTACGAAGCTCCCGGCCTCGAAATCCTGCACACCGCCCTCAAGTCGATCCTGCAGGCCACCCTCGACCGCAACTGCACCAGCCTCTACGCCCAGATGTCCCGCGTCATCGCCCAGAACATCTACGACGGCCGCTACTTCGACATGAGCACCCGCGCCGCCCAGGCCTGCGTCGACACCCTCACCGCCAACGCGGACGGCGTCGTCACCCTCGGCCTCTACAAAGGCAACATCTTCTTCCAGTCGATGTCGGAAGTCCCCGGCTCGCTCTACAACGAAGCCGACTCGTCGATGGAAGAGTCTAAAGGCCTCAACCCCGTGTCCTCGCAAGGCTACGCCGACATCCTCGCCGTCGAAGCCCTGTCGATGGCCCGCGCCGGCCACTTCAAAGGCATGATCTAAGCTTTTAAAAGCGCAAAAACAGCCCCCTTCCACGAGCTCGTGGAAGGGGGCTGTTTTTTGCTCGGAGCGACCATCCGAATTTCTGTATATCTCGCAAACGCTTCTTGATGCCGTTGTCACGGCCCGGGAGACTCGCGATCCAGCGCTGCTTTGGTGGATCAAAGAATCGCTCACCAAGGACAAAACCTTGCTGCACACCACCCGCTGATTTGAATTCCCAAAAAACCCCGGCATCAGCCAATCGATAAGTGATCATCTGGTAGATGCCTCCCTCATCATAGTGAGGCAAGTACCGCCTTGTCGTGATTGAGAAAAGGCACATTGCCGCTGAACCCTGAACCCTTGCAGGGGATCAAGTGGTCGTTGCATGTTGCATATTCGCTCCTTGTTCATTGCTTACATCTGGGGCCGCCGCAATCCTTGCGGTGTTGCTGCTTCGCTCATCCTCGAAACACCATAAAGACAACACAAAAATACGCAAAACAACACCGCAAGGATTGCGGCGGCCCCAGGGAACATGGAATGAGCAATGAGCCGCTCAAGGAAACTCAAAGCCGCTGGCTGAACGCAGCCACCCGCTGATCTGAGATCTGAATCCCCAAAAGCCCCCGGCCAGGTATTCCGCCACGGCTTGCGAGGCCAGTTTGTGGAATTGAACTTGGGTCCAGGGAAAGATTTTGCTCATTCGAGGTTCCTGTATGGTTTGGGAAATCTTGAAGGGATAGGGCTAGAGCAAGTCGGAGTTGTTCGGGCTTCGCCCCTTACGGATTTCTCAAACTCTCAAAAAAATTTAACATTGAATCTGAAAGATCGCGGCGAGCAATCCAATCGTTCTCC
>CAMCSH010000288.1 GCA_945877655.1 Lentisphaera araneosa HTCC2155 | reverse complement strand
GGTATGAAGACATTGGCCGAGCCCCAGGGTAGCGCCTCGAAGCTCGGCGCAACCCTGGGCTTTGAGATTTAACCCCTTCGGGGTAAAGCATAAGGTGCCAAGGGCTTCTCAACGGCGCCGTGCGGCGGTTCAGGAAGTCTGACTGCGTGGCTTCAGCCTGGATTCCGAAGTTGAAGGGCGACTCCCTTGCTGGTTTTTTGTCGTTATCTTGAATCTTGAATCTTGAATCTTGAATCTTGAATCTTGAATCTTGAATCCAGGTTCAGTTGAAGCTGGAAAAACGCAGTTTTGCGGCGGGCGCAACGGCGAGCATCGGCAAGCGGAAGCGGGCGGCGATTTCCGGCGCGGCGGCAGCGCTCAGGGCCAACCCGGCGGCGTCGTGCAGAGGCAGACAGAGGGCGACACCGGGGAAACCGGCATTTTCGGCGAGGCCGACGGCGGCTTCCCAGCAGGCGGGAGTCTCGTCCGATTCGTCGGAGAAGATCTGGATGGCCTGGAGATTTCCCGGGCAGGCCCAACTGCCGATGCCACTGTCAGGCGACACCATCATGTCGAGGCTCAACTGGAGCATACGAGGCGAGAAGTCGAGCGGGTCACTGCCTTTGACGCGCACCGGGATTAGGATGCGACGTCCCTCTTCCGAGCCGGCTAGCGAATTGATCGAGGGCGCCGGGATGGCGAGGCGCTCGGCGATTTCGGGTGACAGGACGCAGATGGCCGGCGAACGGCTCAGCGCCAGTGCGGCGGTCAGGGTGCTCAAGGCGAGTCCTTGCGGCAGCAAAACCAGGGACAGCGCCGGACCGGCGAGGCTGTCGTCGACGAGGAGGACCGGGCGGCCTTGGTGAAGGGCGGCACGGGCGGCTTCGAGAGGGTCCAGCGGCTCGGCGCCGACAGGGGGAGGGAAACGCAGGTCGAGAAGCGGATTGGCGTGGGTGGCACGCATCGCCGGATCGATCTCGATGTTGAGAGTTTCCCCGGGCTGGAGCTCGCCCAGGCGGGTGAGGCGCAGGGTTTCGGGGATGAGGGAAACCGAGAAGGAGTGGCCGCGGCGTCCGGTGACGGTGAGGCTGACGCCGTTGACCGCAGCGTAGGCGCGTTCGGGCAGGAGGGCATCGAAAGCGGCGGGGAGGCTGATCCAGAGGCGAAGTTGGTCGCTGCCGGGGACGGCGTCGCGCTCGATCAGAGGGGCGGCGAAATCGACGTGGCCTTCGATCGGGTGGCCACCGATGGGAGCGCCGTGGAGTAGGGCGGGTTCGCAGTGGACCGCATCGCCTGGACGTTTGCCGCCGAGGCTGGTGCGATGCAGGGATTCGGGCCAGACGTCGAAGCTGGCGAGGCTGCCATTCAAGCTGGTGACGGTGAGGCAGACCCCATCGATGGCGATCGAGTCGCCGACACTGGCGCCGAGGCAGGCGGCGCTTTCGATGGCGAGGCGGAGGCCGCCGTCGACTTCGGTGACTGAACTGACGATGCCGAGGTGCTGGATGATGCCGCCGAACATCAGAGCGCTCCGAAGACGACGCCGCCGAAGGTGGCGACCGGCGACTGTTCGCGGAAGTCGCGAACCGCATCGTTGATTTCCTTGACGGTGGAATTGGCGTCGCTCATCAGGGTCTTGGCCTGTTCGTACAAGGCCGGATCGTTGACCAGCTTGGCGAGGGTGCCGTCGCCGGTGTTGATCTTGTCGGTGATGTCGCGGAAGTTCGAGAAGGTCTTCTGAATTTCGGCGTAGAGCTCGCCTTTGTCATTGAGGATCTTGTTGATCGAGCCGTCGTTGTTGGCGAGGCGATCGGCAAAGCTGCGCAGGCTGGCGGCGGCCTGCCGGGCTTCTTCGTAGAGCGCTTCGTCCTTGAGCAGTTTGCCGAGCGTGCCTTTACCGGCCTTGGCATCGGCGAGGAGTTTGTCGAGTTCGCCGGCGAGGCGGCGAGCTTCATCCGAGGCATTGCCGATCTTGGTGCCGGCGTCGTTAATCGAGGCGAGGGTTTCCTTGATCTTGTCGTAGCCTTCTTCTTTCATCAGCAGTTTGCCGACGGTGCCGTTGCCGGATTGGACGTGTCGACCGATCGACTTGGCGTTAGCGGCGAAGTCCTCAAAATCCTTGGTGATGCTGGCGATGCGTTCGCCGATCTTGTCTTCGAGGAAGAGCTTGCGGATGTGGGTTTCGTCTTCCTTCAGGGCCTTGACCAGCTCGGAGGCGTCTTCGAGGATGTCGAGCGGCGGGTGGCCGACCAGCTTGGAACCCTCGGGCAGGAGTTTTTTGTCAAGCGAGCCGATCTTGATGTTGACGAACTGACCGCCGAGCACCGATGACGAGGTGACTTGGATGCGATAGTCCTCGCGCAGCGGCGGAGCTGCATCCTGGAGGCTGAGGAGCACTGAAACCTTGCTGTAGTCCTCCGAGTTTTTCAGCTCCATGACGCGGCCGACCGAGACGCCGTTGATGCGGACGTTGTCGCCGATTTTGAGCGAGCCGATGCGATCGAACTCGACCGTGATTTTGGAGGGGTTATTCCACAGCGTTTCCGGCTTGAGGAGGATGGTGAAAATCCCGAGGATAAACAGGGCTCCGACAAAAAACAGGCCGACGAGGAATTCCATTTGAAGAAGCTTGCGGCGGTTTTCGGTGATGCTCATGTTCTCTGCTTGTGGTTGTTTTAGAGTGCGGCAATTTAGTTCCGCTCCGGTTTTTCACACCCCCTGCCGTCAAGGCAAAGTTGCGGGTTCCGCGAAGCTCGATTTACTCCGCGTCACCTTGTTTCCCCGGTGCGGTGTCCGCAAAGGCGGGCAAAGCCAGGCAGGCTTGTTCGGCGGCGACGAGTCGCGGGTAGGCCGCAAGCGGGAAGGCGAAGCGGCGGGCGTTGAAGAGCTGCGGCACCAGGCAGATCTCGGCCAGGCCGGGAGTTTCGCCGAAGAGGAAGGGGCCGGAGCCGTGACGCTTGGCGAGCTCTTCCAAGGCGGCGAAATTCTCCTCGAACCAGAAATGCATCCAGGCTTTCTTCTGCGCTTCATCGGCGCCGAATTGCTGGCTCAGTCTTTGCAGGGTGCGCAAATTGTTGATCGGGTGGATCTCGCAGGCGATCGCCAGGGCGAAGGCGCGGCAATGGGCGCGAGCCACCGGATCGGCCGGCAGGAAGCTCGGGCTCGGATGGGTCTCCTCGAGATATTCGAGAATGGCCAGCGATTGGGTCAAAACCTGAGCGTCATCGAGCACAAGTGCCGGCACGATCTTCTGCGGGTTGAGCGCCGCATATTCCGGCTTGCGTTGCTGCCCGCCGTCCTTGAGCAGATGGATGAAGTGCGGCGTCGCGGCCAGGCCTTTCATCGCCAGGCCGATGCGGACGCGCCAGGCGCAGGAGGAGCGGAAGTAAGTGTAGAGATGCATGGGTTTTACGGGTTGTATAGGGTTGTAAGAGTTTTAGGGGCTCAACTGCAGCTTGACCCCAAAGGGGTTTCAGATTTTAGCCCAGGGGTGAGCCGCATCGGCGACACCCTGGGTTGGAATGAGATATGAATTCTGACCCTGAAGGGGTCGCAGAGCAGTGGGATTGAAATGGCGATTTAGATCTGTTCCACTTTCTGTTCGATGGCGCCGAAGGGCAGCGAGCCGTCGGGCAGGGCCATGCTGATGCGGACGCTTTCGCCGAACTGCAGGAAGGGGGTGCTGGGCTTGCCGCTAGCGATGGTTTCGCGGCAGCGTTTTTCGGCGATGCAGGAGCTGCCCTTGGCTTCGTCGCGATTGGCGACGGTGCCGGAGCCGATGACGCTGCCTGCCTCGAGCTTGCGGGTTTTTGCGGCGTGGGCGATGAGTTGCGGGAAGCTGAAGATCATGTCCGGCCCGGCGTCGGGGCAGCCGAAGAGTTCGCCGTTGCGCCAGGTGTTCAGCGGCAGAAACAGGCGTCCTTCATTCCAATGACTGCCGAGTTCATCGGGGGTGCAGAGTACTGGGCTCATGGTCGAGGCCGGTTTCGACTGGAAGAAGCCGAAGCCCTTGGCGAGTTCGTCGGGGATGAGGTTGCGCAGCGACACATCGTTGACCAGGCCGATGAGAGCGATGGCGGCGGCCGCTTCGTCGAGCGTGGCGCCTTGTTTGACATCGCTGGTGAGGACGCAGATCTCCGACTCGAAGTCGATTCCCCAGGCTGCGTCGCGCAGGCGGATGGGTTCAAAAGCGGCCATGAATTCATTGCCGCCCTGGTACATCAGCGGATCGGTCCAGAAACTCGGCGGCAGATCGGCGCCGCGGGCCTTGCGCACCAGTTCGACGTGGACGACGTAAGCCGAGCCGTCGCACCAGTTGTAGGCGCGGGGGAGGGGGGCATCGAGGAGGTTTTGGTCGAGGTCGAAGGCGCCGGGGGCTTCGCCTTTTTCGAGCTTGTCGGCGAGCTGGCGCAAACGCGGTTCGCTGGCTTTCCAATCATCGAGCGCAGCTTGCAGGGTGGGCGCGATGGCAGCGGCGCCGACAGCACGTTTCAGGTCGCGGGAAACGACGATCAGCTGACCGTCGCGGTGGTGCTTGAGGGAGGCGAGTTTCATGAGCTTCTCGGGGAGTTGGGGGAGTTTAGGGAGTGAGGGAGTGAGGGAGTGAGGGAGTGAGGGAGTGTTGGGGTCGGTTGCTCATCTACTGGATCGCTGGCGTCCCGCCACGCCCGGCCGTCATCCAGTCGCTTCGCGACGGCGGTTTTATTGCGATCTCAACCGGGGCTTGAAAGCCCCGGCTACAATCACACCGTCGCTTCGCGACGAGCGCAAAATACCCGGCGGTACGCCGGGGCTCCCAGGGGACGGTATTCGCGTTGCGTTGATCTGGGGCCGGG
>CAMCSH010000287.1 GCA_945877655.1 Lentisphaera araneosa HTCC2155 | reverse complement strand
TGAATGGTGCGGCGAAGTTTATCCTGATTGTCCGCGTCGATCTGATCTCGGCGGAGATCTTCCCAGGATTGCATGTAGCGCATGCCGCCACAAGAGAAGATAGGCATCTGCAAGTTGGTGCGGCCAAAACGACGGTAGAGCATGGGTGATTCAGTGGTTTAAGCTGTTGAAGTGCATGGCGGAAGGGCGGCATTTGTGCGATTCCCCAATTGTGTCCCAGTGGTGTCCCAGTTAGGTTTATTGGGCTTTGAAACCGGAGAGCCACTTGCTCAGGATGCGGAGGAGTTCATCCCGGCGAAGCGGCTTGGTGAGATAGTCGTCCATACCGGCGAGACGACATTTCTCGTCGTCGCCTTGCATGGCGTTGGCGGTGAGGGCGACGATCACCTGGTGTTGCCCGGTCTGGCTTTCCTTGTGGCGGATCGCGCGTGTCGCCTCGTAGCCGTCCATTTCGGGCATCAGGCAGTCCATGAAGACCAGAGGATATTTGAAGCGCTCAAGCATTTCCAGAGCCTCTTTGCCGTTGCCGGCGACATCGACGCTGCAGCCGATCATGTTGAGGATCTTGACCGCGAGTTTCTGGTTGACGGCGTTGTCCTCGGCCAGCAGGACTTTGACATTGGGGCGGACGCCGCAGAGCTCCTTGTCGGGCGTGCTTTGCAGGGCCGGGCGTTCCTCGGCGTTTCGCCCAAACATAGCATCCATGAGTGCGGAAGATTTGACCAAGGGGCGATTGATCAGCGCGTCGATGCCGAAGCGTTTTTGTGATGCCGCATCGGGACGTTGGCGCGGCGAGCAGACCAAGATCAGCTTGCCTTCTTTGCTGACGGGGAGTTCTTCAAGCGCTCCATCGGCAAAGGTCAGGACCATGCTCGGCGAGCTGGTGTCGTCTGCCGCTCGGGCGCCGAGATGATCGAGGACCCGCGCGAGGAGCTGGGTTTCGTCACGCGAGGCCAGTCGGATGAGGTAGAAGAAGGGCTTCAGGGGCTTGGTCAACTCGGCTGCGACCGCATTCTGCATGGGCAGTTCGAAGAAGAAGGTCGAGCCCTCACCGGGCGTCGAAGTGCAGCCGATGTCGCCGTGCATCAATTGCACCAGACGCTTGCAGATCGCCAGGCCGAGGCCGGTGCCGCCGAATTTGCGTGTGGTCGAGGCGTCCGCCTGCTCGAAGGCGCTGAAGAGCTTGGCGATCTTATCTTCCGGGATGCCGATGCCGCTGTCGCGGACTTCGCAACGCAGATGATCGTCCCGGCTGCTGAGATGGATGCGGACATTGCCCTTCAAGGTGAATTTGATCGCGTTGGAAATCAAGTTGAGGAGGATCTGGCGGAAGCGGCCTGGATCGCCAAGAAGCGAGGCCGGCACTTCCGGATCAATGTCGACGAGGAGGTGGATGTCTTTTTTCTCGCACAAGGGAAGCAACAGTTCGGCGACGTCGTGAACCGCTCCTCTGGGATCGAGCGGGATCATCTCGAGATCCAACTTGCCGGCTTCGATCTTGGAGAAGTCGAGGATGTCGTTGATGATGCTGAGGAGGGCTTCGGCCGAGTTGCGCAGGGTGTTGACATAGTCGCGCTGTTCGTCATTAAGAGGCGTATCGAGGAGCAGATTGGAGAAGCCGAGGACGCCGTTCATCGGGGTGCGGATCTCGTGCGACATGTTGGCGAGGAACTCACCTTTCGATTGGCTGGCGCTTTCGGCTTCGCAGCGGGCGCTGATCAGTTCGCGGGTGGTGAGCTCGTTCTTGATCGCCAGGGCGAACATCTCGACCACTTCGGCGATCAATTCCGCCCGGCTTTTCCAGGCGTGCACGAGGATGCCGATCGGCGCCTCGCCGGGAGCCGCAATGATGGGAACGGCGCTCCATTCCTGAACCCCTTTCGACTCGCCGAGACGCAACGCCGCGCCCGCCGCCATCGCCAGGCTCATCTCGTCCTCGGGACCGAGGCCAGGCGGCAGGTAGGCCGGAGAAATCTGCCTGTCGGCATTGCAGAGATACAAGGCCATCCGGTCATCTGAGCCGAAAGGCAGGGCGTTTCCAAGATTGGCAAAAGCCCGTCTCAATCTTTCCTCGAAGGGACGCTCGGCGACCAGCTCGCGCATCAGGGAAGCCTTGATCTCCGAACTCATCTGGCCTTCTTCCGCCTGGCGATGGGCCAGCGTGATCACCTGCTCCTGCGCACCGATCTGGTCCAGCATCTGATTCAGGTTCTCCGCCACCTCCCCGATTTCGTTACGAATCAGGATCGGCGCTCTCGCATCAGGATTCTCCTGACGGGCTCGCATCGACTCGACGATGAGCTGCGAGGGCCGCAAGATGAAACGGTGCACCAGATACATCGCCGTCACCAAAATGGCGATGACGCACAGCAGACTGATGACGGAGATCGCTATCGAGCTGTGAGAAAGCGAACGGCTGATGGCGTCACTCTTGATATGAATCATCACGGCGCCGACCTCGAAATTCCCGTCGCGATGCGCAAAAGAAAGACGTACCGGCGCGGTGAAATCGATCAGCGTGCCGTGTTCATGCTGCAGATCATAGACAATGCTATTGACCTTCAAACATGAGTTGATGTCATCGCTGGTGTGCTCGGGATCGGGCAGCTCAGTCAGGAGTTTTCCCGCCCAGGCCGGGTTGGTGCTGAAAGTCACCCGCATCGGATCGCCGCTGACCAGCATGATGTCATCGATATCGCGCTCCCCCGCGATCGACTGCAGGTAACGGGTGAAGGCCGCCATCGACGGCGCGCTTTCCGCCGCATAGGCGATGCCGTTGACCAAGGTCTTGCCGCGGAGCACGGTAAGGTCATCGATCTGCTGCCGGACGAGGTAGCGGGTGCTGAAATAACCGCCCAAGGCGCAGAAGAGCGCCAGGAGGATCAAGGGCAGAAAAAGATTGCGCCTGAGGGAGGGCATGATTCAAAGCACCTCTTTTGCGGCGATGGTGCGGCTGAGCATTTTTTCCGCCAGCATGATCTCGCCATAGCCGGCGATGCTTTTGGCCAAGCTGCCGCCGCTGAAGAAGGCCGCTTGCTCTGCGTCGTCATAGATTTTCAGGCCACTCATGTCGTAATCGGCGGCCGTGGCGTTGCTGCTGGGATCTACGGCCTTCACCGTCGCCAACATCTGCTCCGCTCCTTCCTTGCGATTCGCCAGGAACCAGACCAGTGCGGCGTTGTAGGCTCGCGACACCTGCGCACTCAACTCGGGATATTGCCGATCCATGGCTCGATCGATCGACAGAACGTCGAGGATGATGCCAGGATACGAGGAGCTGTCGTAGATTTTCTTGAAGCCAAAGCGTTTTTCCCAGTCACTTGAGAACGGCGGATAGGTCTGGATCGCATCCAGGGTCTTGGCCTTGTCCGGCTCCAAAGCCGCCTGTTGAACGAGGGGAACATGCTGGACATCGGAGATCTTCAGGCCGGCGGATTTCAGTCCATACTGAAGCGTGATCATGTCATTCGACTGCGGCTCGGCGGCGACCCGCTTCCCTTTCAATTCCGCCACCGAGCTGATGCCCGGACGGGCCATCAGGACGTCTGCGCCCGAAGAAGAGTCGGCGACCCGGAAGATCCTCAGCGGACGCGATGTCTTTTCGCTAATCGTCAGCGCCTCGATCAAAGAACTGGCGATGATGTCCGACTGGCCGCGCTGATAGGTCTGCACCACATCGGAAAGCGAGCTGACAAAAAGAGTCTTGACCTTGATCCCTTCGGCGGCGAAGAAGCCGCGGCGCTGCGCCAGATCGACGAACATGTAGCCCGGCCAAGGATTGAGGGCGATCCGGATTTCGGGCAGCTCGCTCTTGCAGGATGAGGCCAGCAAAGCCGAACCCATGCCCCCCAAAAAGACACTGCGTCGCATACAGACCTCCGTAGTTGACTCATTCTAGGGCCAAGCGGTCAAGAATGCAATCTTTGACGAGAAAACTTTTACGACATGTGCAAATCCAGAACAAACATGAATCAGGCGCTTAGTCGTTCGTCGCGAAGCGACGGTGTGAGTGTAGCCGGGGGTTTCAACCGGTGGAGCCGAGGGACGGACGGAGCATTAGATGGAGGCAGGCAAGGTTTTCAGTTCGGTCAACCAGCGATTAAGCCAGGGACAATTTGAACTCAAGATCGGCAAGGTGATGTCGGCAGCCGCAAGAATGCCCCAGGTCCGTTTGTTGTAGCCGGGAATAAGGGACATCAGTCGCTTGCTTGGGGCGGTTTCAAAGGAATCGTTGATCGCCTCGACCGAGCCTCCTGCTGCGGTTTTGATCTCTTGCAGCGCTTGACTCAGGAGCGCATGATCGCGGTGATGTCCGGCGACAGCCAAGCTTAATGCCGTCGTCTCCGGTTCGACAAAGAGGAGGGATTCAAACTCATGGAGCTGCACGCAGGGGTGGATGCGATCCCCGAGAAGCGGGGCAAGAGCCTGCCGAATCGCCAACTCGACATGTCGACCTCGCTGTTCACAGGGCTGCTGCGGCGCCGTGGTGCGGCCGGGCCAGCAGATCGGCAAAGCGTAATAATCGACCAGGAGAGCGAGGTGGGCCGCGGAGCTGGAGCTCGCCCATTGCAGCAATTCGTGGCGGAAGGCCTCCCAAGGACGGATGCCACCATTGAGGCGCTTGCGGTGGGGCGTGCCGCCAAGGTTGGCATGCAGGCGGATGTTGTGCAGAACCAGATGCGGCGCGATGATGCGGTTGCAAAAATCTTTTTCCGTCTGGCCTTCGCAGAGGGTGATCACTTCAAGCATGATCGATTCCTCCGGAGATGATGCCTTTCTGCCAGATGTCTCCAAGCGAATATTCTTCCAGCCAATTTTGCAGGCTGTTTTCATCCAGTCGTTTGAATGTGCTGGCACCATTGACCT
>CAMCSH010000286.1 GCA_945877655.1 Lentisphaera araneosa HTCC2155 | reverse complement strand
ATTTTCGTCTTCGACATCCCATGCCTCCTTGAGTTTTTAAGGTGATTTCATCATCTGGATTTAATATTAAATACAAGATTAAAAAAATCAAGTCGGCGCGAAGAGTTTTTTGGATTTGTGCGAAGAATTAGGGGATGTCGCGACGCTGGCATTGACTAGGGAACAACTAGGCTTTGACTAGGGAACAACTAGCCCCGCATTGTTGGCCGCCCCTAGACGTCCCCTAGTTCCCTAGTTATTCCCTAGTTGCCCACCCCCTAGTTACCCCCTAATTCTCAACTCAAACTAGCCTTGCGCCTCCACTAGCTGATATGCGCTCTTCGGGGCATCACAGAGTGGGCAGCACCAATCGGCAGGCAAGCGATTGAAAGGAGTGCCGGGGGCGATGCCGAGGGAAGGCGAGCCGAGTTCCGCCAGGTATTCGCTGCGGCAGTCGCGGCAGTGATGGCGCTGCGGCAAGGGAGCTTGCGGCAAAGGCATGGCCAGCGCCTGCGGATCGCGTGAAGGAGTGGCGACAAACTTCCGCTGCAAGTCCACCAAGGCCTGGCGAAGGCCGCTGAAACTGAGCTCGGAGCCGCATTCGATGATGACCGGTGAACGAGGATCGAAATCCTGTTTGTGACTGAGGCGATAACGACGCAGTCCGAAGAGGCCGCGTTGCGATTCGATCAAGACCTGGACGCCACACTCGGGATCGGCGTTGATCCCCAGGCTCAGGCCGCTCAAGTCGCGGCTGTCGAGACTGGCAACGAGTCGCAATGCCCACGGATCGGCAGGCGGCAGGATCCAAGAGGCGTCGTAACCACCTTGCAGAGGCAGGCGCAAGAAGGCGCAGAGGCGTCGCCAGCTCTCGAGTTTCTCAGGTGCAAGGTGCTTGAAGAGCAGCTGGCGTTGAGGAGTCAGGAAGATCTGGCCGAGCCCTTGCAGGCGCGCCGTTTGGGCGAGGGCCTGCAGGGTTTGCCAGCGCCAGGGAAATTGCCGGTTATCGAGAAGCAAGGAGAATCGCCCGTCTTCCTGCCGCAGGAAGCCGGCAGGAGACGCCGCGGGTGCAGCGGCGGGACGGAAAGCGGGAGCCGTCTTGAGCCGTGGCAGGCTGTCGAGCAAGGTGGAGGATAAGGAGAGCACCGAACAATCGGGATCGGCGGCGAGGCGCTTGTTGACCACGGTGATCGCGGCGGCGATCAGATCGCTGGGAATGAGCGACGGAAAAAGCTGGCGTTGGCGCTGCAGACGGAAGACCAGAAACCAATATCCGGTTTCCTCCGAGGCGATGAAGTTGAGGCGTCCGCTGAACAGAGGCACGAAGGCTTGCGCCGGGTGGCAGAGGTTGACCGCAAAGGGAATGTCAGGAGGCAGGGACTGGTTGATATCGCGATAAGCGTCCTGGGCGGAGGCCCAGTCGCTGCCGCCGAGGCCCCCGGCGAGCTGCGAGCTGATCAGGTTGGGCGCGGCCTTGGCGTCCCGTGCAAGCGCACCGAAAGCCCGCAGGCGAGGATGATCGGGGCTGACACCGGGAATGAGCAATTCCTGGCGTGGACCGAGGTGAAGCAAGCCATAAGGCGCGTCCTGGGCGGCGAGCGCGGCTTCTTCAAGTTCTCGCGGCGACAAGGCGCCGCCGAGAGGGCGGATGGCGGTGATGTTCATGATGGAATAAGGGGGCTAGGGGTTGGAAGCGGGCGGTGACTCCGAAGGAGTCGTGGATTTTATCCCAGGGTTAAGCCGCATCGGCGACACCCTGGGTCCCAGAGAGTTATGAATTTGACCCCAAGGGGGTCACGGATGTCGCTCGGCTACGGATTTTCGGGGCGGAACTGCCGATGTTTCAGCATATGCTTGGCTTCCGCCCAGTCGATTGGAATCTCCTCGCCGCGAGCTGAGCGAGCCTCCGTCTCGGCAAGTTCAATAGCATGCCAGTCTGGAGAGACAAAGGAATTCACCTTGTTGGAGGGATCGGGAGACAATGCTTCATTCATGGGCGGTTCCTCCACGGTAGCGATGTTCACTCTGAATGATTCCGTAATCCCTTTGGGATTGAGGCTCATCACTCGCACAACCCAGGGTGTCGCCGATGCGGCTCAACCCTGGGCTAAGATCTACGACTCCTTCGGAGTCAGCAAGAGCAACGGCGAACTTCAAGTCGATTTTCATGGGCTGACCTCCTCGGAGCAGTTTTCCAAGACGCGTTTGACCTCGGGTTTGCACGATCCACAACCACTTCCGGCGCCGGATAACGAGCACAAGTTGGCGAAGTCGCGGCAGCCGCCGAGGACAAGTTTTTCGAGGTCGATCTTGCCGACGCTGGCGCAGGAGCAGACGATGGGCCCTTGCGGCGGCGGACGAGCTTGGCCGCCGCGGAAGAGCGAAGCGCGGCGCGGGCCGAGTTCGAGCCCTTGTTCGATCAGAGATTTGAATTCGGCGAACTCGGTCTTGTCGCCGATGAGGATGGCGCCGACGAGACGGTCCTTGAAGATCACGGCTTTTTTGTAGAAGCGCAGATGGCGGTCGAGGAGTACGACTTCTTCGGCGCCGTCCTTGTCGCCGAGGCCGGGGTTGCCGATGGCGCAGAGATCGAGGTCCTTGATCTTGAGGACATTGAAGTCGAGACTGCCGTGGTACTCGACATGCGGGTGACCGGCCAGATTGGCGGCGGCGACACGGGCCTGATCCTGGGCGGCGGGAGTGGTGCCGTAGAGACGTCCGCGATGTTCGGCGATCTCGCCGATGGCGAAGATGGCGGGGTCGCTGCTGCGCATCCGTTCATCCACCAGAATGCCGCGGCTGCACTTGAGTCCGGCGGTGCGTCCGAGCTCGAGGTTGGGGCTGATGCCGGCGGCAAAGAAGAGAGCGTCGGCCTGCAAGTGGCGGCCGCTCTTGAGCTTGACCTCCTGCAGGGCGAAGTCACCATGCACCGATTCGACCTCGTCGTTGAAAATCAGCTTGACGCCGCGGGCTCGGACTTCCTCGGCGAGGATGCCGCTGCCGGTGGCATCGAGCTGGCCGCGCATCAGTTGCGACGAGCGTTGCACGAGGGTGACTTCGATTCCCATTTCGACCAAGGCGCCGGCAAGCTCGAGGCCGAGCAGTCCGCCGCCGCTGACCACGGCGCGACCACCGTTCTTGAGGTAGTCGCGGATGGCATCGGCATCGCGGCGGGTGCGCAGGCCGAAGATACCTTTGATCTGCGGCAGGGGTTTGAGCGGGATGCTCGGGCGCGAGCCGGTGGCGAGGACCAGGGTGTCGTAGTGGTGTTGGCGTCCCTTCGAGTCGAAGACGGTTTTCTGCTGCGGATCGATGCGGAGGATTTCCGATTCCGGGTGCAGCTTGACCTTCAGTTGACTGAGCTCATCGCTGCTGGTGGAGAGAAGTTCCTGCCAGGACTTGTCGCCGTTGAGGTATTCAGGCAGGAGGACGCGGTTGTAGAAGGCCTCGGGTTCGCGGCTGAAGACTTCGATGCTGCCCTTGCCGCGACGCTGGCGGAACTGCGAGCAGAATTCGAGGGCGGCAGCGCCGGCGCCGACGACGAGGATGCGTCCGGCATCGGGGAAGAGGGCTTCCACCTTCACCGCGCTGTGCTTCAAGTCGGGCTCTTTCGAGATCGGGTCGAAGAGGACCGGCGTCAGGTTGTTGGCGCGGGCGAGGATGCCGCCGCTGTTGCGTCCCCAGCTGATCGACATGAAGACACTGCCGCGGCGCTGACCTGCTTCGAGACGGGCGGCGGCGATGCATTCACCACGGGAGTTACTGAGACGCATCGGCGCGCCTTCGACGATGCCAAGGCTGGCGGCGTCTTCGGGATGGATGTCGATGACTGGCTCGGGTTCGTGCTGACGCAAGCGGGCGACCTTGCCGGTGCGGTTCATGCTGTGCCATTGATCGCGGACGCGTCCGGTGATCAACAGGAAGGGGAAGGCCTCCGAGGTCTTTTCGTCGTCGATTTCCGGCGCAACGCAATGGAGCTTGGCCTTGCGCGATGGTGTGAAGAATTGCTGGTCAGCGAAGAGGCGCGGCGTACCGGGGTGTGAGGTGTCTGGGCAGGGCCATTGCAGGGAAGCGTTTTTGAGGCGTTCGTAGCTGACGCCACAGATGTCGATGACAGTGCCGCGAGTGAGTTCGCGGTAGTCATTGAAGACGGCCTCGCCATCGGGGTAGGCGAACTGTTTTTCCCAGCCCATGGCTTGGGCGAAACGGATCATGATGGATGAATCGCAGAGCGCCTGACCGGGGGGCTCGATGAGCTTGGGCAGATAGGTGATGCGGCGTTCGGAGTTGGTCATCGTGCCTTCTTTTTCGAGCCATCCGGCGGCAGGCAGGACGAGGTCGGCGAAGTTGACGGTTTCGGCCTTTGACGAGGTTTCGCTGACCATGATGAAGCGGGCCTTGGCGAAGGCTTTTTCGACCCGCTGCAGATCAGGGAAGGAGAAGATCGGATTGGTGCACATGATCCACAAGGCTTTGAGTCGTCCGTCCTCAAGCGCCTCGATCATTTCCATGGCGGTGAGACCGGCTTTCGGCGCGATCGGGGCGACCGCTTGCCAGTGAGCGGCAACCTTGGCGCGGTGCTCGGGATTGGCGAGATCATGGTGCGCCGCCAGCATGGTGGCGAGGCCGCCGACTTCGCGTCCGCCCATGGCGTTGGGCTGGCCAGTGAGCGAGAAAGGAGCGCAGCCGGGACGACCGATGCGGCCGGTGATCAGGTTGAGATTGATCAGCGAGGTGTTTTTACGGACGCCGCCGCGCGACTGGTTGAGGCCCATGGCCCAGAGGGTGAGCAGGGTTTTCGATTCGCCGATGATGCGCGCGGCTTCTTCGATCTGGGCCAGCGGGATTTCGCAGGCGGCGGCTTCGATCTGGAGATCAAGGCCAGCGAGG
>CAMCSH010000285.1 GCA_945877655.1 Lentisphaera araneosa HTCC2155 | reverse complement strand
GGGAGTGAGGGAGTGAGGGAGTGAGGGAGTGAGGGAGTGAGGGAGGAGGGAGTGAGGGAGTAGCTCCCTGCAGCTCACTCCCTTACTCCCCTGTTCCCTTACTCCCTAGCTTGTTGATCGTGATGTCGATTTGCACAGGTCGAAAAAATCCGGGCGAATGCGTTGAGTGATGAAAGATCCGGCCGCGGCGCCGTCCATTCCATGGAACGGCAGGTCGCTGGCGTGATCTTCAGGCACGGAGAGATATAGTGGCCGCCGTTTAAGCCCCGAAGGAGTCTTTCGAGATGCTGTCCCTGGAAAACCTGACTCGTGATTTTGGTTCCGTCCGCGCCGTCGACGACGTCAGCTTCAAACTGGCTGCGGGCGACATCCTCGGCTTCATCGGTCCCAACGGCGCCGGCAAATCGACCACCCTGCGGATGCTCACCGGCTATCTCAGCCCGACTTCCGGCAAGGTCTTCATCTGCGGTCGCGACCTGTCTGAAAACGAACAGGAGGCGAAGTCGAAGATCGGCTATCTGCCGGAGCGTGCGCCGCTGTGGCCGGAGATGACGGTTCTCGACCTGATGCGCTTCTCCGCCGAGGTCCGCGGCATGAAGTCGAAAGAGAGCAAAATCGCGATCGAGAAAGTCCTTTCCTTGTGCTTCCTCGAAGGCGTCCGCCACTTCCGTCTCGGCACCCTGTCGAAGGGCTACCGTCAACGCGCCTGTTTCGCCCAGTCGATGCTGCACGATCCGCCGATCCTGATCCTCGATGAGCCGACCGACGGCCTCGACCCGAACCAGAAGCATGAAGTACGCGAGATCATCCGCTCCTTCGGCACCGGCAAGGCGGTCTTGTTCTCGACTCACTTGCTGGAAGAGGTCGACGCCCTCTGCACCCGCGTCGTGGTGATGAGCCGCGGTCGCGTCGTCGCCGATGAAAGCAAGGAAGCATTCCGTCAACGCGGGCCCGATCTCGCCGCCACCTTCCGCCGTCTCACTTTGGAGACCCACACATGAATCTGAAAAACACAGGAACCGGGTTGAAAGGTTCAAAGGTTGAAAGGCGAGCTCAGGAGCGAAGCATCACCTTCGTCTCTGCTTCGCTTGATTGTCATTGTGGTTTTGGTTGCTCCCTCCAACCTTTCAACCTTTCAACCTTTCAACTTGGGAAGCTAGGATGAATCTGCTCACTCCCGTCATCGCGGTTGCCCGCCGCGAATTCAAATCGCTCTTCTCAAGCTCGGTCGCCTGGGTCTTCCTCTTCGCCTTTCTGATCTGCGGCAACGTCTTCACTTTCCGCTTCGCCAAGTGGCTAGAGACCAACGACGCCTCCCTGCGCCCCTTCTTCGATTTCCATCCCTTCCTCTATCTCTTCTTCCTGCCTGCGGTCGGCATGCGCCTGTGGTCCGAGGAAGAGCGCGAAGGCACGCTTGAACTGTTGCTCACCTATCCCCTCAGCATCTGGCAAGCGGTGGCGGGGAAATTCCTCGCCGGCTGGGCCTTCCTTGGCCTGGCGCTGCTGCTCACCTTCCCGCTTTACGGCACCTGCTGCTGGCTCGGCGATCCCGACCACGGACGCATCCTCTGCGGCTACCTCGGCAGCTTCCTCCTCGGCGGCATGGCCCTGTCGATCTGCGGCCTCTGCTCGGCCCTGGGTTCGTCGCAGGTCAGCGCCTACATCTCCGGCTTCCTCTGCCTGCTCCTCTTCACCGTTCTCGGCATGCCGCAGATTGGTCTGCAGGAGATGCTGGCCGACAAGGTGCCCAAGGAGATCGTCGACACCTTGATTTTCTTCAGCACGCCGGCCCACGTAGAGACCCTGCATCGCGGCGTAGTTGATGCCCGCGACCTGCTTTATTTCGGCGGCTTCCTCGTCTTCGGACTTTTCGGCGCCGCCGCCGTGCTCCGCTGCCGCAAGGCGGCGCACCGTTGGAACACCCGCATCACCTGGATCGCCCTCAGCCTCGCCTTCTCTTGCCTGGTCTTCCTCAACCTCGCCTGCCGCCAGGTTCTCCTTCGCGCCGACCTCAGTGTCGAACGCCTCAACACCCTCACCGAATCGAGCCGCACCCTGGTGCAGAAGCTCGACGGGCCGGCGGTTTTCCGTCTCTACTTCTCTGCCTCCGAGGCGAAGATGCCGGTCGAGCGCAAGGCCTTCGTCCGGCGCGTCCAGGACCAGCTGGAGGACTTCGCGGCCGCCTCGAAAGGGCTACTCAAGGTCGAAGTGATCGACCCCGCTGAAGGTTCGGCGGCGGAAGAGAACGCCCGCCTCGACGGCATGGAACAGGTCAAGCTCGGCCCCGGCACCAACATCTGGTGCGGACTGTCTCTCTCCCGCCAAGACCGGATTTTCTCCATCCCCAATCTTGACGAATCCCTCGAGAATCAGCTCGAATTGACCCTCGCCCGTCTTTTGCAGCAGGCGATCGACAAGGAACTGCCCGAGATCTGCGTCCTCACCACTTTGCCCATCGTCGGACGCAAAGCCGACCCGCAGCGCGGCATTTATCAGGACGACCCGGCCTGGGGCATCATCGATGAATTGAAGAAGGAGTATGCCCTGCTCCAACTGCCGGAGGAGACTCCCTGGATCGATCCGGTCCGCTTCAAGGCGGTGATCCTCATCCAACCGCCGCTGATGACCGAAAAGCTCCTCCACGCTCTTGATCAATACTTGCTCAACGGCGGCAAGATCATCGCCTGCCTCGACGGCTATTTCGTACTCAAGTCGAAGCTTGGCGCCGCGGCCGACGGCGGTGTCATTCCGGCCCAGTCCGACCTCAATGCCCTGAGTGTCGCCTGGGGCGTCAGTTTCGATCTGAAGAGCATCGCCGCCGACTCAGCCATGGCCGGAGCTCTCGCCAAAAAGGACTCTCCTTTCATCCTGCAGTTCAACGGCGACAAACTGCCGCCTGGCGCCGACGCCGCGCTCACCGGGGTCAAGCGCCTCTTCTTCGCCTATCCCGGCCGTTTCCGCACTCGTCCAACATCGGGGCTGACCCTGACGCCCCTGCTCAGCACCACGGCGGGAGGTCGCGCCGTGCCGCTCGAATCCGCCGCCAGCGATGTGCTCGCCGGCGAAACCGGTAGCCAGCTCATCGCCCTACGGATCAACGGGAAATTCCCGATCGCCGTGCAGGATAATCCCGATCCGCAGATCCCTCACATCAGCGCCGCGACGAAGGAAGGCGAGGTTATTCTCATCGGCGACTGCGACTTCCTGCACGACAGCTTCAGCCAGAGCCGCAGCGCCAACGGTTCGCCGGAAGCGATCTCCGACAACGGCAGCTTCTTCGTCAACCTCGTCGACAGCCTGGTCCGAGGCGGCAGCCTGATTGAACTGCGTTCCCGCAAAGAGCACAAGCGCCCCTTCGTCCGCCTTGCCGAGTTAAACCACGCCATCGTCGCCGCCACCCAGGGCGAGGCGAAGGCCTTGCTCGACAAGATCAACACCGCTTCGGCCGAGGAGCAGCGCCTGCGCAAGCTGCGCGAACATCAGCAGCAGCTCAGCATTCCCGAGCAGGAAAAGCTGGACCATCTCAAGCTCGAACTGGAAAAACTCAACGCCCAGCGCCGCGAACTCGAGGGACGCCGTCGCCAGCAGGGCGAGGCCATCCACACCCGACTCTTCCTCATCAATCTCCTCACCATGCCCTTGCTCATCGCCCTCTTCACCTTGATCACTTCTCTCATCCACCGCCGCAGGATCCGCAGCCGATGAAACCCCGCCACATCCTCTTTCTTTTCGTCACCACCCTGATCTGTGCCGCCGCTGCCTGGTTCAGCCGTCCCGCTGGGGTCGCTGCCGGTGGCCTTCGCCCCGGCGATCTCCTCGTCACCTGCGGCAGCCCAGTCGCCATCCAGCTCAAAAGCGCCCAGGGCGAGCTCAATTTCAGCCTCAAAAAAGGAGTCTGGGAAATTGACTCGCGCGCTGGCTTTGGCGCCGATCAAGACCTGGTCGCCCAACACCTCGACATCTTCTCGCATCTCAAAGTCAGCCGCAGCCTGCCCGCCGCCGACGGCCTTGCACCCTACGGCTTGGGCGACAGCCAGACTACGAATGAACCGCCCGTGCACCTCAGCTTCAAGGACGCTGCCGGCAAAAGCTTCGGCTGTCTTGTCGGCAAGCGCCACGAAGTGCTCGGTAAAGGCGCCGGGCGTTATCTGATCCGCGACGGCGACGCCTCGCCGGTTCTCGTCGGCGAGACCCTCGACAGCCTTTTGCCCTTGCCGCAAATCTGGCTGCGCAAGGTTGTCCCTGGCGTCACCGAGTTGCTCAGCATGAGCTTCAGTCGCGGCAGCGCCCGTTTGTGGCAGGCATCGCGCAAAAACAACGCCGAAGCCTTCAAGTTCGGCCTTCCCGCCAGCTTAGCCAAGCTCGATCCCCAATCCGCCTACAAGCTCTGTAATGATATTCTCCAGATCCGCTTCATGGATGTCGCCGCCGCCGACGGCGCCGTCATCGGCGATCCCGCCTGCGCCGGTGAAACCTTCGAGGTCAGCGACATCGAGGGACGCGTCATCCGTCTCGTCGCCATCCGACCCGAAGGCGTGTCGATGCGCTGCCGCCTCGAAGTGAAGTCCTCGGGACTCAACAGTGAGGATGCCCGCAGTGCCGAGCTGCAGGAGCGGGCGATCGACTGGCACTTCCTCGTGCCTCTGAAGTTGTGGAACGTCGCCGCCAAGGATGTGTTGCGACTCGGCGGTTCGTGACAGGCAAAGTTCAAACGTTCTGATCTGGTTGAAAGGTTGAAAGGATTAGCAGCAACAACTAACGACTATTCAGAAAAGGTTCGGCAATCATCTTCGTCAACCTTGAGAGATACTCTTAGATTCGTCTGTTGCTGTTTTTCATGTGCCTGCGTTTCAACCTTCAGACTTCCTGACCCGCAGCAGGAGGCTGCGTGAATGGCGATGGCACCTCCGGGGC
>CAMCSH010000284.1 GCA_945877655.1 Lentisphaera araneosa HTCC2155 | reverse complement strand
ACTCCCCCACTCCCCTACCCCATGACTCCCGAAACTTCCAGCGCCCCCCTTTTCAGCCCGTTAAAGCCGCGTATCTTCCGCCGCCTCATCCAAAAAACAAAGGTCCCTCCATGAAAAAGAAACTCCTCATCGCCCTCGGCGTGCTCCTCGCCCTCCTCGTCATCGGCCTCATCTGCGGCATCGTCTTCTTCGGCAAGATCGTCAAGACCGGCGTCAGCGAAGTCGGCCCGAAAATCACCCAGTCGCCCTGCGACATCTCCGGCGCCTCGCTCAACCCCCTCACCGGCTCCTGCTCGATTGAGGGCTTCGCCGTCGGCAACCCCAAAGGCGACTACAAACAGCCGCACGCCTTCAAGTTCGACAAGTTCTCGGTCAAGATCCAGCCCGGCTCGATCCTCAGCGACAAGATCATCATCGACGAAGTCATGATCAGCGGCACCCAGATCGACTGGGAAGGCTTCACCGGCGAAAACCTCACCACCCTGCAGAAAAACATCGAGGAGTTCGCCAACAAGCTCGGCGGCGACAAGAAGCCTGAAGAAGGCAAAAAAGAAGAACCTAAGACCGAAGAGAAGCCCGGCAAAAAGGTCATCATCAAGTTGGTCAAGGTTGAGAATTCCTCCATCATGATCGGTTCGCTCGGCACCTCCATCCCCATGCCCCCGCTCACTCTGCACGACATCGGCGGCAGCGATGAAAAGGCCGACGGCGTCTCCACCGGCGAAGCCATCAAGGAAGTCTTCAACAGCATCCTCGGCAGCGTCACCGGCGTCGTCAAAGACGCCCTCAACAAAGCCGGTAAACTCATCGGCGACGGCGCCTCCAAAGTCGGTGAACTGGGCAAAGACGCCGGCAAGTCCATCGGCGACGGCCTCGGCAAAGGCGTCGACAGTATCAAGGGCATCTTCGGCAAATAAGCCGCTCTCCTGATCCCTTGAAAAAAGGCCCCGGTTTTCGCCGGGGCCTTTCTTATTCCCTCTCGAGATCGCGGGTGTCTTTGCTCCCCTGGCTCCCCTGGCCGAAATCCCGAACTTTTCTCAAAAATTCTTTCTCTCCCGAGCAACGCCCCGCCAGTCAGCTGAGTTTAGAGGCTCAGAAGGCAACGCGCCGCAAACCCCGGGAGACCCTCATGAAAGCCAGGAAATTCACCTTGATCGAACTGATGATGGTGATCGCCGTCATCCTCGTCCTCGCCTCGCTCCTCCTGCCCAGCTTCAACCGCGCCCGGGCTCTGAGCAAGCGCCTCGTCTGCCTCTCCAACATGAAACAACTCAGCATGCTGGTCACTCTTTACGCCGGCAACAACAAAGGAAAGCTGCCTACCAGTTATCAAGTGTGGCACTGGGGGGAGGAATGTTCCTATACCTCCACAAGCGGTTATCGCGGCCTCGGGTTGTTGACAGATTCCTACCTGCCGCGCGAGCAGCTAAATCAACTCATGATATGCCCATCCGGCAATAAAAGCATGTGGGGAAAATTTGATATCAAAGACGGCGGTTTTTCACCACTGGGGAGGATGCACGGCCAAGGCCCTCTCCAATACCGGGGTTACAACGACACTGGTCAAATGACCATTGCCGATGATTCCAAGGCCATCATTGCAGATCTTTTCGCGCAAAACTTCTTCACCAGCCCGTGGTATAACCAGGCCGGCGTGAAAGACATCAGTCATGCCATCAAGGGGTGCAGTGGTTACGGCGTTGTCTACAAGGACGGCCACGCGAGATTGCACAACGACCCGACACGGGCGATTTCCCAATTGGCAGGCAACATGTATTACAGCAGTGCCAATGGCTGGTCTTACTTCGACGCCAATCCCTGAGCTTGTGGAGATCGACATGAACACCGGCCCTCTCATCCTCATTGTCCTCGCCCTCGGCTTTGCCGTCTGGCTAAAACTGCGTCGTCGCGACAAGCCCGGCTGCAATCTGGGGCTCTGCCTTTGCGCCTTCGGCATGATCGGCGGCGCCTTGTGGAATTATCAGCTCAGCCAAAGCTCTGAACGGGTCGACTTCAGTGCCTCCCTCAGCCTCCGCGACCAGGCCTGCGGCTGGCTCCTCGGCGACCGCCTCCGCCGCGATGGCGCCAAGCAGGTCCTCGTCCTCAACGAACTCAGCCCTGCCGAAGCCGCCGCCTGGCAAAGTGGCTTCAAAGAGGGCTTCGGCGCCAGTCCGTTCGTCCGTGAGCTCAAGGCCTGCTCGATCGATGAACTCGACCTCAATGACGACGAACGCAAGGCCTTCGGCCACAACCCCGACGCCGACCGCATTCTCCTGCGCTTCAACACCCTCAGCATCTCGCGCGCCGCCGAGGCCAGCTCCGCCGATGCCGTCGTCCTCTGCGGCCACGGCGCGCCCCGCATCATCGAGAACGCCTCGCTCAGCCATTTGCCGCGCGCCGCTCTCGCCAATTTCACCACCCGCGACAACCTCGCACCTCTGCGCGAGCTCCTCCCCGCGGGACTGCTGGTCTGCCGTCCCCTGCCGGTCCTGCCGCAAGATCAGGGCGTCGAACTGCGCGACATCGCCCAACGCTGCTTCAAATTAGAATGAACCCAGAAACCAAGTTGAAAGGTTGAAAGGTTGAAAGGCGAGCAGCCGAGCAGCGGAACGCAGTGACTGAAGACTCAGTGACTCAGTTGTCGCAATAAACCCTGGTAGCCATCCAACCCAACCTTTCAACCTTTCAACCTTCTCCCCAAGGAATCCCGCATGAAACTCCCTGCCCTCGTCTTGCCCCTGCTTCTCGCCCTGCCTGGCTTCGCCGCCGAACTCGTCGATGAGGCCCGCCCCGCCGCCGCGAGTCCGGAAGAACGCGCCGCCCTCAGCCGCGCCCTCGCCGTCCGCCCCAGCCCGGCCCAGTTGAAATGGCAGAAGCTCGGTGTCTACGCCTTCCTTCACTTCGGCGTCAACACCTTTTCCGACCGCGAATGGGGCTCCGGCAAGGAAGATCCCGCCCTCTTCAATCCCGTCGATCTCGATTGCCGCCAATGGGTAGCCGCTCTCAAGGCGGGCGGCTGCTCTATGGTCATGCTCACCGTCAAGCACCACGACGGCTTCTGCCTCTACCCCAGCCGCTACACCCGCCACTCGGTCGCCTCCAGCCCGTGGAAAAAGGGCCAGGGCGACGTCCTGCGCGAGCTCGCCCTCGCCAGCAAGGAAGCCGGCCTCAAGCTCGGCGTCTACCTCTCCCCCGCCGACCTGCATGAAATCGAAGCCGAAGGCGGACGCTACGGCAACAAGTCGATCGCTATCGACTCGGTCATCCCCACTCCCGTCGCCGGACGTCCCTTCGCCGCCGGTCATCGCGAATTCAAATTCAAGGTGGACGACTACAACCGCTACTTCCTCAACCAGCTCTACGAACTCCTCACTGAATACGGCCCGATCGAGGAAGTCTGGTTCGACGGCGCCAACCCGCACCCCGGCACCGGCCAGAAATATGAACGCGACCTGTGGTACGGCATGATCCATCAACTCGCCCCCGAAGCGATGATTGCCGTCGACGGCCCCGACGTCCGCTGGATCGGCAACGAACACGGCCACGCCCGCGAAGACGAATGGAGCGTCGTGCCGTTCGCTAAAGGCGACCAGACCGGCACGGACCTCGGCTCGCGCGCCGCCATCCTCAAGGCCGACAAGCTGATCTGGAAACCCGGCGAATGCGACGTCTCGATCCGCCCCGGCTGGTTCTACCACGCCTCGCAAGACACCCAGGTGCGCTCGCCGCAAAACCTCTTCGACCTCTACCTCGCCTCGATCGGACGCAACGGCTCCTTCCTCCTCAACGTCCCGCCTGACCGCCGCGGCCGCGTCTCCGATGCCGACGTTCGCAACCTCGCCGGCTTCGGGGAGATGATCCAGTACAGCTTCGGCTCGCAGGCCTGCGGTGCTTGGAGCGACGGCAAACCCAACCCCGCCAACCTCGCGACCCAGGCCCCCGCCGCTCTGCTCGACAACGCCACCGCCAGCATCTGGACCCCCGCCGGCCAGGACTGGAGCCTCGACTTCAGCGCCCGCGACGCCGCCTCGCTCTTCATGCTAGAAGAAGACATCACGCAAGGCCAGCGGATCGAGAAATTCTCCCTGTCGCAAGAGCAGAACGGCACTTGGAAAACCCTCGCCACAGGCGGCACCGTCGGCGCCCGCCGCATCCTCCAGATCCCGGAAGTCGCCGCCGGCAGCAAACTCCGCCTCAGCATCGACGCCAGCCGCGCCCAACCGCGCCTGACCGAGCTCGGCCTCTTCTTCAACGGCAACTGCCTCGGCGAAGTCGCAGTGAGCCGCAATTCGCAAGGACTGGTCAGCTTCGCGGTCGCTCCCGCCGGCGCGGAAATCCGCTACACTCTCGACGGCTCCGAGCCCACAGCCGCCTCGCCGCTCTACCGCAGCCCCTTCGCCCTCGAGCAAGGCGGACTGGTCCGCACCCTGGCGATCGCCAAAGGTCGCCCCGGCGCCCTGGGCAGCCAGCTCCTCGGCTTGCCCAAGAGCCAATGGAAAATCCTTTCCGCCAGCAGCGAAGAGCCCGACTCCCTCGCCCTCGCCGCCATTGATGGCGACCCCAAAACCATGTGGCACAGCGGCTGGCGCAAAAGCAAAACCCCGCCGCCCCACGAAGTCCTGATCGACCTCGGTGCAAGCCTCAACAGCACCGGCTTCACCTACCTGCCGCGCCAGGACGTCCGCGGCAAATGCTGCGGCGACTACTTCATCGTCTACCTCGGCGACGACCCGAACAAGCTCGGCCCCGCCGTCGCCGAAGGCCGTTTCGACAACATCGCCAACAACCCGATCGAACAAGTCATCCGCTTCAAGCAAGCCGCCTCCGGCCGCTACCTGAAAGTGGTCTTCCTGAAAACCTCCGACGACCACCCCGAATTCGCCGCCGCTGAAATCGGACTGCTGGGGAAATAAGGACGAAAGGCTAT
>CAMCSH010000283.1 GCA_945877655.1 Lentisphaera araneosa HTCC2155 | reverse complement strand
CCTCGGAGTTCCTCATCGCGATGATCATCCAGGCGCAGCAATTGAAACAGGATCAAGCCGCCGCCTGATCCTGTTTCTTTGCCTCCCGGCCAGCTGGAGCTGCTAGGGATCAGGGAGGAGAACTCGTGACTCTCGAGTTGTCCTGATGCCAATACGGTTTCATGAAAACCTCCGGAAGCGCGTCTCGATAGAATTGGCGAATTTCAGGATTGACCAAACCTTTTTTCGCCACTGTGATTTGCGACAGGGAGAACAAAACAATCACAAGAACAGCCGAACAAATCAGAAATTTCCCTGCTCCCGGCAAGCAGCGACCACGACGTAGGGGCTCCTCCAAAAAGTGATGAATAAGCGAAGAAAGGACGACAGCAGCGAGCACGACACCAAGCAAAGCAAAATGGCTCAGCTCCCCAAAACGCGCCTTACAAAGCACGATCATCGGCCAGTGGACCAGGTAAAGAACGTAGGAGATCCGGCCCACGTAGAGTATCGGGGCCGAGGTGAAGATCTGGAAAAGCAGCCCCTCAGTGCCAGCCCGGCCGGCAATAAAAAGAGCGGCGCCGAGTACAGGCAGGATCGCAGCTGGCGCAGGCGTTGCGGCATTGCGTCCGAGGAAGATCAGTGAACCCAAAATCATGACAACCCCGAGTTGAGCTGCGAAACGCCCCTGTAGCCAAGGCAAGGTGCTGCTGCGATGGCTCGCCACCGCCAACCAGGAACCAACCGCCAGTTCCCAGGCCCGGCTCTCCAAAGAAAAGAAGGCGTAGCTAGGCTTGAAATGAGTCAACAAGGAAGCGCCTATCAAACCAAGCAGGACAAAAACTCCGACCCAACGAGCCTTCAACCAGCCACGACGAAAGGCAAGAAGACCCAAGATCGGGAAGATGAAATAAAACTGCTCCTCGACGCCCAATGACCAAGTGTGCAGGAAGGGGTTGCTCTCTGCCCCCGGATCGAAGTATCCATCACCTTTGGCAAAAAAATAATTCGAGCAGCACAGCAAGGCCTGGCGGCAGGCTCGCGCCGCACTCTTCATTTCATCCGGAAACAAAATGAAATATGAAGCAAAACAGGTCAGCGCCGTCACCGCCAACATCGCCGGCAAGATGCGGCGGGCCCGTCGCAGGTAAAATTCCTTGTAGGAGAAATCGCCTTTCTCCCATCCTTTGAGTAAGATCGAGGTGATCAAGAAGCCGGAGATGACAAAAAAGATGTCGACGCCGAGATAGCCGCCGGGCAGCCAGGAAGGATTAAGATGATAGATCAAAACACCAAGTACAGCCAAGGCACGTAGACCATCGATTTCAGGGCGGTAGTTGATGTTGGTGGCCATGGGATCCATGAAGCTGATGTGAGGAGGGCGGGAAGATACGGCGGAGCACTAGATCAACAAGTGATGCCCTGACGTCAAAGGCGCTATTTCCTTCGTGCCTTTTCGAAACGCTGACGGCGTCTGGCTTCGTCCGTGCTTTCGGTTTTGATCTCTTCCGGCGGTGGCAGGACACTTGGCGCAGGCGGCAGAGCGACAGCTATCTCCGGTGCGGCTTGCGCCGGACGGAAGCGGCGGATGTCAGGCAGGAGTTTCCAGCCAGTGCGCTCGATCAGAAGCGCCAACAGGAAAGTGATGAGCCCGATGGCCAAGACCGGCGCGGTGAAGTCGCGGATGTCGCGTCGCGGCGGACGCAAAAAAGCCTTGGAGAAATCGGTGCGCTCTTCACCGCCGGTGCTCATCGAAAGCGCCCTAATTGAGGCCGGACCGGCCGGCGAAAAGTCCCATTCCGGATCGATACCGGCAAAAACCGGACCGAATGGAATCGTCCCGTCGAGAGCCTGGATGGCGCCTTTCAAAGGTTGACCAGGAGTGAGCTGGAGGGTCGCGGTGTGCAGGCCAGGACGCAAGCGTTGCCACGAAACTTCCTCGATTTCACTCTGCTGAGTGGCGACAACCAAGGCTGGCGGCTTCAGTGCCAGGGCAGCATCGCGGCTGGGATCATTGTGAAGCTCCAAGGTCAGGGTGTTACCTTCCAACTGGCTGCGCAGGCCGATACCCTGCGGCGCGGGCGGAGCTTGGCACCAGCGAGCCAGCGTCTGAACCATGCCGTCATAGCCTTTCCACGCTTGAACGCTTTTGGCGAAGTCGCCGGACAGTGGGAAACAGATGGCACCGCAGCGGCCGGCGCCACGACGGGCGACAGCAAGAAGCGGCGACTTGTCCTTATCCAAGGCCGTCAGCGACAAAATGCCTTCCGGCCGGGTGCAGCAGAGGTTGTAGCCATCGACTTGCGGCGGCCATTCGGGATCGCGGCTGCCGATCTCGCTCCAGCGTCCGGTGCTCTGCACCTTGGCGGCTTTTTCGATAAAGGCGGAGCGGGCGACGGCGACGGTTTCCATGGCGAAGATCTGCGGCAGCTTGTCCATATCCTGGCAGAAGAAGATCCGACCCTTGGCGCGCGAGGCGACGGCTTTCAAGAGTCCGGCGTCGGAGTCGGTGTCGGAGCCCATGCCGATGACGGTGATCGAGGCACCGGAACCGGTGATCGCGGCGACCGAGGCCTCCCAATCACCCGGCTCTTCCGAGTCGGCGGCGTCGGCGAAGAGAATGACGTGGCGGCGCATACCCGAGGCCTTAAATACAAACACCTGTTCCGCGATTTTGGCCGCGAACGCTATCTGCTCACCCCGGATCTCTCAATGGAAGCGGTCAAGGAGAAGCTCGCGGAGGTGATCTGCAATGCCAAGGACCTGGACTATCTCGAAGCCATCGACAAGGTCAAAGAGAAAAACCGACAGATGTGGGCCTCTGTCCGAGCTGAAGTGATGGGGAATCGATCATGAGCTTGCTGGGTGATCTCCTTCACCGTTCACGTCTCCTGTCGAAGCTCGGAGCTCTCTTCAGCCGCTCTTTCGACCGCGAGATCCAGAGCGTCGCCGCCGGCCAGTCGCATTACTGGAAACGGGTCGCGTCACCGACACAGTCGAGCCCACTCCTGCGCCGCAACATCCACCGTCTGGAAAAAGGCCTGTCAATGCCCGACGGCAAGCCGGTGTTCGCCGAGGACTACATCGAGGAGACCGTCGAGCAATACCAAAAATGCTGTGAATCAGATCTCTGCAGCAATGAACGACAATGGGCGAAAGACGTCCTCATACAATATTTCAAGAAGGTCCAAGACACCCCGGTCATCACCACGGCCCGGGCTCGCTTCCAAGGCGGCGAAGGAGGCAACATGGTGCCTTATGCCCGCGCCACCGTCCCCTTGTCGAAGATCAGCTACGAAGAGCTTCTCATCCTCTGCCAGCAGCGGCGTTCGGTGCGTTGGTTCAAGCAAGAGCCCGTCGATGTCGAGCGCATCCGCCGCGCCATCGACCTCGCCTCTCTGGCTCCCTCCGCCTGCAATCGGCAACCCTTCCAATTCTTCATCTCCGACAAACCGGATGTTGCTACTGACATCGCCCGACTCGCCATGGGAACCAAAGGTTTTGCCGAAAATATTCCCTGCCTGATTGCTGTCGTCGGCGACCTCTCCTACTACGCAGAGTACCGCGACCGCCACATCATTTATATCGATGGCAGTCTTGCCGCCATGCAGTTGATGCTAGCCCTCGAAACGCTCGGCTTGAGCTCCTGCCCGATCAACTGGCCGGACATTGAGAAGCGCGAAGCGAAAATGGCCAAGCGCCTCAAACTGGCCGCCCATCAACGGGTCATTATGCTCGTCGCCATCGGCAAGGCCGACCCGTCAGGAATGATCCCCTACTCACAGAAAAAATCTCATCAACAGCTCATGAAACCGATTGAATAATCCACTCAACAACCTGCCTGATAATCCCAACAAGCCCATGAAAATCTCTTTCTGCATCACCTCCCGCAACCGTCTTAGGCAACTTGAAAAGACCCTTGAGAAAAACCTTGCCTTGATCGGCAATCATGAGATCGCCCTAGTCAACTATGGCTGTGAACAAGGCCTCGATCGCTTTATTGAGCAATTCACTCCTCAGATTCAAAGCGGAATCCTGCGCTACTTTAGCGTCACGGGTATCTCGCAGTTTCATGCCGCCAAAGCGAAAAATCTATCGCATCGGTTGGCTACTGGCGACATCCTCTTCAATCTCGATGGCGACAACTTCATCTCTGCTGATTTGATCCAGAAAACCGTCAATCTCTTTAAGCTACATCCCTACTCCATCCTGCATGCGGCTCACATCGATGGCAGCACGAACCACGGCACTTGTGGGCGCATCGCGCTTCATCGCGATAATTTCTACCATCTTGGCGGCTATGATGAAGCGCTTCTGCCGATGGGAGCCCAAGATACCAATCTGATCGAACGCGGCGTTCACTTGGGTTTGCCCTATTTCTTCGTCCCTTGTGATGCGGAAATACCAATCGCCAATACGATCGCCGACAAGGCTGCCGTGTCGCAGGGCAAACAAGTCAACAACTACCAAGAAATGAACCGCCAAGGAAAAGTGTTCGGTCGCTTAAAAATGATTCATGAAGGCGCTTGTCGACGATTCAATTTTGCGACCTATGCCGGCATTTTGAATTTCCAGGAAACACTGATCGTCGACGGCCATTATCCCGCCGTCGCACCGATCTTGCCCGACAGCCGACTCTGCGAGGGAGAATCCTTACCTCGATGGATCGCGCGCGAAATCACGCAAAACCATCGCCACAACAGCGGATTCAGGGGCTGGCTGAAAAACCTCAAACCCAAAAAACCTGAGTATCATTGGGCGCTCAATCCCATCGGCCGTGCGATCTGGAAGAATGACTAGTCTGAACTTCCCCCCGATTCAAGCTCAATGCTGATGTCCTTATGCTTAAAATGTTCCCATGTAAATGTTTGTCATAATCTATTGAAATCAAGATTTGATAGCTCTATAATCTGGCCATGTATCTAGACATCGTACCCAACCGCAACTCG
>CAMCSH010000282.1 GCA_945877655.1 Lentisphaera araneosa HTCC2155 | reverse complement strand
GGCAGAAGCCGCTTCGTCCGAGGCCGCTGGCGTTGAAGAGCTGGAGGCAAGGGGCGTTGGTCGTCAGCTCGAGCGCCAGGCCGCTGCGATCGCCGCAAATGCGGGCGGCGGGCAGCGAAGGAGGGAGTGAGGGAGTCAGGGAGTGAGGGAGTGAAGAAGAACAAGAGGACTCAACGAGGTAGCATTGGTCGTGCTCGACGGCGCCGAGTGTGCGGGCATCGCGGAAGTCGCAATTCTCTTGCTCGTTGACGCCGATCAGGCGTCCGGTGGGAAGGCCGTCGCGGAGCTCGAGATGCCGCGAGGAATTCACTTGCAAACGATGTTCGTCGACGGTGCCGGAGTCGCGTCCGTTGAGATTGAAATAGGCGTGATGGGTCAGGTTCACCGGGGTCAGTTGATCACTGGTCAAACGGCTGTCGATGTGCAGCGTGGCGCCGTCGAGGCGGTAGCGGATGGCGAGCAGGCGATGGCCGGGAAAGCCGTCACCGCGGTGCGGCGTTTCGAGCAGGAGCAGGACTTCGCTGTCGCTCAGTTCATGCAGCTCGAAGTCGCGATAGGAGAAGCCCCATCGGCCGCCGTGCAGGGTGCCGGTTTCGGGGTGGCTCGGGATGCGGTAGGTCTCGCCTTCGACCTCGAAATCGGCGGAGCTGACGCGATTGCTGATCGGCCCGACAAAGGCGCCGAAATACCAGGGATTCGAGTCGAGATTAACAGGCGGCGCAAGGACGAGCTGCAAGGGCTCGTGACCGGGACGGAGATGCTCCAGGCTGGCGATGATGCCGCCCCGGCTGAGGACACTCATCTTCAGGGATTCGCTGCGGAGATGGACGACGCTCTTCATCAGCGGCCTCCCTCCAGGTGACGGCAAAGGGCTTCGGGATCGTAAACGCAGCCGCCCCAGGTTCCGCCGCTGCGGGCCTGCAAGGCGGCCCAGAGCTTGACCGAAGCGGGCAGGCGGCGATCGGGGCGCAAATCGGGATGAGGCGTCCGCGATGCGAGCAGGGTCGTGCCGCTTGCGGCATCGCCATCGGGGCCGAGCAGGTTGATGCTGCCCTGGCATAAATTCTGGTCGAGGATGACATCGACGATGTCGCCGTCGCGCAGGCGTCCGATCGGGCCGCCGGCAAGGGCTTCGGGTCCGATGTGGCCGATGCAGGGGCCGCTGGAGAAGCCGGAGAAACGGCCGTCGGTGAGCAGCACGTTATCCTTCAGCGCCTTGGTGTATTTCAGTGCGATGGTGATCTGGGCGGTCTCGGGCATGCCGGCGCCGAGGGGGCCGCGGCAGACTAGGACGATGATCTCGCCGGGAAGCAAGGGATTGTCCAGTCCCTTGACGGCGCGAATGGCTTCGTCTTCCGAGGTGAAGACGCGGGCGGCGCCACGATGGCGGTAGATGCCGTCCTTGAACAGCGCCGGATTGATCGCGGTGCTCTTCACCAGCGAGCCTTCCGGGCAGAGGTTGCCGCGGGGGAAGATGACGGTGCGCGGGAAGCCCATTTTTGGGGCGACGATGACCTTGTCGGGATCAATGCCGTCGAGCTCGCTCAGGCGTTGACGCAGAAGCTTGCGGCGGGCGCAATTCTCCCACTTCATCAGGTTGTCGCCGAGGCTTTCCCCCGTGGCGGTGAGGACGTCAAGGTGCAGCAGGCCGAGGTCGCGGAGGTGGAGCATGACTTCTGGGACACCGCCGGCGAGGAAGACCTGCACGGTGACGTGATTGGCGGGGCCGTTGGGCAGAGCGTCGACGAGGCGCGGCACCTGCCGGTTGACCGCTTCCCAATCGGCGGATGTGGGGCGACGACGTCCCGCCTGGAAAGCGATGGCGGGTAGGTGCAAAAGAATGTTGGTTGAGCCGCCGAAAGCGCAGTGGACGACCATGGCGTTGTGGACGGCTTTATCGGTGAGGATGTCGCCGATGGTGATACCCTTGGCCTTGAGATGGAGCAAGGCGGCGGCGGACTGGGTGGCGAGGTCGAGCCAGACCTGTTCGCCTGAGGGCGCGAGGGCGCTGTGCGGCAGGGCGAGGCCGAGGGCTTCGGCGAGCACTTGTGCGGAGGCCGCAGTTCCGAGGAATTGGCAGCCGCCACCGGGCGAGGCGCAGGCGGCGCAGCCGAGCTGGGCCGCTTCTTTCAGGGTGAGTTCGCCGTGCGAGAAACGGGCGCCGATCGATTGCACCGCGCCGGCATCTTCGCCGCGGTCAGGCGGCAAGGAGGAGCCGCCGGGCAGGATCAGGCCGAAGTGGTCGGAGCATTCGGCGAGGGCCATCATCATCGCCGGCAGCCCTTTGTCGCAAGTAGCGACGCCGATCACTGAGCGCGAGCGCGGCAGCGAACGGACCAGGCGCGCCATGGTTTCGGCGGCGCTGTTGCGATACGGCAGGCTGTCCATCATCGCGTCGGTGCCTTGTGAGCGGCCGTCGCAAGGGTCGGAGCAGTGCGCTGCGAAGGGCATGCAGCCTGCTTCAGTGAGGCATTTCGCCGCTTCTTCGACCAGCAGCGACAGCTCCCAGTGGCCGGTGTGGTAGCCGAGGGCAAGGGGCGAGCCGTCGGGCTTGCGGATGCCGCCGATGGTGGAGAGCAGGAGCACCTGCTCGGCGTTGGTGGCGCTGGCCTTCCAGCCCATACCGACATCTTGCGACATGCCGAAGAGTTCGCCGCCGGGAGCGTTGCGGAGCTGTTCCGCGCTGAGCGGCAGCGGCTCCTGGCGCGCCGGCGCCTTGGTTCGCACTTGTTGCGCAGCGGGCGAGAGTGAGAAGAAGTCGGGCATGGGGAGCTCCGGAAATTAAGAATTAAGAATTAAGAATTAAGAATGAAGGCAGCAGAGCTTTACTCCCTCACTCCCTGACTCCCCAACTCCCTCTGTAGATGCTCCGGCAGCGGGCTGGTGATGGTCCAGCCGCCGTCGATCATGATCACTTCGCCGGTGATGTGGCGCGACTTGGGATCGGCGAGGAAGAGAACGCTGTGGGCGACGTCCTCGCAATCGCCGACGCGGCAGGCCGGGCTGACGGCGGACCAGCCGTCGCAGTATTGCGGGTCGGTGACGGTGCGTTCGCTGGTGGTGGCGCCGGGGGCGACGACGTTGACGGTGATGCCGTAGCAGCCCAGTTCGTCGGCGAGGTTTTTGGCGAGCATGCGGGTGGCGGCCTTGGTCATGGCGTAGGCGCTGAGGTTGCGGTGCGACTGGAAGCCGGTGACCGAGCTCATCAGGATGATGCGGCCCTTGGTCTTGCGGGCGATCATTTCTTTCGCCGCGGCCTGGGTCGAGAAGTAGGTGCCCTTCATGTTCACCGCCATCAGGCCGTCGAAGCTTTCCTGGATCTCTTCGAGGAAGGGAGCGAAGGAAGTGATGCCGGCGTTGGCCATGTAGATGTCGAGGCCTCCCTGTTCCGCGGCAAAGCGGTGAACCAGGGCGACGATGCCGCCGCAATCTCCGACGTCGCAGGGATAGGGAAGCACGGCTTTGCGGCCGAGTTCGGCGTTGATCTTGTCTGCGGCTTCCGCCGTGGTTTTGGGGTTGCGCGAGCTGAGGCCGACGGTGGCACCTTCGAGGGCGAACTGGCGGCAGATTTCATAGCCGATGCCGCTGGCGGCGCCGGTGACGAGGACGGTTTTTCCGGTGAATCTCATGGTCTTGGCTCCTGGTGTTTGAAAATGGTGCAGCTCGTCCTGGGAGCGCGCCAGCCCTCTGGCGCTGTGTTCATTGTTCGTTGTTTTTCTCATGAGTTCTTAGACACCCTTTCGACCGGGTCGAAAGCCAGGGCGCCAGAGGGCTGGCGCGCTCCCAGGGGGGCGTAGGTCTCGGCCGGCAGACCAATGGCTCCGGGGCGGCAGCGGAAGACCTGGCCGGATCGCGGCAGGGTAGCGGCCTTGTCAGACGGCGTCTCGATCGAAGCGGTGGTGATGAAGAGTTGATCCAGCGCCGGGCCGCCGAAGCAGCAGGAAGTGACGTTCCAGGCAGGCACCGGCAGACGATGGACGACGGAGCGTTTTTTTGGGTCAAGAGCGATCACCTGCTGGCCGCTCCACAAGGCGATCCAGAGCAGGCCGTCGCGGTCGATGCACATGCCGTCGGGCAGGACTTCCTGCGGCAATGCCAGGAGGCTGCGGCGACGGCTGATTTCGAGGCGGACGGGATCGAAGTCGAAGGCGTCGATGCGGCGGCGCAGCGAGTCGATGAAGTAGAACTCGGTACCCGAGGCAGACCAGGCGAGGCCGTTGGAGATGCCGATGCCGGCAAGCATCAGCTTCACTTCGCCGCCGGGGGTGAGCAGATAGAGACTGCCGAGGTCTTCCTGGCAGGCGCGATCCATGCTGCCGGCCCAGTAGTTGCTGAAGGGATCGGCCTTACCGTCGTTGAAGCGGATGCGGGGATCGCAAAGGCTGAAGCCGCCGATGTTTTCGATGGCGCCGCTGCGCGGATTCCAGCGGCAAAAAGAGGTCTCGGTGGTGGCGTAGAAAGCGCCGTCGCGACCGGGCACGATCGAGGTGAGTTTTGCGTCATTCGCAAGTTTGCGGAGTCCACTTTCGTCGTGGCGCCAGACCTGGCCGGCGGCGATGTCGACCCACGTCAGACCGCCCTCATGCCAGAGCGGGCCTTCGCCGAGGAGCATCGGGGACTGGGTGATCGCTTCCATGTTCAGCGCAGCAGGGTGACGCCGCCATCGATATCGTAGGCGGAGGCGGTGATGAAGGAGGCTTCGTCGGAGCAGAGGAAGCAGACCAGAGCGGCGATCTCCTCCGGCTTGCCCATGCGGCCGATGGGCTGGAACTTCGACAACTTATCGAACATCTCATCGCGGTTGTCGGGATAATTCTTGTCGAGATAGCCGTCGACAAAAGGCGTGTGGACTCGGCCGGGACAGACGCAGTTGCAGCGGATCTTCTGATCGACAAAATCCTTGGCGACCGACAGGGTCATGCTGAGGACGGCGCCCTTGGTCATGCTGTAGGCAAAGCGATCGGCAAGGGCGACTTTCGAGGCGATTGAGGCG
>CAMCSH010000281.1 GCA_945877655.1 Lentisphaera araneosa HTCC2155 | reverse complement strand
AACCCAGGAGAAAAATCAGATGGAATACTTCAAAGGCATCGGCGAAATCCCCTTCGAGGGCGCCAAATCCAAGAACCCCCTCGCCTTCAAACACTACAAGGCGGACGAGAAGATCGCCGGCAAGACCATGAAAGAGCACCTGCGCTTCGCCGTCTGCCACTGGCACACCTTCTGTGGCACCGGCGCCGACCCCTTCGGTCCCGGCACCCGTAAATACCCCTGGCACGTCGGCAAGACCGCCATCGAAATCGCCGAGAAGAAACAAGACGCTCTCTTCGAACTGTGCAGCAAACTCACCGTCCCCTACTACTGCTTCCACGACCGTGACCTCGCCCCCGAAGGCTCCAGCGTCCAGGAGTCGGAAGACATCCTGTGGAAGATGGCCGAACGCAGCAAGAAGAAGCAGAAAGAGACCGGCGTCAAACTGCTGTGGGGCACCGCCAACCTGTTCTCCAATCCGCGCTACATGAACGGCGCCTCGACCAACCCCGATTTCGACGTCCTCTGCCACGGCGCCGCCCAAGTCAAAGCCGCGCTTGACGTCACCAAATTCCTCGGCGGCGAAAACTACGTCTTCTGGGGCGGCCGCGAAGGCTACGACTTCCTCTTCAACACCGACATGAAGCGCGAACTCGCCCACTTCGCCCAGTTCCTCAAACTGGCCAAGGCCCACGCCGACAAGATCGGCTTCAAAGGCCAGTTCCTGATCGAGCCCAAGCCGATGGAACCGACCAAGCACCAGTACGACTTCGACTCCGCCACCGTCCTCGGCTTCCTCAAGTCGCACGACATTGACTTCGTCAAGCTCAACATCGAAGCCAACCATGCCACCCTCGCCGGCCACACCTTCGCCCACGACCTGCAAGTCGCCGCCGACGCCGGCAAGCTCGGCTCGATCGACGCTAACCGCGGCGACGCCCAGAACGGCTGGGACACCGACCAGTTCCCCACCAACCTGTACGACACCACCGAGGCCATGCTCGTGGTTCTCCGCTCCGGTGGCCTCGGCAGCGGCGGCCTCAACTTCGACGCCAAGGTGCGCCGCAACTCGACCGATCTCGAAGACATCTTCCTCGCCCACATCGGCGGCATGGACGCCTTCGCCCGCGGCCTCAAAACCGCCCATCGCATCATCACTGAATCGCCCCTGCAGGAGCAGCTCAAGAACCGCTACGCCTCCTACGACAAAGGCGACGGCAAGAAGTTCGAACAGGGCAAGCTGACGCTCGAAAATCTGCGCGATCTCGCCGCCAAGAAGGGCGAGCCCAAGCAGATCTCCGGCAAGCAGGAACTGATCGAGAACTACATCAACGACTACATCTGATTTCCTCGGGATGTAGGCAGGAAACTTTGGACGGCAATCTCATTTCCGGGATTGCTCCAAAGTTTGCGGCTGGCATACCAATAATTCAGCTGGTAAAATCTGTATTGATACCGCAATTGCCCCCGGTTCAGGACATGATCCAGAACCACTCCCCCTCGGAGCAGAGAGCTCCACGAGCTCCACTACAATGCCCCGACTGTTCTACCAAAAAAAATTGGAGATATCTGCATGCAGTTGAATGAATCTGAGAAGAAACGGCTGTTCTGGGCCGGCTTTATGGCCATCTTGGCCGCCGGCGTCGGTTTTGCTATCCGCGGCGGCATCTTTGACAACTGGGGTGGTGAATATCACTTCACTGCCACTCAGCTTGGCGCCATCGGCGGTGCCGGCTTCACTGGCTTCTGCTTCGGCATCATCCTCGGTGGTGTCGTCGTCGATAAAATCGGCTATGGCAAGCTGATCATCGCCGCCTTTACCTGCCATATCGTCTCCGCTTTTGTCACCTTCGGAGCCAGCTCGCCGGATAATGCCTATCAGATGCTCACCTGGGGCATGTTTATCTTCGCCTTCGCCAACGGTCTCCTCGAAGCCGTCGCCAACCCCCTCGTCGCCACCCTCTACCCCGAGAAACGCACCCACTATCTCAATCTCCTCCACGCCTCCTGGCCCGCCGGTATGATCATCGGCGCCGTCATCGGATGGGTTCTCGACGACAAAATGCATGTCAGCTGGAAAATTCAGCTCTCCATTTACCTCATCCCCACGGTTCTCTATGGCATCATGTTTTTCCGCCAGAAATTTCCAAAGTCGGAAGCCGCTATCAAAGGCGCTAACTTTAGCGAAATGTTCAAAGATGTCGGCATCATTGGCGCTGCCGTTGTCTGCTACCTGCTCACCCTGTTCTGCGCCGGCCCTCTGGGTCTGAACCAGAACATTGCCTACGCCATCGGCGGCGGTCTGCTTATTGCTGTCGGTTGCCTCACCAAGTTCTCCCTCGGCTCCTTCCTGCTCTTCTTCCTCTTCATCGCTCATGCGATGGTAGGCGCGGTTGAACTCGGCACCGACGGCTGGATCCAGAATATCACGGGCAACCTGTTCACCTCCGAAGAGGGCAAGTACCTGTTCCTCTGGACCTCGGCGATCATGTTCGGCCTGCGTTTCTGCGCCGGGTTCATCGAAGAAAAGCTCAAGATCAGCCCCGTGGCCCTGCTCTTCATTTGCTCCATCTTGGCTACCATCGGCCTGCAATTGGCCAGCGGCATGCAGACTTTCACCGCCGCCCTCTTTGCCTTGGGTATCTATGCCGTCGGCAAAACCTTCTTCTGGCCCACCATGCTGGCCGTGGTCGGTGACCGCTTCCCGCAATCCGGCGCCGTCGCCATGTCCATCATGGGTGGTATCGGCATGCTCTCCGCCGGTCTCATCGGCGGCCCCGGCCTCGGCTTCGGCAAGGACAACTTCTCCGCCAAGACGCTCGAAAGCAGCAACCCCGCCCTTTATGAATCCGTCAAGGCCGAGAAGCCCTCGAAGTTCCTCTTCTTCGAGGTGAACGCCATCGACGGCGGCAAACTCGCCGAGGCCAAGAAAATTGTCATGGATAGCGCCGCTGCCAAGGATGCCGATCCCGTCGTCGCTGAGGCCAAAAAAGTCGTCACTGACAGCGCAGCTGTCAAGGACGCCGTTGCCGCCATCGCTGACGTCAAGCCCGCAGCGCCTACCATGTCCCTCGCAAATGCTCAAGCGATCGTTCAAGCCGACCAAATGGGTGATCGCAAGACTCTTAAGGCTGACTCGTTCATCCCAGCCGCCATGGCGATCATCTACCTGCTCATGATGATCTACTTCAAGACCAAGGGCGGCTACAAAACGTGCCGCATCGAAGACAGCCACTAATACCCCTTAGCCGCGCCGTCTTCCTCCGGGAAAGCGGCGCGGCTTTTTCTTACCCGAAAAACCAGGAGTTCTCCCATGCTCAAGCGTTCCTTCTTCGCCCTCGGCCTGGCCGCCGTCATCGGCGCCGGCCTCAATGCCTGCATTCAGTCGCAAGCCGTCGCCACGACACCGGTCCTGCCGGGCAAAGAAGTCGCCAAGCGCGTGCTGGTCTTCTCCAAAACCGCCGGCTTCCGCCACGCCAACATCCCCACCGCCATCGCCGCGATGCAGAAACTCGGGCTTGAGCAGGGCTTCGAAGTGGAATGCTCCGAAGACCCCGCCGTCTTCACCAGCCACAACCTCAGCCGCTTCCGCTGCGTCGTCTTCCTCTCCACCACCGGCGACATCCTCAACCGCGACCAGGAGAAGGCCTTTGAAGCCTACATCCAGTCCGGCGGCGGCTTCGCCGGCATCCACGCCGCCACCGACACCGAATACGCCTGGCCCTGGTACACCCGCCTCGTCGGCGGTCAGTTCGCCGGCCACGGCCCGGTCCAGAAAGCCGCTCTCGAAGTCTGCCCCGAAGGCTGCCAGCACCCCTCCACCAGCTTCCTGCCAAAACGCTTCGAACGCACCGACGAATGGTACAACTTCAAGCGCCTCAGCACGACCACCACCAAGATCCTCAACCTCGACGAGACCGGCCTCACAGGAGCCACCCACGGCAAGGACCACCCGGTCGCCTGGTTCCATGAATTCGACGGCGGCCGCGCCTGGTACACCGCCGGCGGCCACACCAACGAATCCTTCTCGGAACCCGACTTCCTCAAACACATCGCCGAAGGCCTGCGCTGGGCCGGCCACCTCGACCAGAAGAGCTACCAGCTGGTCGACCAGAAGCGCCTCCCCTCCGACGAACATTTCGAGACCCAGGAACTGGTCTCCAACCTCGAAGACCCGATGGAGATCGCCCCCTTCCCCGACGGCCGCGTTCTCATCATCGAACGCCTCGGCGCCCTCAAGCTCTTCACCCCCGGAAAGGGTCTCAGCGTCATCACCAAGCTCAATGTCCGCGCCAACCTGCCCGGCGAACCCTGGTACGAAGGCGGCGGCCTCGGACTCGCTATCGACCCCGACTACGGCGTCAAGAACGACTTCATCTACATCTACCACTCGCTGCCCGAAATCAAGGGCTACACCGACAAACTCATGGAGAACAACTTCATCCGGCTGTCGCGTTTCCGCTTCGACGGCAAGACCCTGAGCGACGAGAAGAAAATCCTCGATGTTCCCGATGACCGCGGTCGTGCAACCTGCCACGTCGCCGGCTCGGTCTGCTTCGGCAAGGACCGCAACCTCTTCCTCTCCACCGGTGACAACACCTGCCCCTTCGACTCCAACGGCTACGACCCCATCGACGAACGCCCCGACCAGTACAGCCGCGACGCCCAGCGCAGCTCCGGCAACACCAACGACCTGCGCGGCGCCATCCTGCGCATCCGCATCAACGAAGCCGGTGACGGCTACAGCATCCCCGACGGCAACCTGTTCAAACCCGGCACCGACAAGACCCGCCCCGAGATCTACGTCAAAGGCTGCCGCAACCCTTGGCGCATAGGTTACGACTCGAAGACTGGCGGCGTCGCCTGGGGCGATGTCGGCCCCGACGCCCAAGGCCCCGATGCCAACCGCGGTCCGCGCGGCTATGACCTGATCGGCTTCGCTCCCAAGGCCGGCTATTACGGCTGGCCCTACTTCCGTGGCGACGGCTTCTATGTCGACCACGACTTCGCCACCGGCAAGTCCAGCGAGTCCTTCGAAAAAGGCATCGTCAATGACTCGCCCAACAAT
>CAMCSH010000280.1 GCA_945877655.1 Lentisphaera araneosa HTCC2155 | reverse complement strand
ATCGTCTTTTGCTGCCAGCCGCCATTCTTCAGTCCCCCCGACATCACACCTCATCCACCCCGACAAGCTCAGGGTGTGGCACCCACCATTTTGCTTGCGGGAGCGGGCGGGCGCAAGTGGGCAAAGGAAATAGGGATGTCGCGGCGCTGAGTCAATGCCTAGTTGCTGTGTCAAGAAAGACTGCGGTGCTATCTTGTTCGGAAGAACACGAAGGAGGCCATCATGAGCTCGACACCCGATCTTGATCCGGCCGACTTCAGACTCGGGCAAGGACTGATAGACGGCGAACACGCCGAGTTGATCCATCTCATCAATGGCCTCAAAAATGGCGTCCTGCCAAGTGGCGAACTCCTTCATCAATTGCAGAATTATGCCCAATCTCACTTTGAAGGTGAAGAAGAATTGATGCTTCTCAGTGCCTATCCCGACACCGAGCCGCACATGGCCCAGCATCGGAAATTCCGGACATATCTCGTGACAGTAGCTGAGCAAATCCAACAGGATCAGAAACAGTTCCCCAGTGATGTCCAGCACTATCTCGAACAATGGCTCCTGCATCACATCCAGGAGACCGACCGACTCCTGGTCGACTTCCTTCTTCACGAAGAATGGCTTTGAGGAACCGAGCTGATGATTTTCAACTTCCTGATCACCCTCGCTTCCCCACAGGGTTGAGCAATGACACCGCTACCATCAGATTCTGACGACTCCGCTCCCTCGGATTCGTCCTATCCCAGCGCCTGCTGAAGTCGCGATTCGCCTTTCTCCGTCATCGCACTTATGACAATTTGCGATAAGTTGCGCGGGTTGATAAAACCCAGCAACAAGGATGCCCGATGAAAGACGCCACCCCGAAAGCCATCTTCCTGAAAGATTACCAAGCTCCCGCCTTCGCCTGCCCCAGCCTCGATCTGCTGGTCCAGATCTTCGATTCCCACACCCGCGTCACCAACACCGCCAAGTTCGTTCGCAAGGCCGGCGCCAAGGGTGCCCTCGTCCTCTCCGGCGAGAAGATGAAACTGGTCAGCGTCAGCCTCGACGGAGCCAGCCTCAATCCGACTCAATACGAAGTCAGCGACGAAGCCCTGGTCATCCCCACCGACAAGAACGAATTCACCCTCTGCACCGTCGTCGACATCGAGCCGCAGAACAACACCGCACTCGAAGGCTTGTACCAGTCCGGCACGATCTTCTGCACCCAGAACGAGCCCGAAGGCTTCCGCAAGATCACCTACCACCTCGACCGCTCCGACGTGATGAGCTCCTACGTCACCCGCATCGAAGCTGAAAAGACCAAATACCCCTACCTCCTCTCCAACGGCAACCGCATCGCCGCCGGCGAACTCAGCGCAGGTCGCCACTTCGCCACTTGGCAGGACCCCTTCAAAAAACCCTCCTACCTCTTCGCCCTCGTCGCTGGTGACTTCGATCTCGTCACCGACAGCTTCACCACCTGCTCGGGCCGCAAGGTCGCCCTCGAAATCTACGTCGACCGCGGCAACGCCGACCGCGCGCCCCACGCTCTCGATTCGCTCAAGTTGGCGATGAAATGGGACGAAGAGCGCTTCGGCCTCGAGTACGATCTCGACATCTACATGATCGTCGCCGTCGACGCCTTCAACATGGGCGCCATGGAGAACAAGGGCCTCAACATCTTCAATGCCTCCGCTGCCCTCGCCAACGCCAAGACCGCTACCGACGCCAACTACCAGTCGATCGAGTCGATCGTCGCCCATGAATACTTCCACAACTGGACCGGCAACCGCGTCACTTGCCGCGACTGGTTCCAGCTCACCCTGAAGGAAGGTCTCACCGTCTACCGCGACCAGGAATTCTCCGCCGACCACCAGTCGCGCCCGGTCATGCGGATCCAGTCGATCGCTGGTTTGCGCAACGCGCAATTCGTCGAAGACGCCGGCCCCAACGCCCACCCGATCAAGCCGGTCTCCTACATCGAGATCAATAACTTCTACACCTCCACCGTCTACCAGAAGGGCGCAGCGGTCATCCGCATGATCGAAACCCTGATCGGCAAACCCGACTTCCGCAAAGGCATGGACAAATACTTCGAGCTCTTCGACGGCCAGGCGGTCACCACCGAAGACTTCGTCAAGTCGATGGAAATCGCCTCCGGCCGCGACCTGACTCACTTCAAACTCTGGTACGCCCAGGCCGGCACCCCGCGCCTCAAGGTCCAAGGCCATTACGATGCCGTCGCCAAGACCTACACTCTCGACGTCGAACAGTCGATCCCCGAGACTCCCGACGTCAACGGCAAGGACAAAAAGCCGATGCATATGCCCCTCGTCGTCGGCCTCGTCGGCAGCGACGGTCGCGACCTGCCGCTGAATATCGACGGCTGCACTAAAAACGTCTGCTCGAAATCGGGCTGCGCCAGCAAGGTCCTCGAAGTCACCGCGGCCAAGCAGTCCTTCACCTTCACCGGCGTCAACGAGAAGCCCATTCCCTCGCTCAACCGCGACTTCCGCGCCCCGGTCAACCTCGACTTCTCCTACTCGAAAGCCGATCTCGCCTTCCTCCTCGCCCACGATGCCGATCCCTTCAACCGCTATGAAGCCGGCCAACGCCTCGCCACTCTCGAACTCGAGCGCCTCATCGGCGAATTCCAGGCCGGTAAAAAACCCGCCGTCGACCCCGCCGTCATAGAAGCCTTCCGCCGCCTCTTCCTCGATGCCAAGCTCGACAACGCCTTCAAGGCGGAATGCCTCGGCTTGCCCACCATCACCCTCCTGATCGAAAGCATGCCGGTGATCGATGTCGATGCCGCCTTCGCCGCCCGCGAAGCCTTGCGCGACGCCCTCGCCCTCGGCCTCAAGAACGAGCTCCTCGGCGCCTACGCCGTCCTCGGTGCCAAAGGTGCCTACAGCGTCGATGGCGACTCGATCGGCCGCCGTTCGCTGCGCAACACCGTCATGAGTTACCTCGTCCTTCTCGGCCACGACGAGCTGATCCAGCTCGCCGCCAGCCAGTTCGCCAGCGCCGACAACATGACCGACGAAATCGCCGCTCTCGCCGTCCTCTGCCAGGTCGAATCGAAAGAGACCGACAAGGCCCTCGCCGCCTTCCACGCCAAGTGGAAGCACGATCCGCTGGTGATGAACAAGTACTTCGCCTGCCAGGCCGCCTCTCGTCTGCCCTCGGTCTTGGCCAAGGTCAAAGCCCTCGAAAGCGACATCGCTTTCGATGTCAAAAACCCCAACAAGCTGCGCTCGCTCTTCAGCCAGTTCGGCGCCAACCTGAAGCACTTCCACGCCGCCGATGGTTCCGGCTACGCCCTGCTGGCCGACAAGATCATCATGGTCAATGACTACAACCCCGCCATCGCCGCCGGCATGTCGAGCGCCTTCAAGAAGTTCGCCAAGCTCGCCCCCGCCCACAAGGCCCTGATGAAGGCCCAGCTCGAGCGCATCCTCGCCCACGAAGGCCTCGCCAAGGATGTCTTCGAGATCGTCTCGAAGACGCTGAAGCAAGGCACATGAAATCTTAGTCGCTTTCGCGATCACGTGTGCTAAGCTCTGGTCCTCGCCGGAGCTTTGTGCTCGTCGCGAAGCGATGGAATGAATGTATGAAACATCACTTCCCGCCCAGCCCCCCCCCATGCCCAATCTCCTCGCCACCAGCAAAGGCCGGCTGCTTTTCTTCTTCCTGCTCTACATCGGCGAGGGGCTGCTGATTGCGGTCACCGCACCCTGGACGTGGAAATGGCTTGCCGGGCCGATCGTCGACAATCTCCACCTCGCCCGATTCGGCCGCCGCAAACAATGGATCGTCGGCTCCCAGATCTTAATGATCGTGTCCCTCATCGCCTTTCGCTGGCATCGGCTGGATCGTCCACTGGGGCTGGAACGGTGTCTTCATCGCCATGGACCTCTCCTGCCTGCTTGCTATCGCCTTCACTGCGATTACCTTGCGTGAAAATCCACGCCGCATAAACTGAGAATTAAAACGGAGGTCAGAATGGGGAGGCGAATGAAGGTCATGATCGGAGTGATTCTGATCGGAGTGATTCTGATCGGAGTGCTGAGCTTTCTTTTCTGGAAAAATTATGAACGACATACAAGGCTTGCCTCGGCTGCCCCATTAACAGATTCAGAGGCTCGAACTCAGCCCAGTGCCCGAAGCAAAACAAATTCCCGCTCCGGCACCACCGGTGGCGATTTTATTGGAGCACATCCACTGTCTTCAGAAAAACTGCCTCGAGACAGTCGAGTCAACGCAGCTCATCAACTTCGACAGGCATTTGAGTTGTTAAAGCAGGAGCCTTTATCGCAACTCAAACAACTGAATCCGAACTCCGCCGAATTCCGTCAAAAAGTTCGTGAATTGATGACCACGCCCGAGTTTCAACAATGGCAGAGATTGGTTAAAGAAGCTATTGCGGCTGGCAACTGCGATTGGGAGATTGATTATAGCCAAGGATCCGCCACGATTCTGCCGCACCTAGGCGATTTGCGGATTAGTTCAATGATTTTAAGCGCTTTGGGTTCTCTTCACGCGGAGAGTGGAGTTGCGGGCTTTCAGGATTTCTCCGATAACTTCAAGCTGATTTCAATGACTTCGGACAACCAGACCCTGATCGCCAATCTCGTTCGTTCCAGCATGCTCAAGCAATGTGAAAACGAGCTCTCAGCAGCAGTGAATTTAAAAGGCCAGACGGCTGACGACGGAGAGGAAATCCGCAATCAGTTGCAAGATCAACTTCAGGATACCCGCATTGGCTTAAGGGAATCTTTCGCGAATGAGTTTATCAACGGCTCTAAAATACTAGATAAAATGCAGTCAGGCACATTTGACTTGCAGACACTCGGCGGAGATGAGAGCCTAGTTAGTCTCGTGGATGACCCGGTCCGCGCAGCCATCGTCAAAGTCGAATTCACCGAGGCAACCCAGAGTTTTCAGAATGCCTTGGAATCTGCCAACAATTGGCAAGAGCGTCTCCAGGCTGCAGAACAACTCGAAAAAGCGACTAGTAAACTCAGCCCGGAAAGCCGAATCTTGTTAGCTTCTCTGCCTGCACTTGTCAACAAAATGGCCAATACTGAAGCACACACCCAAG
>CAMCSH010000279.1 GCA_945877655.1 Lentisphaera araneosa HTCC2155 | reverse complement strand
CAAAGACAGCCCGATCACCGAAATCACCCTCGACTCTGCATCTCTCGCAAAAGTCATCTCCGTCGAGCAGCAAGGCGTCAAAGACAGTCTGCAAAAGCAGTTCCCCGATCTCGCCGACCAGATCGCCAGCCGCGCCGTCATCACCATGTCCCTTGCCGACTACATCGCCCACATCGCGCCCCTCGCCAAAAGCGACGAGCTTCTCCCCGGCGCCCACCTCGACCAGAGCGGCTTCAGCCTCGAACAGGCCCAGCAGCGCGAAGCCGAGCTCAAGACCAACCTGCCCGCCATCCTCAAGGCCGCCCAGGACGCCGAGAAAAACGCCGGTTCCCTCAGCGAATCCGCCCAGAAGGTGCGCGAAGAAGTGCAAGCCATCGCCACCGCCCAAGGCGTCGACGACGAGCAAGCCATGCTCTGGGGCTACCTCTACGGCAACTTTTTCGCCACCCAAGGACGCCGCTCCGGCCAAGACCCTCATGAGCTCTTCAAGTCCTACGGCTGGAATCTGAAAACTGCCGGAACTGCCGCCGCAAATCGGGATATCGTAAACTCGGAGGATCCCACTGATGTCGACTCACCCCACCAAGCCACCCCAGCCGCGCTCGCTTACGCCCGCGCAGCAGAACCGTCGCAACCTGAAGGCATGGGAGAAGTTCGAGAAGGAGAATCCGCAGACGCTGGTGGATCGCCCGCTACCCTACAACGGAGTGACGCCGCCGCCGGACCCGCAGCCGTGGGAAGTGGACAGCCCGAGCAACTAAGCCTGAATCTCCCGCCCGAGCCGCAGCCGGTCTTCTACGATGAAGTCGGCATGAGCAAGATCGGTTCATGGGATGCCGGCATCAAGGAAATCCATTCCCACGCCGACCTCGCTCGCGCCAGCTCTGCTATCGCCGCCGATCCGCAAGAGAACGTCCTCGCCGTCGCCACCGACAAGAAGGGCAAGATCCTCGCCGTCCACAGCGTCACCCGTGGCACCCTCGACCGCAGCACCCTGCACCCTCGCGAGATCGTGACCTGGCTCGCCGCCTACCCCAAGGCGGCCCAGCTCTGGCTCAGTCACAACCACCCCGGCGGCGACTCCTCTCTCAGCCCACAAGACCTCAAGACCTCCGAGGCCCTGGACGATATTTTGCGCGACACGCACATCCGCTATCACGGCTTGATCGCCGTGGCCAACAACGGCAGCGGAATCCGCTGGACGGCTCCCGACTTCACCAGCGGCACTGCGACTCCGGTCCTCGGCAAGCACCTTGTCCCGCATGTCAAGCGCAGCTTCGTCAAGCAGACCGGGCAAGGCATGATGATGACCAGCCCCGACCAGATCATCCGGATGATGAAAGCCGAAAACCGCGAAGACGAATCCGCCCTGCTCCTCGTCAACACCCGCAACCGCCTTGTCGGCATCTTCCCCTACGACATCGCCAGTGCCACCAACTTGCGCGGCACCGAGCGCCTCAAGACCCTTCTCGGCGGCTTGCACCGCGGCTCCCCCGCCCGCTTCATGGCCTACGATGGCAGCGGCAAAGCCGAGCTCAAAGCCTTCAGGAACCTCAGCGCCTTCGGTCGCCAGATGGGCATCGAAATGCTTGACGCCATCACCCGCGACCACCCCGGCAGCGCCCCCGTCTCGATGCGTGAAGGATCCAGCGGCAAAGGCGACTGGAACGCCGTCGAAAGCCAATCGGAATACTACCAATCCGGCCTTGAGGATGCCGACAAACGCATCGGCCAACGCACCCTCGCCAACTTCACCCCGGAGGAACAAGTCGCTTGGGAAACCGAGCTCGCCCGCCGCGACGACAAAGCCGAAGTCCTCCGCCAGCTCAAGCACCACGCCGGCACGCCCTGGGCCAAACAAGCCATCGAGGGCGTCTTCACCCGCGCCGCCGCCCGCCTGCTCCTGGAGGGCAAGACCCCCGACTTCCAGTCGGCGCTGGACTCCAGCAAGGTTCGCTCGATGCGAAAAGGCTTAGAGCGGGGAGTGGATGAATTCTGGTGGCAAATGACCGTCGACAACGGCCTTTTGTCTGGCGCTGCAAAGCCGGTCAATAATGTCAGCTCGACCTTTCTCAACTGCCGTCCCAGCGACGACTGCGCCCAATACTGCTACGCCACCAAGGGTAACTACATCTTCAGCTCCTCGATGGTGAAATCCGAGCTGGTCAGCCTCGCCGTTGAGATGGATCCCACCCGCGCCGCCAGAGCTGTCGCTTCTGACTACAAACGCACTGCCGAATTTTTGGAAGGCAAAGCCCTGCGTCTCTTCGACAAAGGCGACATCTCGGCCGAGTGGCTTCCCTTCATCGCTGAGCTCGAAAAGCAGGGGGTCCGAACCCACATCTTCAGCAAACGCCCCGAGCTTCTGCGGCAAGTCAGCTCCTATCATGTCCGACTCCTCAGTATCGACCAGAGCAACGGCGTCCTGGCCGAGCAGAACCCGGATCTGCCCGTCGCCTATGTCTACACCGAGCGCAGCCAGCTCGAAGAAGTCGCCAAGCTGGTCAAGCGCGGCCAGATGCAAGTCATCCTGCCAGTCAAGACGGGAAGCCGCGTCCTGCATGAAGACGAGGTCAAGCCGATCCGCGCCATCCCCGGTGCCAGCAAATATCTCTGTCCCATTGATGCCGGCGTTAAGAAGCTTGGCGATGGCCGCAACAACACCTGGAACTGCACCAAATGCGACAAGGCCGGCGGCGTCGGTTGTTATGTCGGTCAAAGCACAGAAAGAATTCAGAACTATAATGAAAACAAGGAGCTCGACGAAGATGCCAGCCTCATCCAAAGAATCATTGCCGCCCGCAGCCGTCTTCAATCTGCTGGACGATCCGGAGTATCAGCGCCTGATGGCGGTGTATCAGACCGAACTGGCGCCGCAACTGGACGAGTATCAGAACGAGTCGACGCAGGATTTGATTCTCAAATCGACTCACTCCTTGGCGAACTACTGGCCCGCATTGAGCGAAGCCAAAAGGACGCTCTACCTGCAGAACGCAAGGGAGCATTTAGCTACCCGCACAGCCCAAATGCGCGAGTTGCTCCATCGTCTGGAGACGCCGAAAACGGCAGCACCTACCACCAATCCCCAGTAGAACCGTCCCGCAGCGAAGCGGAGGAAGGCGAGTTCCACCAGGACCGCACCGAAAGCTACCGCGACCGTGACTGGAATGTCCCAGACGATCAGTTGAAGCCGCATGAAGGCAAGCAGATCGCCCCGCCTCGCGCTTCCTTCACCCCCGCTACCAACCTCATCACCCTCTTCAAGACCGCCGACCGCAGTTCCTTCCTGCACGAATCCGGCCACTTCTTCCTCGAAGTCATCCGCGACCTCGCCCACCGCGACGGCGCCTCGCCCGACCTCGTCGCTGACTGGGCGCTTATCGAGCAGCAGTTCGGCAATGCCGAAGGCATCATCGACAAGCCCGGCCACGAACTCTTCGCCCGCAGCTTCGAAGGCTACCTCATGCGCGGCGAAGCCCCAAGCCCCGAGCTCCGCCCCCTCTTCGCCCAGTTCCGCGACTGGCTCCTCGCCGTGTACCACTCCCTCACCGGACTCAACCACCGCGCCAGCCCCGAAGTCAAAAGCCTCTTCGATCGCATGCTCGCCAGCGACGAAGCCGTCGCCGCCACCCTCAGCCATCAAGTCAAAAGCCAGCTCAGCCCTGAGCTCGCCAAGAAGCTCGGCATCAACGAGGCCGAGTGGCAAGACTACCTCACTGCTGCGGCCACCGCAAAAGACGAAGCAGTAGCCGCCATCGACCAGGTCTACTGGCGCCCGGTGATGGACGCCATGAACGCCCACGCCGACAAGGTGCGAGCCATCCGAGCCGAGGTCGAAGCCGCCATCAAGGCCAAGCCCGCCTGGCGTGCCATCGACTCCCTCCGCAAAGGAGCCCAACACCAACGCCTAAACACCGAAGCGCTCATCCGCCGCTTCGGCGAAACCCTGATCAAGAAGCTGCCCCGCTTCGTTCCGCCTCTGCACAGCGCCGACGGCGAGCTCTTCGCCGACGACTTCGCCCAGGAACACGGCTACGCCGACGCCGGCGACCTGATTCAAGACCTGGCGGGCTTCGCCCCTCTCGAGGAGCAGATCCGCGCCGGGGTCGACGCCCGTCTCCGTGGTGAAGACGACCCGATGGAGATCGCCCGTTCCGAAGGCGCCCGCGCCGTCAACCAAGCCCTCCGCAAAGGCAAAATCGGCGAAGCCGGTGCCGCCGTCATTGCCCGCGAGCTCGTCATTCTCTCCGGCAAAGGCAAGCCCTGGCAGCACATCGAGCGCGCCCGCGCCGCCGCCCGCCAGCTCATGCTCAGCAGCCCGGCCAAAAAGATCCTCGCCCCCGCCATCTACGCCCGCGCCGCCGAACGCGAAGCCGCCACCGCCGCCCGACTCCTCACCGAAGTCGGCACCAAGCAAGCCGCCGAAGCCGGTGCCGGCATGGCTTCCGGCAGCGAGCGCCGCACCGTCGAAGCCGCTGGCACCATCCTCAGCATCGATGACAACCGCGCCAAAGCCGCCGCGGCCAAAGAGCGCCAACTGATGCAATTCATGCTCGCCCGCGAAGCCGAAAAAGCTCGCGATGAACGCAACAGCATCTACGAGCGCCTGCTCGATCCCGTCGGCAAAGAGGTCCACGCCGAGTACAAAGCCATGATCGAAGAAATCCGCCGCGCCATCCACATCTACCAGAACCCGGACAACCAGCGGCCCGAGCTCATCGCCTTCCTCCTGCGTGAGAAGAAAGCCGAGAACGGCGCTTGGATCACGCCTATCCCCGACGACGTCCTCGACGCTTTTGCCGACGCCGAAACCGGCATCAACCACCACCAGGCCATGTCTCTGGTCGAGCTCGACGAATACGCCGTCACCATAGAAGCCCTGAAGATCACCGGCACCCGCAAAGCGCTGGCCGATTCCGAAGCCGCCAAGAAGGCCGAAGCCGCCCGCATCAAGCTCCTCGTAGAAGACATCGGCGGCTCTCAGGCCGCTCCGCCCTCCGGCCTCATCCAGCAGAACCACCGCAGCCTCGGCGACTTCCTCCGCAGCGACGCCAAAGTCACCGACACCCAAGCTTGGAGCAACGTCCAAGGCTTTGCCGCCGCCTTCCTCCGCTACGAACAGATCATCGCCGT
>CAMCSH010000278.1 GCA_945877655.1 Lentisphaera araneosa HTCC2155 | reverse complement strand
CTTCGCCGAGATGGAGCTGCTTGGCCAGGAAGCCCGACTCAGCGAGATCGCCCGCATGCTCGGCGGTGAAGACACCTCCAGCGTCGTCCTTGAACACGCAGCCGGACTGCTCGCCTCGCATCGTTGACAAAAAACGTGTCCTATCGATTCTCCCGCTGCCAGATCCGTGATCGGGCGACGAACAGGAGCCTCTCCGTGTCATATTGAAGTGAGGATGACCCGAATGGCGGGAACTATTCATCCCAGTACTTGACATAAACAGTCAATAAGCGCTACAGTTTCATCGCCCTCGCTGCAAGACCAATGATGGTTGTTTTATCGACAAAACCCAGAATCAGGAGAAAAACATGGCTTTCCGCGGACTCATTCCCTTCACTTCCGACCGTCGCGACTTCCTCAAGGCCGGCGCTTTCGGTGCCGGCGCCCTCGCTCTCGGGGCTTCCGCCGCCGATGAGGCTGGCAAAGAAAAACCCGCCATTAAGATCGCCCTGATCGGTTGCGGCGGCCGCGGCACCGGTGCCGCCGCCCAAGCTCTCGAAGCCAACCCCAACGCCATCATCTACGCCCTCGCCGATTACTTCGAAGACTCCGTCAACAACGCCGCCAACCAATTCGCTGGCTTCGCCAAACAACGCCCGAAACAGATCGACATCGGTGATCGCAAGTTCAGCGGCCTCGACGCTTTCCAGAAAGCCATCGATTCGGGCTGCGATTTGGTCATCCTCGCCACCCCTCCCGGCTTCCGCCCGCCCCACTTCGAGTACGCCGTCAAACAAGGCAAACACGTCTTCATGGAAAAGCCGGTCGCCGTCGACGCACCCGGCATTCGTCAAGTCCTCGCCGCTGCTGAAGAAGCGAAGAAGAAGAATCTCTATGTCGCCGTCGGCCTGCAGCGCCACCACCAGCACAACTACATCGAAACCCTCGAGAAAATCAAATCCGGCGAATTCGGCAAGATCGTCTCCGGCAATGTCCACTGGGTCGATTCCGGCGTCTGGACCCGCGACCAGCAAGGCAGCGAATTCGAATTCCAGATGCGCAACTGGTACTACTTCAACTGGCTCTGCGGCGACCAGATCGCTGAGCAGCACATCCACAACCTCGACGTTTTCAACTGGTTCATCGGCTCGAACCCGATCAAAGCCCGCGGCGTCGGCGGCCGCCAAGTCCGCACCGGTCAGAAGAAATTCGGCGAAATCTATGACCACTTCGCCGTCCAATACACCTACGCCAACGGCGTCATTCTCAACTCCTACTGCCGCCACCACCCCAATTGCTGGAGCGACGTGTCGGAACAGATCGTCACCGAGAAGGCCATGATCGACGCCTCAGGCCGTATCAGCGACCACGACGGCAAACAACTGTGGAAGTTCAAACCCAGCACTCCCGACGCCGTCGAAAGCACCAAAAAAGGCGGCCATGCCTACGAGTGGGTCGACCTGATGAACAACCTCGCCGCCGGCAAGATTCTCAATGAAGGCGAATACGGTGCCCACTCGACCCTGACCTCGATCCTCGGCCGCACCGCCGTCTACTCGGGCCAGGAAATCACTTGGGATACTATGCTCAAGTCCGAGTTCCGCTACCACGACCCCGCAGTAGTCGCCCGCAAGGAAACCCTCGTCATGCCCGGAGCTGACGGCCTTTACCCGATCGCCATTCCCGGTGTCACCAAGTGCTTCTGATCTGAAACTCGAAAGGAATTCCGCATGAAAATCCTTCATAGCTCCCTACTCGCCCTCTGCCTCGCCGCCGCCGGCCATCTGCAAGCCGAAGAAGCTGCAGCCCCTGCCGCTGCCGCAGCTCCCGCGCTTCAGGCCACCACCAACCTGCCAATGTCTCTCTTCAACGGAAAGGACCTCAGCGGCTGGCACTCGGATGTCCCGGAAAAAGACAAGAACCCCAATGTCAAAGACTCCTTCATCGTCCGCGACGGCATGCTGGTTTCACTCGGCAACCCCGGTGGTCACCTGATCACCGACGCGATCTACGAGAACTACCGCCTCGAAGTGCAGTACCGCTTCGCCGGCAAACCCGGCAACTGCGGCGTCCTCGTCCACGCCTCCAAGCCCCGAGCCCTCTACGGCATGTTCCCGCAGTCGATCGAGTGCCAGATGCAGCACACGATGGCCGGCGACTTCTGGTGCATCGAAGAAAACATCGAAGTGCCCGACATGGAGAAACGCCGCCCCAAAGGCAAAGACCAGAAGTTCGGCGGCGGCCCCAATGATGCCCGCCAAATCTGGAATCTCACCGACAACTCGGAAAAACCGGTCGGCGAGTGGAATACCATGATCATCGAGTGCAAGGCTGACACGGTTAAGATCTGGGTCAACGGCGACTTCGTCAACGAAGGCACGAAATCGACCGTTGTTCGCGGCCAGATCGCCCTCCAAGCCGAAGGTTCGGAAGTCGAGTTCCGCAAGGTCGAATTGACTCGTCTCGACGAACAGAAAGTGGTCAAGGCCCACGGCTTCAAAGACACCCCGATCCTCCCCGGCACAAAGTGGCATGTGCACGATCCCGATCGTCCCCAACCCGTCCAGGTGAAAGGCGAATGCCGCACGACTCCTGCTCCCGCCGGTGCCAAGGTCCTCTTCGACGGCAAGAGCCTCGACGCCTTCAGCAACACCAAGTGGGAAATCAAGGACGGCGCCATGGTTGCCAAGCCCGGCGGCGGCAGCCAAGTCACCAAGGAAGCCTTTGGCGACTGTCAGCTCCACCTCGAATTCATGATTCCGAAATCCTGCTGCAAAGGTGACCAGTCCGGCAACTCCGGCGTCTTCCTGATGGGCCTGTACGAAATCCAGATCCTCAACGGCTGGGAATCCTGCACCTACGCGGACGGCACCGTCGGCGCCATCTACGGCCAAACCCCGCCCCTGGTCAAGGCTTGCAACCCGCCCGACGAATGGAACTCCTACGACATCACCTTCACCGCCCCGAAGTTCGATGCCGACGGCAAGCTCCTCAGCCCGGCGAAGTTCACCGCCCTGCTCAACGGCGTCTTGGTGCAGAACGGCACCGAATCACAGGGTCCCTGCACTTACCGAGGCTTGGCTCACTACTCAGCCCACGCCCCCAAGCTGCCCCTGCAGCTGCAGGACCACGGCGACCCGGTCAACTTCCGCAACATCTGGATCAAAGATCTCTGATCTCCATCAGGAATGAAAAACCCCGGTCGAAGGACCGGGGTTTTTTTGTCTGTCGATGAAGCCGAAGTTCAAATGATCGAACCCATCGGTTCGCGATCCATCTTGCGTTCCTTGATCTCGGCTCGCAGAGTGGTCAGGAATTCCTCTTTGCTGACGGTGAGCTGCTCTTCCTGGCCGTAACGACGCAAGGTGACAGTGCCGTCCGCGACTTCCTTGTCGCCGACGATGATCTGAACCGGGATCTTGCGCATGGTGTGAGTGCGGATCTTCTTGCCGAAGGAGTTGGCTGAGTCATCGACCTCGACGCGGATCATTTCAGCGCTCATCTGAGCTGCCAACTCTTCACAGTAGCCGGCGTGGGCGTCGGTGACCGGCAGGAAGACGGCTTGCAAGGGCGCGCACCACAGGGGCAGGGCGCCGCCGTAGTATTCGAGCAGGAAGCTGATGAAGCGCTCGTGGGTGGAGAGAGGGGCGCGGTGCATGACCACCGGGACTTTCTCGGTGTTGTCCGAGTCGACGAAGCTGAGGCCGAATTTGACCCCGGCCTGGAAGTCGACCTGGATGGTCGAAACCGTCTCTTCGCGGCCCATCAGGTTCTTGAACTGGATGTCGATCTTGGGGCCGTAGAAAGCGGCTTCGCCCTTGCCGACGTAATACGGGATGCCGGCTTCGTCGAGGACCTTGGCGAGCAGGCCTTCGGCGCGGTCCCAGACTTCGGGAGCGCCGACGAACTTGGGGTTTTCCGGATCGCGGACCGATAGGCGGAACTTATAGTCCTTGAGACGGAATACCTTGTAAAACTCGTTGTACATCGCCAAGGTGCGGCGGAACTCGTCTTCGAATTGGCTTTCGGCGAGATAGATGTGGGCGTCGTTCATGGTCATGCAGCGAACTCGCAGCAGGCCGTTGAGTTCGCCGGATTGCTCATAGCGGTAACAGGTGCCGTATTCGGCGAGGCGCAGGGGCAGGTCGCGGTACGAGCGGGGGCGCGATTTGAAGATCAGGTGGTGGTGCGGGCAGTTCATCGCCTTGAGGTAGAACTTGGTTTCGCTGTCGCCGTCCTTGCAGACCATCGGCGGGAACATCGAATCGGCGTAGTGCGGCAGGTGGCCGGATATGCGGTAGAGATCCTCCTTGGCGATGTGCGGCGTCGCGACGCGTTTGTAGCCGAATTTGAATTCCATCTCCTTGGCGAAGCGCTCGATTTCGTCGCGGATGACGGTGCCGTTGGGCAGCCACAGGGGCAAGCCCTTGCCGACCAGGTCGTCAAAGGTGAAGATGTCGAGTTCCTTGCCGAGTTTCTTGTGGTCGTATTGTTCGGCTTTCTGGCGGCGCTCGAGGTAGCCCTTGAGTTCAGCCGAGGTCTCGAAGCAGAGGGCGTAGATGCGCGTCAGCTGCTTGTTGGTCTCTTTGCCGAGCCAGTAGGCGCCGGCGACGCGGTCGAGCTTGAAGCCATCGGCGGGCAGCTCCTTGGTGCTGGCCACGTGCGGGCCTTCGCAGAGGTCGGCGAAGACTTCGCCTTTGCCTTCGGCTTCATTGCCGTAGAAGGAGAAGAGGGTGACGCCACGCGACGCCAGGTTGCGGACGTTTTCGATCTTGTAATCGGCTTCGCCGAGGGCTCTCAGGCGGGCGCAGGCGCCTTCAGCGTCGGTCTCGGTGCGGACGAAGGTCTGGCCGACGTTGATGATGCGGCGCATTGCCTTTTCGATATCTTTGAGCTTGTCTTCGTTGAAGTCGCAGCCTTCGAAATCGAAGTCATAGAAGAAGCCGGTGTCGATCGGCGGGCCGAAGCCGAGGCGGGCCTTGGGGAAGACTTGCTTGACGGCCTGGGCCAGGACGTGGGCCATCGAGTGGCGAATGCGGTACAGCTGCGAATTCTCTTCCATGGCGATCTTCCTTCGGTGCGATTGAGATGAAAACCGCTCACACTAGCTCAGCTTGCGGCAGTCGCAAGGAGGTGCCACTTGCCGACCAGCGCCGCGACATCCCTATTTCCTTTGCCCACTTGCGCCCGCCCGC
>CAMCSH010000277.1 GCA_945877655.1 Lentisphaera araneosa HTCC2155 | reverse complement strand
CACCCTTTATTCCGCCTTGAATCTGGAGATCAGCCGCGGGTGGAGGCCGAAGACGTCGTCCATCATGTCGGCGCGGGCGCGGACGGCGGAGGCGGCTTCGTCGCCGCGGTCGAGGTAGAGGCGGAGCTCGCCCTCGGCTTCGTCGATTTCGACCTTGCTGATGATGGCGCGGGAGCGTTCGCCGGAGTCGAGGGCGTCGGCGACGCGGAGGATGGCGGCGAGCTTGACCACGGCGAGGCGCTGGTCGCGCTCGAGATCGGCAAATTCCTTGTCGTCGAGACTGGGCGGGCTCTTGCGGTGGTAGCGTGCGACATTGGCGGCGACGTCGCGGGCGGCCGGGCTGAGGCCGAAGATCTCGGTGTTGCGGATGATGTAGAGCGAGTGCTTGTGGTGCGAGCTGGTGGCGATGAAGCGACCGGCGTCGTGGAGGATGGCTGCGACCTCGAGGATGAGGCGGTGGGAGGCGTCGAGGCCGCGTCCGGGGGCGAGGGCGTCGAAGAGGGTCAAGGCGACTTCACGGGTGTGGCGGGCGTGATCTTCATCGCAGTGGTATTTGCGGGCGACGTTCCAGGCCGAGGCGATGATCTGTTCGGCGAGGGAGGCGTCGATGCCGCCGCCGCGGGTGAGGTCGTCGAGGACGCCATCGCGGATGCTGGCGTCGGGGATGAGCAGGTGTTTGGCGTTCGAGGCTTGGAGGAAGGCGCTGACCACCTTGAGGGCGGGGAAGAGGCTGGCGGCATCGGAGGGGCTGAGGCCGTGGCGACGGGCGATTTCATCGGGCGCGAGGCGGCGGAGGGAGTCGGTGAACTTGAGGAATTCCTTGCCCTCGATGCGGCGCAGACGCGGCGTGATTTCTTTGCCGATGCGGCGGGCGGCGAAGCGCAGTTCGCCGCCGATGGCGACGATGAAGTTGACCTGGCTGAGGGGGAATTCGGAATCGACCATGCGGCTGAAGCCCTGCACCGCGTCTTCGAGGACGCGGCCGGCCATTTCGTTGCCGCCGCTGCCGCGCAGCTGCTGGCCGATGCGGACGGTGCCGAGCGCCAGGGTGTGGGTCGAGGCGACGGCGCCGCGGTGCAGGAGGAGGACCTCGGTGCTGCCGCCGGAGACTTCGACGACCAGGGAGTTGGCGAGCTGGAAGCCGGGCCAGCCCTGGGCGAGGGCGGATTCAACCGCGAGATAGGTCAGGCGACTCGCTTCGACGCCTTCAATCACTTCGATCTGGAAGCCGGTGCGGAGATTGATCCGGTCGACCACGGTGTCGCGATTGAGCGCTTCGCGCAGGGCACTGGTGCCGATGACCCGCACCGAGTTGTCGGGCACTTGCCAGGCGCGGAGGCTTTCGCGGAAGCTGGTCAGGACGAGGAGGAGGTGACGGAAGCTGTCGGCGCCGATTTCGCCGTGGAGGAAGACGTCGCGGCCCAATTCACAAGGTCGTTCGAGGTTTTCGAGGGCGTGCCAGGAGCCGTCCTCGAGCCGTTCGGCGACGAGCAGCCTGAGGGCGCTTGAGCCGATATCCACCACTGCCGCCATGCGGCCTGTCCATTCACTGCGCTGCATCCGAGAAACTCCTTGGGATCATTCTCCAAAATCACTCCGGGAGCAGGGATAAGCAAGGTGGAGGATGTCAAGAGACGATGAATTTCTGTCTGAGGTATGAAAAAAGGGCTTGCCGATTTCTCTGCAAGCCCTTCTCGTTTAATATGTGGTAGCGAAGGCGGGACTCGAACCCGCAAGTCTTGCGACGGTTGATTTTGAGTCAACTGCGGCTGCCATTTCGCCACTTCGCCATCAAATGCGGCGAGAACTTAGGTCGGCTCGACGCGGCGTCAAGCAGCGCTGGAGCTGAAGCGGCAAAAAAACGCGACCTGTGCAACTCCGAATCAGGCTTCAGTTGCTCGTCGCGAAACGACGGAAGGCCTGCGAGGACCGGCCTCCGTGCCGGGTGTTCTGCGCTCGTCGCGAAGCGACGGCGTGATTGTAGCCGGGGGTTTCAACCCCCGGTACGTTTGGCAATTGATTTGGCGTCGCGGCAGCGACGCGGTGACAGATGCGTTCGGGTGTGCGTCTTCTGCAGCGCCACCGCCAAAATGTCATCCTGTCGCTTCGCGACGCACGAACCAAGCTCAAACACAGTTGCACAGGTCGAAAAAAAACGCGGCGCCCCGGAGAGGGCGCCGCGCTTGAAGGGAGCCGAGAGGCTCAGCCGTGGCAGCCGCCGCCGCAGCAGCCGCCGCCCATCGAGGAGGCCGCAGCTTTGCGGTAGAGCTGGTCGGCGTTAGCCCAGTTGGTCAGGTTCCAGAAGGCGGTGATGAAGTCGGGACGACGGTTCTGGAATTGCAGGTAGTAGGCGTGCTCCCAGACGTCGAGGGTGAGGACCGGCTTGCCGCCGTTCATCAGGGGCGATTCTTCGTTGGGGGCGTTGCTGACTTCGAGCTTGCCGTTGCGGACCGAGAGGAAGGCCCAGCCGGAGCCGAACTGAGTCGCGGCAGCGGCGGCGAACTTCTCGCGGAAGGCGGCGTAGGAGCCGAATTCAGCGGTGATCGCGTCGGCCAAGGCGCCGACGGGCTCGCCACCGCCCTTGGGGGAGAGGCTGGCCCAGTACAGGTCGTGGTTGTAAACCTGGCCGGCATTGCGCTTGACCCCTGTGCGGATGGCCTCGGGGACGATGGCGAGATTGCTGACCAGCTGCTCAAGCGGGAAGGAGGCGAGGGGCGAGCCTTCAAGAAGCTTGTTGAGGTTGTTGGCGTAGGCGGCGTGGTGCTTGTTGTAGTGGATGTCGAGGATGCTCGACTCGAAGGTCGGAGCGAGATCGTTCAGTCCGTAAGCGAGGGGGGCGGGGGCAAAGGCCATGTCGGGTCTCCAGTCTTGTGTTGAGGTGAAAAGCAAGCGCCCCTAAAGCTACGCGAAGGCTTTCGCCTGCGCAAGGGGAAAGCTAGGAATCTTAATAATCATGCGTAAATCGTAACATTTATGCATGTGACACCAAAAAATGTAGAAATGTCGCAGATCTTGCTTGCGCCGTTCGGGACCCGGGGTATTCTCTTGCCCAAGAGATTCTTTACGAAATCTCGCGTCTGATGAGCGAATGATACCAAAAACGTAAGGAGATAGTGATGATGAAACAAAAGACATTGAGCTTCCTGCTCGGCCTCGGCCTGAGCTTAGGCGCCTGGGCTCAGAGCCCGGCTGCCGATGCAGCCGCCTTGAGTCCCGCCACAACAGCTGTCGCCAACATTGCGGAAACCGCAGTTGCCGAAGTCGCCGCCGTTGTGGCTCCTCCGGTTGTCCTGAACAGTGGTAATACCGCCTTCATGATGATCTGCTCGGCTCTCGTTCTGTTGATGACGCTTCCCGGCCTCGCCCTCTTCTATGGTGGCTTGGTCCGCAAGAAGAACATCCTGTCGGTCCTGATGTACTGCTTGGCTTCCGCAGCCATTGTCAGCGTCGTCTGGGTGATCTACGGCTTCAGCTTCGCCTTTGGCGATGGCAACGCTGTTTTCGGCGACACTAGCAAGTTGTTCCTCAACGGGGTCACCGGGCTTGATGCTTTCGGCGTACCGAATCTGGTCTTTGTCATGTTCCAGTTGACCTTCGCCATCATCACTCCGGCCTTGATTGCCGGCGGCTTTGCCGAGCGCATGCGCTTCCCGGCTTACTGCCTCTTCACCCTTCTTTGGGTCAGCCTGATCTATTGCCCCATTGCTCACTGGGTGTGGTCTGCCAAAGGCTTCCTCTTCCATGGCAATCCCGATGCTTGGGCCAAAGCCTATGACTTCGCTGGCGGCACCGTCGTCCACATCAATGCTGGCGTCGCGGCTCTGGTTTGCGCCATCTACCTCGGCAAGCGCAAAGGCTTCCCCAACCGCTTGAGCCCTCCCCACAACCTGCCTTTCGCCATCGTCGGCGCTTGCCTTCTGTGGGTCGGCTGGTTCGGCTTCAACGCCGGCAGTGAACTCGCCGCCGATGAAACCGCCGCCTCCGCCATGCTCTACACTCAAGTCGCCGCTGCTGTTGCTGCTGTCACTTGGTTGGTTCTGGACGGCATCTTTCACGGTAAAGCCACCGCCCTCGGTGCCATCACCGGTGCCGTCGCCGGTCTCGTCGCCATCACTCCTGCTTGCGGCTTTGTCGACCTGAAAGGCTCGCTCATCATCGCCGTCCTCGGTGCTACCGCTGCTTGGGCCTTCGTGGTCTACCTGAAGCCGAAACTCAACCTGGATGACACTCTCGACGCCTTCGGTGTCCACGGCGTCGCCGGCATTGTCGGCGCCCTCCTCACCGGCATCTTCTGTGTCGCCACCAAAGACGGCATCAGCCACTTCGCTCAGTTCATGAACCAGCTCAAGGCTGTGGTCTGCACCCTCGGCTTCACCGCCGTCGGCACCTGGATCATCCTCATGCTGGTCAACTGCATCACCAGAGTCCGTGCCGATGAACGCGAAGAGACCGTCGGTCTCGACGTCAGCCAGCACAAAGAATCGGCTTACACCGTCATCGACTAAGGCGCCCAGTTGAAAGGTTGGAAGGTTGAAAGGCGAAAGCCAAGCACCTGAAGACCTTAAGATCCAACCTTTCAACCATTCAACCTTTCAACCTTTCAACCTTTCAACCTTTTGAAATGAGGTCTCCATGAAATACATCATCGCCATCATCCAGCCGGACCGCCTCGACGAAGTCCTGATGAAGCTGGAAGAAAAAGAAATCCACCTCGTCACCGTCACCCAGGTGATGGGCCACGGCCGCCAGAAAGGCATCGCCGAAGTCTACCGCTCGCACAAGGAAGGCGGCTCGCTGCTGCGCAAGATCAAGCTCGAAATCGGCGTCAACGAAGCCTTCGTGCAGCCGGCGATCGACGCCATCCTCGGTGGCGCCCAGACCGGCAACATCGGCGACGGCAAGATCTTCGTCATGGATGTCGGCCAATGCGTCCGCATCCGCACCGGCGAAAAAGGCAACGACGCCATCGGCTGAGCCCCTGGTGCAGTCTCCATAAGCACCGCCGTCCGGAGTTCCGGACGGCGGTTGTTTTTATTCTCAAGATCGATCTGAACCCCGGCTCAGGGCTTCGGCTTCTCGAGACTTTTCACCGTCTCGTTCCAGCCTGACATCTCGAACTGCTACTGGAGAACTGACGACCCAGCAGCACCAGGACATTTGACCCTAAAAACCGCAGCAGCCCAGGACTTTCCGCGACCCTTTCAGGGTCAAAAATCATAAC
>CAMCSH010000276.1 GCA_945877655.1 Lentisphaera araneosa HTCC2155 | reverse complement strand
CTGTTTGCTGTCATAACAGTTATACTGATTCTGGCTTCTCTACTTCTTCCCTCGGTGCTTACTGCCCGCAAGTTCGCCAAGCAAGCCGTATGCTTCAGCAATCTCAAGCAGATCAATATGTTGGAATATCTTTTTGTAAAAGACAATCGCCAATGGGTCACCCCGACTTCACCTCGGCCCACGACTCCACCTCAGGCCCCAATAATGTCGAACTATGGAGCAGCCTATGGGATAGGGACCTGTGAGTTAACTTGGGATGATATGTTGGGAATCAGCTATGATGGCCGAAACTTGAACATTAATTCTGTCAAAAATGAAGTAGGCAGTGCCTCGGACTACCCTAAAATAACGAAGACTTCATGGATCTACAATTGCCCGCTGGACAAGCGCAGTAACGGCAATCTCGTTGCCCGCACTTACGCTATTAATCTGGAGATCGCCCAAGGTAACTACGAGACTGCAAAATATGGCACTAATCTGAGTAAGATACAGAACCCTGGGAAAAGCATCTTAATGACAGAGCGTGTAGTCAACGCGAGTCCCGTCGTTTATAATGACCAGAGCTACGTCGCTAACCGAGGCGCTGTAATCGGAAATGACGAAATTGCGGGATTCAGCAACGGCAATTTGCCAGGCTCCAGCGAACGGGTTTGTAGAGATAGTTCGAGCTCAGATCAATGGATATCTTTTCATCCTCGTAGTGGCGATCTTCCTTGGCTCTTTGTCGATGGTCATGTCGAGTTGCAGAACCCTCTACTTGTTCCAAGTTTTTTGCCTCAGTGAGTAGCATATGTTCACACTCATTTCAAGCATAATTCTCCTCCTGTTCGCGATATACTTTTCTTGGCGAATTTTTCTTGGTAGTAGATCTTTTAAGATAAAGCTTGGCTTGATGTTAACTGCCGCGATTTCATGCGTTGTGCTAACTCTGTCTATCATAAATGATGACTCATCAACACAACAAGCCATGAAGGACTCGTTCAAAGAAGTCATTGAGATCCGCCAGACTATGCCTTTGACTCGGCTCTCTCAGACAATGGGTGGCCGTGGGAAGATTGCGGTCTTGGTCAATATCAGCAACCTTGACGGGACAACGAGCCACGCGTCGGAAGAAAGAGTGGACGCTTGGCAGCGGCGCTGGCCAGAGCATCAGTTCGTGGTCGAAGCTAGCCATGATCATTCATGGCCAAGCAAGATTAAAGAGATCGCGGCGCAACCGGGCCTTGCGGCTATAATCATTATCGAGAGCTTGCCTCCGGAAGTGCTTGCTTCTTGGTTCCAAGATAATCCCTTTTCAAAATCACAATTGGTGCTTTGTCTTGATCCGAGCAGTACCGAACATCTGTTGCCCTGCATCGCTAAGGGCATTATTTTTGCAGGTCTCCGCTCCCGCTCTAAAACCTTCGAGTACGATCCGAAGGTCAGTACTCAGCAGCTCTTCGATCAGAACTTCGCCCTCGTCGACCAACAGACGGCTGAAGCCGAGCTGAAGAAGGATCACAAGGCCCTAGTTCCTCTTCAAACCGAAGGGAAATACCCATGAAACGCTTTACCCTGCTTGATCCTAAAAACCGCAGTTGAAAGGTTGAAAGGATTAGCTGCAACAGCAACAACTAACGACTATGAAGAAAAGCTTCGGCAGTCATCTTCGCCGCCCCTGAACATTGCTCTTAGAATCGGCTCTTGTTGCTGTTGTTCATGCGCTTGCGTTTCAACCTTTCAACCTAAAAACCGCAGCAGCCCAGGACTTTCCGCGACCCTTTCTGGGTCAAAAATCATAACTCATTCCAACCCAGGGTGTCGCCGATGCGGCTCAACCCTGGGCTATAATCTGAAACCCCTTTGGGGTCAAGCTGCAGTTGAGCTCAAACAAGTTCGACAGCGGTTTTTAGGTTCAACCTTTCAACCCGGTTCCATTCCTCTGCTGCGGTTTTTAGGTTGATGCTCAACCCCTATGGTAGGATTGAGCTTGTTTCACTGCTCGATAGAGCAGTAGTCAACATCGGTTTGCGCAGAAAAGCCTGGAGCGCGGCAGGCCGCGTAGCGACTGCGGCTGGAACGTCCGCGACAGGAACGGCGATGCGAACATCGGTTTGCGGATGGCGCAGATCCCAAGGGTGCTAAATGCCGGAAATGGAGGGGCCGCAGTCGCTACGCGGACTGCCGCGCTCCGGCTTGTTATGCCAATCGCGGAAGAGAACTCAGCAAGATCTCGAGCTGGAAGCTCGAGCCACGTTCAGATCTTCTTCAGCTTCGCGCCGCTCGCCGAGTCTTCGACGACGAAGCCCATGGCTTTGAGGGCGTCGCGGATCTCGTCGGAACGCTTGAAGTCCTTTGCTTTCCGCACCGCGGCGCGCTCTTCCAGGAGGGCGAGGGCTTCGGCGGGGAATTCGTTCTTGACTTCGAATTGGATGACGCCGAGGATCGAGTTGAAGACCTTCATGGTCGCGACAGCGCGCTCTTTGCTGAGCGTGCCAGCATCGAGCAGGCGGTTGGCATCGCGAACGAAGTCGAAGACCGCGGCGAGGGCGCCGGAGATGTTCATGTCGTCGTTGAGGGCGTTCTGGAAGGCGAGTTCGGCCTCGTCGGAAACCTTTGCGGCTTCCGCAGAAGGAGCGCCGTCCTTGCCGAGATCGTGCAGGCGTCCGAGGAAGTTCTGGAAGCGCTGGATGGCGGAACGGGCCTGCAGCAGCGACTCGGAGTTTTTGGTCTCCGGATCGATGAGGAAATTCAGGCTCATGCGGTAGTGGGTCGAGATCAGGGCGTAGCGGATTTCGGCTCCGGTGAAGCCGGCGTCGAGGAGTTGGCGGACGGTGAAGAAGTTGCCGAGCGACTTGCTCATCTTGGTGTTGTTCACCTGCAGGTGGGCGCAGTGCAGCCAGGTGTTGACGTATTTGCAGCCGTGGCAGGCTTCCGACTGGGCGATTTCGTCCTCGTGGTGGGGGAACATGTTGTCGATGCCGCCGGTGTGCATGTCGAAGTGCGGACCGAGGATGGCGTGGCTCATCGCCGAGCACTCGATGTGCCAGCCGGGACGGCCGAGGCCCCAGGGGGAATCCCATTTGACCTCGCCGTCCTTGGCGTCCCAGGCTTTCCACAGGGCGAAGTCGGCGACCGATTCCTTCTCGTATTCGTCGGTGGAGATGCGGGTGCCGCTGCGCTGGTTGGCCATGTCGATCTTGGCGAGCTTGCCGTATTCGGGGAAGGCGGAGATCTTGTAGTAGACGCATTTGTCGTCGGCGAGGTAGGCGTGGCCCTTGGTCAGGAGGGTCTCGATCATGGTGATCATCTGCGGGATGTAATCGGTGGCGGCGGGGTAGTGCTCGGCCGGCTCGATGTGGAGGGCTTTGAGGTCTTCGAAGAAGGCCTTTTTGTAGATGGCGGTGAAGTCGTTGAGGGAGAGGCCGGCTTTCTGCGAGTCGCGGATGGTCTTGTCATCGACGTCGGTGAGGTTCATCACCTGGTTGACCTTGTAGCCGTTGAGCTGGAGGACGCGGCGGAGGAGGTCTTCGAAGATGTAGGCGCGGAAGTTGCCGATGTGGGCGTAGTTGTAGACCGTCGGGCCGCAGGTGTAGAGGCTGGCCTGGCCGGGGACGAGGGGTTTGAATTCCTCGAGCTGGCGGGTGAGGGTGTTCTGGAATTTCAGCGGGGCGGCAGTGCTCATCGGGTCATCCTTCGGAGATCTTGATTTCGTTCGCCGCCCATGTTAAGCGCCGGAGCAGGAAAGGCAAGGAGATGGGACGCAGGGGCACGCGTATCCAAGACAGCCAATTTTGCTCTTGTTCATGCGTTCGACCCCTCGCGGGTCGCACAGAGTTCGAGCTAACGCTGTGCGACCCGATGCGGGTCGGCGGAATGCGGGGATCGCAAACCCAGGGTCATCGCCGATGCGGCTCGACCGCTGGGCTACCATGTGCGACCCGCAAGGGGTCGAGCAACGAGCAACAGGACAACGAGTGTAAAACCTTGCGCGGGGGTTCCCTGCATGTTGGATGAGGCGTCTTGGATACGCGTGGACGCAGGGGGCTTCCATTCCGAAAATCCCCGAATTGCGGAAGCCGTCGGCCCTTGCCTGAAGAGGAGCATGGAATTATTTGAGGATAGAAACCCAACATAAATGGAGCTCCCCGATGATTGCGATGAAACGACTCTTCCTCTTTGCCTTGGTGAACATGGCGATCCTGCTCACCATCACCGTCTTCCTGAAGCTCACCGGTCTCGATCAGATGATCATGGCAAAAACCGGCAGCGGTCAAGTCGGCATGCTGATCTTCTGCCTGATCTGGGGCATGGGCGGCAGTTTCATTTCGCTGCTGATGTCGCGATGGATGGCGAAACGCGCCTACGGCATCGAGCCGATCGACCCGCAGAATTGCTCGACGATGGAAAAACGACTGGTCGATCGCGTTTACGCCCTCGCCCGCAAGGGCGGCATGAGCACTATGCCGGAGGTCGGCATCTATCATTCTCCCGAGCTCAACGCCTTCGCCACCGGAGCATCGAAGGATTCGTCGCTGGTCGCCGTCTCCACCGGCCTGCTTGAGCAGATGACCGATGAAGAAGTCGAAGGCGTCTTGGCGCACGAGATTTCGCACATCACCAATGGCGACATGGTGACCCTCGCGCTCATCCAAGGTGTGGTCAACGCCTTCGTCATGTTCTTCGCTCGGATCGTCGCTGGGGCCATCGACGCGGCGATGCGCAAGGACGAGGAGTCCTCTGGTCCCGGGATGATGCACTTTGTCCTGGTGATGGTCTTGCAGATCGCCTTCGGCTTCCTCGGCATGATCGTGGTCAACTTCTTCTCCCGCTGGCGTGAATTCCGCGCCGATGCCGGTGGCGCCGATCTCGCGGGACGCCGTGCCATGGCCAACGCTTTGCGCCGCCTGCAAAGTATGAAAGAGGTGCGCGATCCCGATGAAAACCCCTCCTTCGCGACGATGAAGATCTCGAACTTCAGCGGCATCTTCTCGACCCACCCGCCCCTAGAGGAACGCATCGCCCGCCTCGAAGGCCGCGCCTAAGGATTTCCGCCACGAAAAAGCCGCCGCAGGATCTGCGGCGGCTTTTGTGTTTTTACAGTTCCCCCAAATGTCGCCAACTGACATCCGTTAGCTGGAAATAGGATCGGCGTCAAACCTGCGTTGGGCTTTTGTGCTGAAACAAAAGAAACCCCGACAACAAGGAGAGACGCCGATGTCCGTCAAGATTACCGACAAAAC
>CAMCSH010000275.1 GCA_945877655.1 Lentisphaera araneosa HTCC2155 | reverse complement strand
GAAACTCTCAAAACCTGGAAGGGCCCGCTCGACCGTCTCGACATCCTCGCCAAGGCCGGCATCCCTCTCATCCACGTCGTCGGCGATGCCGACAAGGTCGTTCCGGTGGCCGAGAACACCGCCATCGTCGAAGAACGCTACCCCAAACTGGGCGGCCTCATCGAAGTCATCCATAAGCCTGGCGTCGACCACCATCCGCACAGCCTGCCCGACCCGACTCCAATCGTCAAATTCCTCCTCGAGGCCAGTCGTCCCTCCGCCCTCGGCTTGAGCTGCGGTAAAGTGATGATCCTCGGCGACTCGATCACCCAAAACGGCGCCTGGGTCAGCTACCTCTCCTACCTGCTGCAGAAGCAATATCCGCAGGCAAATTTTGACTTGATCAGCGTCGGTCTCTCCAGCGAAACCACCAGCGGCTTGAGCGAGCCTGGCCACGCAGGCGGCGCCTTCCCTCGCCCCTGTGTCCACGAACGTCTGCAACGCGCCCTGACCGCGGTCAAGCCCGCCCAAGTGCTCGCCTGCTACGGCATGAACGATGGCATCTACCTGCCCCTCGAAGAAAGTCGCTTCGCCGCCTTCCGTTCCGGCATGACCCGCTTGGTCAGCGAATGCCGCGCCGCCGGCGCCTGGGTCATGCTCGCCACCCCGCCGGTTTATGATGGCGGAGCCAAAGGCTACCAAGATCTTCTCTCCGCCTATTCCCGCTGGGAATTGCTGACGCCGCCCGCCGGCACCACCGCGGTCTGCGATATCCATTTCCAGATGAACACTGCCTTGCTGGAACGCCGCGCCGCCAACTCGAAATTCCGTTTCGCCGGCGACGGCATCCATCCCGACGCCCTCGGTCATCTGATCATGGCCCGCGGCGTCCTCAGCGGCCTCGGCCTGAACTTCGCTGAATCACCCGAACAACAGCTGGCCGCCATCGAAGCCGATCCGCTGTTCAAACTCATCGACCAGCACCGCCAGAAACGCTCCGCCGCCTGGCTCGCCTCCATCGGCTACAATCGGGAAAAGAAGGTCGCTCACGGCACCGGCGACATCGCTGCCATCGAAAAGTCTTTGGCCGAGCAGCAAAAATTGATCGACGAGATGCGCCGGAAGAAGTGATCCGCTGAATTGGCTCCCCCTTCAGTTCCCTAGTCGAATTCGCCCCATTTGCTCCGGCCAATGGCGGAAATTGAGCACCTGCCCCGCCTCACGAACGGAATTGACCTTGGCCAAGTCGATATCGCCATAGACCCATCCGGGCTGATTCGCCGCCCCCTCCGCGGCGATGCCGTCGTCGGGAAAGCCGCGATCCGGCGGCGTGTAGATGGCTGCTTGACCTACATTGACGTCGACCGCTGGCGACCACGCAGCTTCACCAACCAGGGGCGAGACCAGGACGTAGCACTGCGATTCGAGGGCCCGGGCTTGCGCACCAATGCGAACCCGATGCGCACCTGCATCGGCGTCGGTGCAGGAGGGCACGAGGAGGATTTCCGCTCCGGCCTCAACCTGCGCCCGCAGCAAGAGCGGGAACTCGCAGTCATAGCAAATGGCGACCCCGATGCGCCCCAAGGAAGTGTCGAAGACCTTCATCGGTTCGCCGGCTGAAATCGACCACTGTTCCCGCTCAAAACGGGTCATGATCTGCTTGTCCTGAAAGTCGACCTCGCCGGAAGGCAGGCAGAACCAGGCGCGGTTGACGTAGCGGCCGTCGGCGAGCAGCCAGGGGAAGCTGCCGGCGAGAAGATGGACCCCGAATTCGCAGGCGAGGCGGCGGTGCAAGTCGAGGTAATCCTCGCGCAGCGCCTGCAAAGCTCCAAGCTGCCCGGCGAGGTCGGAACGGAGCGTTTCGTCCAGCAGATGGGCCAGCGACATCGAAGCATACTCCGGAAAAACCAAGAGCTTGGCGCCGGCTTTTGCGGCTTCCGCAACCCAACGCCTCAGCTCCGCCGCCGCTTCATCCCAGGAACGCGGCGACGACACCGGATAAGCGGCGGTGGCGGCCAGGAAACTCATGCGAACGGCAGCTGGCGGAGCCAGAAAGTCATGGATTTCGACGACTTCTCCGTTTCGCCGAGATCGAGCCAGGAGAAGCTGCAATGCAGCTGCGGCTGACGCAAATAACCGCGATGCTCCCAGAAGCTGTCATTGCCAGCATATCCGGCCGGTTTGCGCCGGTCGCACGGATCGCGGTCGACGGCGCAGAAAGCGCAGAGATCGAGGCCTAGGCTGCGGGCGTGATCTTCGCGATGCTTGAAGAAGGCGACGCCGAGCCCGCGTCCGCGATATTCCGGCAGCAGCACCGACTCGCCGAAATAATCGATCCGGGCCAGATCCATTCCTGCCACCTCGAAGGGCTGGCGCATCTCGGCATGGGCATCGGCAAGAGGCAGGCAGGTGGAAGCGCCGACGCAGCGCGCGCCGTCCCAGACCAGCACCACCAGGCTGCGCGGGCAGTCGATGTAGCTCTGCAGGTATTCCGCCTCGTTGGCGAGCGTGCCCTCGTACAGGTAGGGCCACTCGCGGAAGACGGTTATCCGCAATTGCGCCAGCTCCATCAGGCGATGGGCGATGGCGCCGCCGCTGAGCTTCTCGAAGACCAGTTCCGTGCTCATGAACCGACCTGGCGGAGCCAGTCCTGCAGATTGTAGTAGTTGCTGATCCGCGCCACCTTGCCGTCGCGAATCGCGAAGAAGGCCCCGGCCGGCAGGCGGTACTTCTGGCCGCAAGCCGGCGGCAAGCCATCGTCCGATCCCTGGTAGGTGCCGAGAACGACGAACTCCGCCGCCGCCCGCGTCCCTTCGGCATTGGCGGTGATCGACAAGTCGACGATCTGCTCCGAGTAACAGCGGTCCATCCGTTTCAGGAAGATGGCAAAGGTCTCCTTGCCGATTTCGCAGCCACCCTGATTGATGTCGTGGTGAACATCGTCGCAAAGCAGATCGAGAAAGCCCGGCCAATCGCGGGCGTTGAAACGTTGGTAATACTGGGCAATCAGTTTCAGGGCGTCGTGCTGCATCGTGGACCTCTGGGGAATGATTTTACGAACTCGGCTCAAGCTTAGCGCCAAGTTTAGATTTAACTATCGACCCGCCTTGCTCACTTGCTCACGCGGGTTCTCTCCAAGGATGAGCAGAGCTGGTCCGACTTCTATCCGATCTACACGCCCCTGATCTGCTGGCGCTGGCACAAGCAGGGGATTCATGACGAGTACCGCCCGCAGCTCGTGGTGTAGACGGTGATGTGCCGGAAGCGAGCTTGGGCGCCAGCCCGCCGACCGAGGCGGAAGGCGACGACGCCGATGAGCGCAGCGAACTCGTGAGTCCGGGATCATTTCCCCGGCAGCACCAGGCCGCTGCTGCTTTCCACCACTGGGCTCGGCAGGTCGCGAGGAGCGCGCAGTAGGTAGAAATTGCCGACCAGGCGGCTTTCCAGATTGGCCGCGTCGTTGCCGAAGTTGGAACTGCTTTTGATGACGTAGAAGCTCTGCTTGTGACGCTGATTGAAGTCTTCCTTGCCGTGATAGGGCGTGACGTCTTCGGCGGCCGAGAAGGCGGCGTGCTCGTAAGCGCCGTTTTTCACCACGACGCAGCCGCGACGATAGGGGTCGAGACGAACCAGGAAGCGTTCGGGTCCTTGGAAGTACAGGATCAAGGCATAAGCGGTGCGGTTTTCGATGGCGATGGTCGAGCAGGTCGGCACGAGTGAGGGCAATTTCGAGCGGTCGTCCTCAGTGGGTTTCAAGGGAATGGCGGCCAAGACGCGGCTGCCGAGTTCAAGTGCCTTCGCCCGGGCGTCGGCGGAGCCGGGATCATCCGGCAGAGCGTCGGCGAGGAGATCATAGAGCGACAACTGCAGCAGATCGGAGCCCTTGGCAAATGCAATCGCCTTCTCTAGGCTGTCCTTCAATTCGCGGCGGAAGGGATCGGTCTTGGGCAACGGCGCCAACTCGGCGATGTGAAAACCGAGAAGTTGCGAAGCGAGATGAAAATGACGCATGACGCCGTCCTGGTACTCGCCCTTGGCGCCGGGCTGGGCGCGGCTGAATTGCGCGACACTGCCGCGGATGCTGTTTTCGATCGCCTCGCGAGCTTTCGGATAGGCCGGGCTGGACTTGTGGAGACGGAAGACTTGGCGGAGATTGGCGATGGCCTGGGTGGTGTTGCCGTTTTCACGCTGCATCAGCTCTTGCGTGGCGCGTTTGACCAGGGTCATGGCCCGGGCATCCTCAAGCTTGGCGTTGAAGGCGATGAGATCGGCCTCTGGCGCGCCGTTGCCCTTCGCCCGGTCGCGCGCCATTTCCGCCTTGTCGTAGATTTCGTTGACGACGTAAAGCCCGGCCCACTTGAGCTGAATCTGCGCCAGCTCGGCCTTCACCTCGGCGCGACGGGTTTTGTCGCGGGAATAGCGCTCCTGACGCAGCAGATTACCGAAGCTGTGTTCCACTTTTTGAAGGGAGTCGAAATCGACGAATTGCAGGGCTTGCTGAGCCTGCTGGCGGAGGGCTGGCAGCCACAAAGCTTCGATCCGGGGGGTGAATTGAGCGGGTTTCAGCTTGAGCCGAAAGGCGACCCGCTGGGTCTGGAGGTAGAGGGCGAGCGCCTCAAGACTACGGCCGGCGGCATCGGCGGCTACAGCGGCGGCCTGGATTTCGGCCGGCTGCCACTGACGATCGACCGCTTGATTCAAGGTAAACTCGTCGGCATCCTGCCGGTAATGGGTAAGTAAGGTGATCAAGGGCGCGGCCTGGCCGGTCTTGGCGTTTTCTTGGAAGAGTAAATCGATTTGGGCGAGATCCAGATCACTGCGGTTTTGCCATTCCGGCTTGAGCGGTTTGGCGTCGAGGATGGCATGGGCTGCGGCAAAGTCGCTTCTGGCTGCGGCGGCTCGCCAACGGCGCTCGCGCAGGCGATAAAGAACTGGAGCGAAGAAATTCTTGAGCTCGCCTGGTTCTTTTGTATCGAGGCTGATCAGCTCGCCGAGGATGGGGTAGAGCTGTTCCGCCGCGGCATCTCCGGCCGCGCCGTCGCGCTGCAGCTGATCATTGAGCCAGCGCTGGAAATCAAAGCTGTCGCGGTCTCTATCGCCATCGAGCCGACCGAGGAAGCGAGGGTCGAAAATATGGACCTTCAGGAATTAGCATGGGTAGATTTTGTCAAATCGTGAGGAATTCCCTCAGTAGTGCCATAGTTCCTTAGGCACCCCCTCCGGCTCCTTGTCGAGGCCGCCATGGAAGAAGAAGATTCTGGTCGCCAAGGTCTCGATCGACCC
>CAMCSH010000274.1 GCA_945877655.1 Lentisphaera araneosa HTCC2155 | reverse complement strand
AACCAAGGAAAACACCATGCCGAAAGCCTTCATGGATGCGGATTTTTTGCTCGATACCGATTGTGCGGTCGAGCTCTATCACAAGTACGCTGAAAAGTTGCCTGTTATTGACTACCACAACCACCTGAATCCGGCGGACATCGCCTCGGATCGGCGTTTTGCGGACATCGCAACGGCGGCCCTGGAAGGCGATCACTACAAGTGGCGGGCGATGCGTGCCAACGGCATCGCCGAGACCCTGGTGACCGGCAAGTCCCTGCCTCGAGCCCGCTGGCAGGCCTGGGCCGCAACCATGCCGATGTGCCTGCGCAACCCGCTGTATCACTGGCAGCACCTCGAGCTGCAGCGCTACTTCGGCATCCATGAGCTCCTTTCCCCGAAAAGCGCCGATGCCATCTTCGACGAATGCACCCGCCAATTGCAGCTGCCGACGCACAGCGCGTGCGGCCTCCTCCGCCAGCAACGCGTCGAAGCTCTCTGCACCACCGATGACCCTGCCGACTCGCTCGAATTCCACCTCGCCGCCGCGCAGCTCAATCCCGGCTTCAAAACCCTGCCCACCTATCGCCCCGAAACCCTCGTCGCCCTCGATGAGCCGCACCTCGTGCCGGCCTATCTCGAGCGCCTCGGTGCCAGCGCCGGAACTCAGATCAAGACTCTCGACGACGCCCTCGCCGCGCTCAAAATCCGCCACGACTTCTTCCACAGCGTCGGTTGCCGCATCTCAGACCACGGCATGATTCAGGCTTCCTGCAGCGAAGCCGATGCAAGCACCCTCGAAGCCGACTTCGCCCGCCTCCGCCAAGGCCAGGCCATCGACGAAGCGGCGAAGGATCGCATCCGAACTCGCGTCCTGCTCGAAGTCGGACGCTGGAACTCCGATCGCGGCTGGGCGATGCAACTGCACCTCGGGCCAATGCGCAACAACAACTCGCGCCTGCGGGCCAAGGTCGGCCTCAACGCTGGCACCGACTCGATCGGCGACCGTCCCCAGGCCGAAGCGCTGTCGCGTTTCCTCGACGCTCTCGAGCGCGACGGCAAGCTGCCGAAAACCATTCTCTACAACCTCAACCCGCGCGACAACGCGGTCTTCGCCACCATGGCCGGCAACTTCCAGGACGGCACCATTCCGGGCAAGATCCAGTTCGGTTCGGGCTGGTGGTTCCTCGATCAGCTCGACGGCATGCGCGACCAGATGAACATGCTGTCGCAGACCGGCCTGATCTCGCGCTTCGTCGGCATGCTCACCGACTCGCGCTCCTTCCTCAGCTTCCCGCGCCACGAATACTTCCGCCGCCTGCTCTGCCAGATCTTCGGCCGCGATGTCGAAGCCGGCCTGCTGCCCGACGACCGCGAGCTCCTCGGCGCCATCATCGAAGGCATCTGCTACCGCAACGCCAAAGAGTATTTCAAGTTTTAAAACAAGAATTCACCACAGAGGCACAGAGATCACAGAGAGAACGAATGATTTTTTTATTGAGCTCTGAGAAAAAAATCTCTGTGTCCTCTGTGCCTCTGTGGTGAAAAAAATCATAAAGGAATCCGCACATGTACCTCACAGGATTTGCCGACGAAGCCGGCCGCGACATCGACACCCAGATCAAAGCCACCCTCGAACTGGGCTGGAATGCGATCGAGAGCCGCAATGTCAACGGCCGCAATCTGCACGATGTCGACGACGCGACCTTTGAAGAAGTCTGCGCCAAGCTGAAAGCTTCCGGCGTCCGGATCAACTGCTTCGGTTCGGCGATTGCCAACTGGGCCAAGGATGTCGACGACGACTTCGCCATCACCCTCGGCGAAGTCGAGCGCGCCATCCCGCGGATGCAGCGCCTCGGCGCCAAGCTGATCCGCATCATGAGCTACCGCCGCTGTGCCGGCGACGAACAGAAGCCGCAGGAGCGCTTCCGCCGCCTTCGCGAAGTCACCAGCCGTTTTCTCGCCGCCGGCATCCAGCCGGTGCATGAAAACTGCATGAACTACGGCGGCATGAGCTGGCGCCACACCCTCGAACTGCTCGAAAATGTCCCCGGCATCCAGCTCATCTACGACACCGGAAACTCTCCCTTCATGAAGGACTTCTCCAAGCCCGGCGACGTCTGGCAGGACGGTTGGGAATTCTACTCGCAAATCCGCCAGCACATCGCCTACGTCCATATCAAGGACAGCCTCAACCCGCTCCCTGGCGAAAAAGAGCGCTACACCATGCCCGGTGAAGGTCAGGGCTACGTCAAGGAAATCCTGCGCGACCTGCAAGCCCGCGGCTACGATGGCGGCATCTCGATCGAGCCCCACCTCGCCGCCGTCTTCCACGACCCCGCCGCCGTCGGCACCCAGTCCGACAAATCCTACCAACTCTACGTCGAATACGGCCGTCGCCTGACGAGCTTGCTGCAAGCTCAAAACTGGCAGCACAAAGCCTACTGATCAGCAAAGATGCCTGAAAACCTCTAGATCCAAAGCGATTTGCCTGATTATTCTCTAGATAGATGCGGAAATCAGGTAACCCGACGCAAGACCCGTTATCTCTCTCTTCAACAGAAAGAACACTGTCAACACGAGGATGCCGCATGAGATTTTTCCTTCCCGTTGCCCTCACCCTGGCCCTCGCCCTCAGCGCCCAAGCGCAGAACGGCGATAAAAAAGACCAGAAGTATAAAGGACTGATGGACCGCGATGTCGTGCCGGACGACAAGCTTCCCAAAGTCTCTTTGCTGACGCCGCAAGAAGCCCTCGCCGATCTCAAAGCCCCAGCTGGCGTCAAGCTCAGCCTCGCCGCCGCCGAACCGCTGGTGGTGATGCCGGTCGCCGCCCAGTTCGACGCTCGCGGCCGCCTCTGGATCGTCGAGATGCGCAGCTACATGCTCGATGTCGACGGCAAGGACGAAAACACGCTGATCTCGAAACTCGCCTGCCTCGAAGACAGGGACGGCGACGGCGTCTTCGAAACCCGCACCGATCTGGTTCCCGATGCCAACTGCGCCCGCGCTGTCCTGCCCTTCAACGACGGCGTGCTCTATGCCGATAATGAATCGCTCTACTTCCTTGAGGTCAGCGCCGATCTCAAGCCCGGCAAGAAGACCGTGGTCGATGCCGAGTACGCCAAAGGCGGCTCGCTTGAGCACAAACCCAACGGCCTTCTCATGCACCAGGACGGCTGGATCTACTCGGCCAAATGCGACAACCGCTACCGCCGCACCGCCGATGGCAAATGGCTGAAAGAAAAATCCGAGTTCCGCGGTCAGTTCGGCATCTCCAGCGACCCCTTCGGCCGCCTCGTCACCAACGGCAACTCCGACTTTGGTTCGATGGAAGCGCTAGCTCCCAACACCCTTCTCGGTAGCCCCTACTTGAAAAAACAGTGGCCTTCGGTCGCAGTGGGTGGCACGCGCTGCCTGCCCCGTCGCGTCACTCCCGGCATCAATCGCGCCTACCAGCCGGGCATGCTCAATGACGAAGGCAAGATGAAAAATGCCACCTCGGCCAGCGGCCCGACCTTCATCTACAGCGAAGGCATGGGAGAATGGCAAGGTCTCTTCACTCCCGAACCCGCCGGCTACCTGGTAAAATTCACCCGCATCGAAGAGGACGACAAGGGCAAGCCCACGGGTGTGAAACCGATCAAAGACACCGAGTTCATCACCGCCACCGACGAGCTCTTCCGCCCGGTCAACTGCGTCGGAGCCCCCGATGGTTCACTGATCATCCTCGACATGCACATGGGCATCCTGCAGCACCGTGAATTCGTCACTTCCTACCTGCGCCGCTATATCCTCAAACACGGCCTCGACAAGTTCACCGGCTTCGGCCGCCTCTTCCGCGTCAGCGATGAAAAAGCCAAGCTCGATAAACGGAAACCCGCGCTCGACACCGCCAGCTCGACCGATCTGGTCAAAGAGCTGAGCAACAACAATGCCTGGTGGGCCGACATGGCTCGCCGCCAGATCGTCGAACGCCAATTGATGGATGCCGCTCCGGCCCTGCAAGCCCTGATGGCCTCCGATGCCTCAGATCGCGCCAAGGTGCAGGCCGCCTGGGCCCTTGCCGGCCTTGCGAAATTGGATGCCACGGGAATCAAATCAGGACTCAGTGCCAAAGCCCCGACCGCCCGGATGAGCATTCTGCTTGCGGCGCAAAATGCCAAAACCGATGCAGAGCTGATCACGATTCTCAGTCAGCATCAGCCGGCTAATGATGTCGAAGCTGCCGCCTTGGCCCGTTGCGCTGCGTCCTTGGGGCAGCCAGCCTGGCCCGCGCTTGATGCGGTCTTGGCAAAATGGTCGGGTAAAACCTATGTCGACGAAGCCGCCCTCGCCGGCCTCGGTGATGGCGCAGCGGCCTATATCGCTCGCAGTTCCGCGAAAAAATTCAACGCCAAAGTGGAAGCCATGATCGCCACCGCCAAAGTCGAGGAAGCCAAGCTTCTGGCTAAGAGTAAAGGCCCTAAAATGTCGAAGGCAGATCAAGCCCTGTTTGAGCTCGGCAAGCAACATTATTCTACCGCTTGTATCGGCTGCCACGGCGCCGACGGCCAAGGCATGCCCAACCTCGGCGCTCCTCTCGATGGATCCGAATGGGTCACCGGCGACGACAAGACCCTCGCTAAAATCCTCCTCGCTGGCCTCCGCGGCCCCATCCATGTCGCGGGGAAGAAATTGACCTTGCCGCTCGAAATGCCCGGTTCGATGCAGAACCCTGCCATGGATGACAAGACCCTCGCTGCCATCGCCACCTACCTGCGCAACGAATGGAGCAACAAAGCCCCAGCCGTCAAAACCGAAACCATGGCCGCTGTACGTGCTTCTCTGAAAGAACGCGGCGCCGTCGCCTTCACCGAAGAAGAGTTGAAAAAGGAAGCCAAATGAGAAGCGCACTCCTCCTTTGCGCCGCCCTCGGCCTGAACACGGCAGAACCGGAAGCTCAAGGATAAAATCCCCGGCTACACCGACACGACGATCATCGCCGGCACGACTTGGCACGTCCATGATCCGGCCCGTCCGCAACCGCAATAAGTCCGCGGCAGTTGCCTGGCCACTCCTGCTCCCAGCGCTACACCATGCCCGGTGAAGGTCAGGGCTACGTCAAGGAAATCCTCCGAGACCTGCAAGCCCGCGGCTACGACGGCGGCATCTCGATCGAGCCCCACCTCGCCGCCGTCTTCCACGACCCCACCGCCGTCGGCACCCAGTCCGAAAAATCCTAGCAACTCTACGTCGAATACGGCCGTCGCCTGATGAGTTTGCTGCAAGCTCAAAACTGGCAGCACAAAAGCCTACTGATCAGCAAAGATGCCTGAAAACC
>CAMCSH010000273.1 GCA_945877655.1 Lentisphaera araneosa HTCC2155 | reverse complement strand
GGACTTTCCGCGACCCTTTCAGGGTCAAAAATCATAACTCATTCCAACCCAGGGTGTCGCCGATGCGGCTCAACCCTGGGCTAAAATCTGAAACCCCTTTGGGGTCAAGCTGCAGTTGAGCTCAAACAAGTTCGACAGCGGTTTTTAGGATGAAGGGCCCCGTTGTGTCCCAATTGTGTCCCTGCTCCCCTCAGCCCAGTGCGGCGACCGCAAAGCTGGCTTTGCGGCGTTCCTCGGGGGAAAGCGGGGTCCAGGCGATTTGCGAGAAGCCGGCTTTTTTCAGCCAGCCTTCGAGCTGCTCTTGCGAAAAGCCGAGCCAGACCGAGCCGAAACGGCTGCGCGCCGACTCGTCGCCGTGCGGCAGCTGGTCGACGATGACCAGGCGTCCGCCTTTTTTCAGCAGGGGACGCAAGGCGGCGAGCAGGGCCGGCGGCGAGGCCACCTGGTGGAGGACGAAATGGAGCAGCAGGGCATCGCAGGGCGGCAGCTTGCCGGCGAGGCCGTTGAGGTCGCTGCGCAGGTAGTGGATGTTGTCGAGCGCGTGTTTGCCACAGCGGGTTTTCGCCTTCGCCAGCATTTCGGCCGATTGGTCGACGGCCCAGACCTGGCCGCCGAGGCGGGAGAGGAGGGGCAGCATCATGCCGGTGCCGCAACCGAGGTCGGCGACGGTCATGCCGCGCGGCGCCAGACCGACGCAGGCGTAGAGGGCCGCGAGCGGCGAGTGCAATTCCGCCCCGATCTCGTCCCAAGAGCCAGCAATGCGGTCGGCGAAGTCGATACTGGTCTCCGCCCGTTGCCGCAGGATGGCGTCGAGACGCTTCAAATCGGGGTGTTTTTCGGCCGCCAGACCCTCAAGCAGGGGCTTCATCGGTTCGAGGCGGCCGGTCAGCGCCGCGAGGCTGCAATAGACCCGCGTGCCGTCCTTGCGGTCGACCACGAGGCCGGCGCCGCGGAGCACCGCGAGGTGACGGCTGACCTTGGGCTGCGGGCATTCGAGGATCTCGCCGAGCTCTTGGACATTGAGTTCTTCACGGCCGAGCAAGCGCAGCAGGCGGATGCGGGTTTCATCGGCCATCGCCTTGAGGATTTCGCTGTGGGAGGTGTCGGAACTCATTGGGGGACCAGTTAAGAATTAAGATTTAAGATTTAAGAATTAGCCCTGAGCGCCGGCGGCTTTGTTCAATGTGGTTCGATCGTCCCGATCGAGAGTTCTCGAGCTGGAAGCTCGAGCCACGATCTTATTTTTCCCGGACGTAGATCTGGACGCATTTCCACGCCGCCGGCTGCTGGCTGGCGAGGCGGTTGAGGTAGGCGAGATTTTTGTCGCTCAAGGGCAAGCCGGTCTTCTTGTCATAGCCTTCCAGTTCACCGAGCGCGACGGCGTTTTTCAGGGCATCGTCAGTGATCTCTTTGAGAATGAAATTCTTGTCCTCGGTTTTCTCGATCAGGGAGAAATTCAGGTCCTTTTTGTCGCCTTCCGGTTTCGACAGAAGCAGGACTTGGCCGTCGGCGAGTTCGATCTGTTTCAAGGCTATCGGGCCGAGGCCTGGGCCCCAGATCAGCAGTCGTGGATTGGCCTTGTCCTGGGCGGAAGTGATGGCGACCAGGCCTTTGTCGTTCTTCCAAGTGCCGCAAAGATCTTCGTCGACCTTGGCGCGGGCCCAGGCGGCTTCAGGATCCTTCACCGGGGTGCAGGCGAAAAGGCAAAGAGCGGCGAGGAGGGCGAGACGTAGCATGAGGAGGCTCCGGGGCTGGGGTTTAGGGAATCGCTTTAGCAGCTTAGCAGCTCCGATGTCGCGATGTCGATGAAGCCGAGTGAGGATTTACAGCCCGCCGCGCTTCAGCAGCGGGGCGTAGGCGTCGATGCGGCGGTCGCGGAAGAAGGGCCACATGCCGCGGCGGGCGCGGAGGGCGGTGAGGTCGAGCTCGGCGAGCAGGACTTCCTCTTTGTCGGTGGAGGCCTTGGCGACGATTTCGCCGCATTCGTCGGCGACGAAGCTGCGTCCCCAGAAGGTGATCGGCGCTTCGGTGCCGACGCGGTTGACGGCGGCGTACCAGACGCCGTTGGCGACGGCGTGGCCGCGCTGCACTGTCTCCCAGGCGGCGTGTTGGCGGGCGTGCTGATCTTCTTCGCCCGGGATCCAGCCGATGGCGGTGGGGACGAGGATGATTTCGGCACCTGAAAGGGCGACGGCGCGGGCCGATTCGGGGTACCACTGGTCCCAGCAGATGATGACGCCGAGGCGGCCGAAGCGGGTGTTCCACACCGGGAAGCCGAGGTCGCCGGGGGCGAAGTAGAACTTCTCTTCGAAGTAGGGGTCCTGCGGGATGTGGTTCTTGCGGTATTTGCCGAGGAAGGAGCCGTCGGCATCGATGACCACCGAGGTGTTGTAGGTGAGGCCGGGCATGGCTTCTTCGAAGAGCGAGCCGACGATGACGACGCCGTGTTTTTTCGCCGCTTCCATGAGGGCGGAAGTGGTCGGGCCGGGGATGGCTTCGGCGCGTTTCAGCAGCTCGGGATCCTGGGTGCGGCAGAAGTAGTCGCCCATGAAGAGCTCCTGGGTGCAGATGACGTTGGCGCCCTTGGCGGCGGCCTCATCGATGAGGCGGAGGGTCTGCTTGAGGTTGGCGGGGCCGGAGCCGTAGTCGCGGCTTTGGAGCAGGGCGAGTTTGACTTTCATGGGGATTCCTGATGGTTTGCGCAGTCCGCGAATATAGGATCGGAAGCGCCAGCCGCGAGGCGCTTTCAGCGTTCCCTTGGTTTCAAATGAGCCGGCCAGCGGGCGAGCAGTTCGGCCAGGGCCTCGGCATCGCCAGAGGCTTCCGCCGCGGCATGGACAGCTACGCTTTCAAAGCGGTCGACCGGAGGAGCGACGGGGCAGTCGAGAGCGGCGAGTTGGCCGTCGCGGCGTTCTTGCGCCAGGCGCAAAAGCAGGGCGGCGCGAGCCAGTCGCGGCCAGGGACAGAGCCGCGATTCCATCCGCGCCGGCCAGGAAATCAGGCGCGGCGCCAAGGCCTGGTGCAGTCCGATCAGGACGAGCGGAATGAGATAGAACCAAGCCACCAATCCGAGCAAGAGCCACGGCGTCCAGACCAGGGCGATCAGCCCGGGCAGGAGACAGGAAATTCGAATGACAGGGCGAAAAAGCATGGGCAGGCTTGAGTCTCGGAATCGCGTTTATCGATATCGCGATATCGCGATATCGCGATATCGATCGGACTGCCTGAAACCAGGCATTACGCCAGTTCCTGCCGGACCAGCGCACGCCAGAAGGCGATGCCGGTGGGGAGGATGGCGTCGTTGAAGTCGTAGTGGGGGTTGTGCAAGGTGCAGCCGCTTTCGCCGGGGCCGTTGCCGATGAAGAGGTAGGCGCCGGGACGGGCGCGCAGCATGTAGGAGAAGTCCTCCGAGGCCATGCTCGGCTCGCAGGCCGGGTTAACCTTGTCGGCCCCGACGATGCTGATGGCGGCTTGCGCCGCCTTGTTCGCCTGGGCGGGGTGGTTGACGGTGGCGCAATAGCCTTCTTTCCAACTCACTTCGGCGGTGCAGCCGTGGGCGGCGGCGAGTTGCGCGGCGAGGCTGGCGATGCGGGCCATGAAGGTCTCGCGGACGCCGTCATCAAAGGTCCGCAAGGTGCCGCGCAAGACGGCGTGTTCGGGGATGACGTTGTAGGCGTCGCCGGCGTGGAACTGGGTGACCGAAAGGACTGCGGTGTGCAGTGGATCGAGGCGGCGCGACACCAGGGTTTGCAGGGCGGTGACGATCTGGGCGGCGGCGGGAATCGGATCGATGCAACGGTGCGGCATGGCGGCGTGACCGCCTTTGCCGTTGACGACGAGATCGAAGCGGTCGGCGGAGGCCATGATCGGGCCGGGTTTGACGGCGAAGTGTCCGGCGGGGAGGCCGGGCCAGTTGTGGAGGGCGTAGACCGAATCGCAGGGGAAGAGGTCGAAGAGACCCTGTTCGACCATGCGTTTGCCGCCGCCGCCGCCTTCTTCGGCGGGTTGGAAGATGAAGTGGACGGTGCCGGCGAAATCGGGATCGCGGGCGAGGTCGCGGGCGGCGCCGAGGAGCATGGCGGTGTGGCCGTCGTGGCCGCAGGCGTGCATCTTGCCGGGGTGGCGCGAGCGGTGTTCGAAATGGTTTTCCTCCTGAACCGGCAGGGCATCCATGTCGGCGCGCAGGCCGATGCTGCCGGCGCCGGGGTGCCGGCCCTTCAGGCTGGCGACGACGCCGGTGGTGGCGAGGCCGCGGTGGAGGCTGGTGATGCCGAAGGAACGCAGCTGTTCGACGACGAAGTCGGCACTGGCGTTTTCCTCGAAGGCGAGTTCCGGGTGAGCGTGAAGGTGTCGGCGCCATTGCGCCACATCGCAGCTGTCGTCAGAGGGGGTCATGGGGACTTCTTCGGATTTCGGCCCGGCGGATTGCCAGACGCCTGCGCCAAGCTAACGCCGCTTTGCCGGGGCGGCAATCGGTCAAGGAGAGCTGGGACACGACTGGGGCAGGGCGCACAAATGCCACCCGACTTGATCCTTGTGAACTTCAGACTTCATCCCTCCGGAATCGCTTGAACCTAAAAACCGCAGCAGAGGAATGGAACCGGGTTGAAAGGTTGAAAGGTTGAAAAGCAAGCGCATGAACAACAGCAACAAGAGACGATTCTAATGGCAACGCTCAGGGGTGGTGAAGATGACTGCCGAAGCTTTTCTTCCTAGTCGTTAGTTGTTGCTGTTGCAGCTAATCCTTTCAACCTTTGAACCTTTCAACCTTTCAACTGCGGTTTTTAGCTTGAACGCAACTTTACTCCAGCCCGCGGCGCAGGTTCTCAATCCGGCGGACGAATTCCTCGAAGAACTTGTAGTGCAGGTCTTCGCCGTAGTACTGGTCTTCGACGCCGACTTCGAGGTTGGGGTTGTCATTGATCTCGATGACGGCGGGGCCGCGGGGACCGTCTTTGACGTCGAGGCCGTAGAAGCCGTCGCCGATGAGCTTGGCGGTCTTGACCGCGGCTTTCAGGATGGCCGGGGGCACGGCACGGATCGGGAAGGCTTCCGAGGTCGATTCGCGGAATTTGCCGTTGCTCTCGTGCTTGACGATCTGCCAGTGGCCTTTGACCATGTAGTACTTGCAGGCGAAAATCGGGCGATTGTCGAAGATGCCGATGCGCCAGTCGTATTCGGTCGGCATGAATTCCTGGGTGAGGAGGAGGGCCGAGGTTTCGAAGAAGCGGGCGGCGTGCTCCTTGAGCTCCTTGCTGGAGCGGGCGCAGACGACGCCGCGCGAGAAGGAGCCGTCGGGAATCTTCAAG
>CAMCSH010000272.1 GCA_945877655.1 Lentisphaera araneosa HTCC2155 | reverse complement strand
AGTTCCTTGATCGAGTCGGACCAGTTCAAGACGACCTTGCCGGACTTGCCGGTGAAGATCTCCTGGAAGCCTTTTTCGAAGTCGCTGAACTTGAAACGGTGGGTGATGATCGGATCAATGCTGAAGCCGGACTGCAGCATGGTGGTCATCATGTACCAGGTTTCCCACATCTGGCGGCCGTAAATGCCGCGCAGGGTGAGGCCCTTGAAGATGACGCGGGTCCAGTTGATGCTGGTGCCGCTCGAAGGAATGCCGAGGATGGCGATCTTGCCGCCGTTGGCCATCTTCTCGACCATCTCTTTGAAGGCGACTTCGACGCCGCTCATCTCGAGACCGACGTCGAAACCTTCGGTCATGTTGAGCTCATGCATGACGTCATCAAGCTTCTCCTTGAGGATGTTGACGGTGCGGATGTTCTTGCCCAATTTCTTGGCGAGGCCGAGGCGGTAGTCGTTGGTGTCGGTGATGACGACATTGCGGGCTCCGGCGTGGCGGACGATGCCAGCAGCCATGGCGCCGATCGGGCCGGCACCAGTGATCAGGACGTCTTCGCCGAGAACCGGGAAGCTGAGAGCTGTGTGGGTGGCGTTGCCGTAGGGGTCGAAGATAGACATGACGTCGGGGTTGATGCCCTGGGCGTGGATCCAGACGTTGGTCTTGGGCACCGAGACGTATTCGGCGAAGGCGCCTTGACGAGTGACGCCGATGCCCTTGTCGGCGCGGCAGAGGTGGAAGCGGCCAGCGCGGCAGTTGCGGCAGATACCGCAGACGACGTGACCTTCGGCGGAGACGATGTCGCCGAGCTGGATGTCGTGCACGTTGGCGCCTTTTCTGACGACGACGCCGACGAATTCATGGCCGACGACCATCGGGGCGGGGATGGTTTTCTGAGCCCATTCGTCCCACTTGTAGATGTGCACGTCGGTGCCGCAGATGCCGGTGCGGTCGACCTTAATCAGCACTTCATCGACACCGATTTCGGGAACCGGAACAGTGACCAGAGTGAGGCCTTCTTTGCGGAACTTCTTGCTGATCGCCTTCATGGTCTTCGGAATGACGAGGCTCTCGATCGCCTTGAGCTTGGCGGAGGGTTTGACCGGAGCGGCTTTTGCGACCGGCTTGGCGGAAATTTTAGCGGCGGGTTTGGCAGGGGATTTCTTCGCGGGCATGAGCACACTCCTCGGGTTTGGTGTCCTGAAGATATCTCAAATCCACTCAGGGGCACACCTTGGCTTTCACCAAAAACTTGTAGAATCCACCAATTCAGGACAGTCTGCGCCGCGCGCAAAACCTTGCGAATTAGACCCCCACAAACCGGATCGAAAAGATTTCGAGAAGAAAACTTGCATTCCCGCCAACTGTGTGGTATGATCCATACAGTTAAGCGAGGACTGTATGGCTCTTCCTCTTCATATCAACATCCAATCGGGCATCCCGGTGTACCGGCAACTGCTCGACCAGATTCGTCACCTGGCGATTTGCGGCTCGCTGCGTCCCGGCGACCCCTTGCCGTCGATCCGCGAGCTCGCCGCCGAGCTGGCCCTGAATCCCTCGACCATCGTCAAGACCTACGACATGCTGGCCCAGGAAGGCCTGGTCGAGAAGCGTCCCGGCGCCGGGGTTTTTATGCTCTCCCCGCCGACGCCCCGCCTCGATCCCGGCGAGCGCGAATCCCGCATCCGCGCCGAGCTGCAGCGCCTCCTTCCCGAGTGGCGCTCCTTGGGCTCATCGCCCAGCCAGATCATGCGCCTTCTCGGCGAAGAACTGGAGAAGCTGGAATGACTTGCAGCTCCGTGGCTCGACCATCCCTGGTCGAGTGCGCTCCCCTGGGAGCCCCGGCCTCCGTGCCGGGCCTTCCTCGAGCTGGAAGCCCGAGCCACGTTTAAACCCCGCAACTTCCTAACCCGCAACCCGGTTCCCCTCCATGAATCTCCACCGCGTCCTCATGCATCAAGAATGGCAACAATGCCGCGCTCTCATCCTCCCATGGATCAGTGCCGGCCTCAGCCTGACTTTCATTATCCCCATCCTGACCAGCCCCTGGTGGGCGATGGGCTTCGGCCTATGCTACAGTTGGATAATCATCGCGAGAACACTCCGAGAACTCAACGGCCGTGTCGCCGAATACCAGCTTTGCTTGCCGCCAACACCTCGCCAACACCTCAAGGCAGCCATGGCGCTGCACCTACCGATTCTCTTGGGCATGCAACTCTTACTGATCATCTGCCTGGTCAGCGGCCTCCCTAGCAAGATCTGGCAAGCTATCGGTTTCGGATTCACCCGCGGCGACATCTTCTGTTGTCCCTCGCAGATCATTCCCTTCCTTCTGCCAATTCCCGTTGTCTGTATCGCCCTTGCTGCCGCCACCTGCCGCAGCTTCCCCGCCTGGACCTCGCAATTGCTGGTCGGTTTTATTCAGACGTTCTGTACCTGTTGTGCAGCTCTCTTCCTAAGCGCTGGAAAGCAGCCTGGTATTGTCCAACTCTGCCTCGCTATCGCCCTGATCCTCCTCTGCGGCCCGGCTCATCTGCACTGGCACCGCCCCAGCCATGAATTAAAAGCCTGTCCCATCACCATCATCCGCCGCGCCATCAAGCCCATTCTAACACTGACCTTCTGCCTCCTTACCGTCTGTATGTTCAGCTCCTGGCCACAAAGCGAGTCCGAATTCCTCAAAATCTTGAGCCGATTTTCCGGTCCTTTCCATGACTGGGGTTCAGTATGGAGGAAGGGCGCTGATTCTAGGCCTGCCAATGGCCACTTGCTCCCTCCAAGCGCACCTCTCCCCACAATTTCCCCTAGGAACCATGACCTATGAAGCCGCACCGAAAAATTCGCTACGTCTTTGCCTCCCTCCTCATCCTCGGCCCGCTCCTATCCCTCATCATCATAAACTACAAATCCGATAGGCCCATGCTCCCCTATCTTCCTGATCTGAAGATCACCGACCTTCAGAATCTACCCTACCAGAGTGTCGATTTAAAGTCTCCGGATGCAGACCTAATTCTTCAATGGCAGATCGAAAGTTTAGGGCACCATTTCGTTGAAGAATGGCGTTTCCCGGCATCAAAAATGCCGAGCAAAAAAGGACAATCCCTCGTCCTCAAGGGAGTCTACACCGAGAGTCAAGTTGAGTTTTTATGTGAAGCAGATCAGGCATGGAAAATCAGCACCACACTTCGAGCTCAAGGGCTGCGACTGCCATCACTCCGCACTTGGCAATGGCAATCAAAATATGCCAACAGATACAATTTCTCGTTACCTCAACAGCTCGATTCAAGGTTCAGGCTGGGTTGGACACTGAGAGAATCCAAATTACCACAATGCTCTGTCAGCCAATTAAAAGCGCAAGAAAAGTGGCTTCATCCTTTTAATAAGCCACGCTCCCTGCTGGATTTAGGCTGGTCTCCCCTCAGAATTTCCGACGTCGCAAGTGGCCTCATCATCATCTGTCTTGGTGCCCTGCTTCTGCCTCGACCCCATTTCAGCCTACCCATCGTCCTTGTCACAGGTATCGGCTTGGTTCTGATCGTATTCTGCCATGATGTGCCCAAAATCTCAGCTCAATGCGCACAAGCCGATCTACCTGCAGAAACCCGCTTTCATGCCTTGCAGAGCCTCGCTGCTAAGCCATTCTGTCGCGATCACGCCATCGATCGTTGCCTCGAAATTGCTTCCCGTTCTGATGATCCTCTCCATACACCGACCATGCAGATTCTCACTATCCTAATGCGTCAGGATGACTCGCTTCGTCCAAAGCAAATCCAGGCCTACGAAAGCCTCCGGCGCCGCCAGTTTCTCGCTTGGGGAGAAGGGCATTGCCGTGAGTTAGAAAAACTCGTCGCGGATCGCCATACTGAGAGGATCAGCAAAGTTTCGAGGTTAAGCTACCGAGATTATCTTAGGCTTGAATTAACGCCGCGTTCTTGGTATGACTGCCACAAAGTTCACTTAAGCTTAAGGCGTGATGCGGACTCTCTGCATGAACTTAGCTATGGAATCTTTCCACTCACCGCCGAAATCACCTACAAAGACCGTGTCGAAATCAGCTCCCTTCGGCTTGTCCCTAGCAACGATCCCACCAGTAAGGATGGTGTTGTTTATGAAAAGTGATAATTAAACCAAAACTCAGGAGGACAGGCGTACCGCCTGTCGCTTCCACGGGTGGGACGCCCGCGCTCCATTCGTTCCCGGCGAACAAGCATCGCGATATCCCGATATCGATGAGCTCAAGCTCCCTCCATAAAATCCAAGGAATCCTGCCATGACCTACGCCATCCAAGCTAAACGATTGTCGAAAGCCTACTCCGCCGGAAAACAGGTCCTCGATGGACTCGAATTGCGGGTGCCGCAAGGCAGCGTCTATGGCCTCGTCGGACCCAACGGCGCCGGTAAAACCACGCTGCTGCGTTGCCTGATGGGACTGATCTCGCCGGACCTCGGCCAGGCGCTGCTCCTCGGCAGGAAGATGCAGGAGGCTAATTCGGTCCACCGCCAGCAGATCGCCTATGTGTCGCAAAGCATCCAGCTGCACGGCTGGATGAACCTGCAGGAACACGCTCTCTACCTGCGCCACTTTTACAGCCGCTTCAGTTGCACCCGAGTCAACGAACTGGCTGAGACCTTCAAGGTCGACCCGACGATGGCGATCAGCTCGCTCTCCGGCGGTCAACAACGCCTCGCCGCGGTGTCGCTCGCCCTCGCCAGCTATCCCAAGGTGCTGATTCTCGACGAACCCGCTGCCGGCCTCGATCCGAAGTCGCGCCATCTGCTCCTGCAAGAGCTGGCGCGGGGCATCGCCGACACCGCGGGCTGCAGCGTCCTGCTCTCCACTCATCTGCTTGCCGATCTCGAGCGTTTTGCCGACACCGTGGGCTTCCTCAAGGACGGCCGCATCACTCGCGAGGAGAAGCTGGAGACTCTGCAGAACTCGATCACCCGGGTGCAGATCACCTTCCTCGGCCGCAATCAAGTGCCGGCGGACTTTGTCCTACCTGGTCAAGTGCTGCGTTCGCAGGCCCTCGGCCCGGTGCTCAGCGCAACTGTGCGACTGCCCGATCCGGCGGCTCTCGATGAGCTGCGGGAAAATGCCTCGCTGCAGATCAGCACCCAGCCGCTGTCGCTGGAGGAGATCTACGTCGAGGACTTCGATCGATGAGAACCTCTAGGCTAGGGAGTGAGGGAACGAGGGAGTTGGGGAGTGAGCTCTTATGCGCTCTTACTCCCTCACTCCCTCACTCCCTCACTCCCTCACTCCCTCACTCCCTCACTCCCTCACTCCCTCACTCCCTCACTCCCTCACTCCCTCACTCCCTCACTCC
>CAMCSH010000271.1 GCA_945877655.1 Lentisphaera araneosa HTCC2155 | reverse complement strand
TCATCGCTCCGACATAGACCATCGCCACCATCAGGAAGAGCAGCAGGTCGCAATATTCCGCCAGCATGTGGTGGAGGCGGCTGCTGATCGCTGCCTTAGCCTCGGGATCACCGCCTTGCACGATGCAGATCAAGGTCCAGATGGCGCAGGCGGCGAGGATCACCGGCTTGGATTTGCGCAGATGCAAACGCTCCTCCAGCACTACCAGCGCCAAAGAAGCGATGAAAATGCCCAGGCAGATCCAGCCGAGGAGATGAAAGGGAGAGGACGACGAAGCAGCAATGGCGAAGAGTGCAGACATGACAGGGCTCCTTGGTTCCACTCTGGACGGCGGCCCGACCGTCCTCACCTGCTCGACCCGACGGGATCAAGCACCCTCGCTGCTGGTGACAGCTTCCGGAATTTACTCAGAGTGAATGCTCGGCGCAAACCCATCCGCACCGATTTCGCGGGGAATTGTCCAGTCGCAGATAGCCTGCGACATCGTGCGCGGAATTGAGAAACATGCAGGAACATGAGAGTATCTTGGCCGCTCTATCTGCCATTCAATCCTTTCGCGGAGCTTCGACCATGAACCCCTATCTGATCCTAATCTTCTTCAGCTCCCTTGTGCTCTGTGCCTTCGTCTGGGACCACTTCGGTCGCCGCCTGAAAGTGCCGACAGTGCTCTTCCTGCTTGGCACCGGTCTGGGACTCAAGGCCTTGGCCAATTACGCCGGCTTGGATTACTCTTTCGTCAATGACAGCCTGCCGATCATCGGCAGCATCGGCCTGATCCTGATCGTCCTGGAAGGGTCGATGGAGTTGGAGATCACGGCGGACAAGCGTAAAATCATCCATCGCTCTCTCTGGGCCGCCGGACTGCTCCTGATTTTCAACAGTCTGATTCTGGCTCTGGGCTTCAGCTTCTTCACCGAACAATCCTTTCGCATTTGCCTGATCAACGCCGTGCCCTTGGCGATCATCAGCAGCGCCATTGCCATTCCCTCCGCCGCCCGCCTGCCCGCGGCGGAACGCGAGTTCGTCATCTACGAAAGCTCCTTTTCCGACGTCCTCGGCGTGATGCTCTTCAGCTTGCTGATCGAGACCGACAGCTTCACTCCGCTGGTGCTGGTGGAAGTCAGCGGCAAGATCATCGCCGTCCTGATCATCGCCCTGGTCAGCATCGTCCTTCTCGCGTTCTTCATGGACAAGGTGGTGACCAGAGTGCGTCACCTGCCGGTGATCGCCGCCTTGATCATGATCTATGCCATCGGCGGCCTGCTGCATCTGCCGGCGCTGCTGATCATCCTCGCTTTCGGTCTCTATGCCAGCAACCTGCACCACCCCTGGCTGGCGCGGGTGATGGAGAGAGTCCACAGCAGCCGGCTGAAGGAGGAGATGCACCAGCTCCACCACCTCACCGCCGAGGTGGCTTTCTTCGTCCGCACCGTCTTCTTCGTCTTCCTCGGTTTCTCCGTCGAGCTGAGCGATCTCAGTGTCGGGGCCCCCTGGGCTTGGGCCGGCGCCTGCCTACTCGTCCTCGTCCTGCTCCGTCTCATCTGCCTCAAGGGCCTGATGAAGCGCGAGCCGATGCACTCGCTGCCCTACCTGATGCCGCGTGGCTTGATCACCATCCTGCTCTTCCTCAAGATTCCGGATGCACTCCAGCTCAAAGTCCTGCCGCCCGGCATGACGCTCCTGATCGTCTTCTTGTCGGTGCTGTGGATGACCGCCGGACTCTGGCGCGAACGCAAGATCGAGGCCGACTAGACCGCGCCTAGGCACAGCCACAGGTTGTAGGCGACAAACACCTGACCGGCGAGAAGCGAAACCAGCATCTCTGGCACGGAAGTGCCGAAGCTGATCCACTCTTCGATCAAGCAAGTTCAGCCACGCCGATTTCACCGGATTGGATGGCAGAGGGAGATCGGGCATCTTTATTCCCATAGACTCAAAGGAGAGTGCAGATGCTGATCTGGAATTTCTCACCCATCGGATTTTTCCGCGGCGCCGTCACCGACGCTGCAGCGGCTCCGCGTCAAGGTGCGGCGGCGCCCGGTGCACGCGGCATCATCCAATTGCAAGCGGGCTGCGGCTACGAGGCGGCGCTCGACGACCTGAACGGCTTTGAACGCCTCTGGGTGGTTTTTGTCTTCGATCAGGCCAAGGGTTGGAAGCCTAGGGTTCAGCCCCCTCGCGGCGGCGGCAAACGAGGCCTCTTTGCCACCCGTTCCCCGCATCGACCCAACCCCATCGGCCTGAGTTGCGTCCGGCTGGTCGGCATCGACGGCTTGCGCCTCGAAATCGCCGAATGCGATCTACTCAACGGCTCGCCGATCCTCGACATCAAACCCTATCTGCCCTATGCCGACGCCTTTCCCACTGCCGCCGCAGGTTGGACCGACGGCCTTGATCATTCGTCCTGGACGGTCGTTTCTTCACCCTTGATCCAAGCTCAATTTGCGTGGCTCGCAAACTCCGGTTGCGCCTGGGATGTCGACGCCCTGTCCCTCGCCATGCTGAGCGAGGATCCGACACCCGAAGGACGCCACCGCATCCGAGCCCTTGACGGCGATTGTTTTGAACTTGCGGTGAAGACCTGGCGCCTGTGCTTCCGAATCGATCCCGTAGCCCGACAAGTCGAACGACTCAGCCTCAGCACCGGCTACAGCGACACCGCCCTCGCCGGCGAGGAGGAATCGCGCTGGGGCGATCACGAACTCCATCGGCGGTTTTTGAAACAGTTTCCTTGAGCTCAAACGAAATTCACCACGGAAGACACGGAGGGCACGGAAAAACGAAGCTTCCGGCCTTTGTGGTCTTTGTGGCGAGGGCGTCTGGGTTCATAAGCTGTGGTTTGGCGTGACTATTTCCGTGCCTTCCGTGTTTTCCGTGGTTAACTGCCGCTTGTCCTTTTTTCTTTTGCGGATGCTACTGACTTGCCGAATCCCGTGTATCTTCGCGGCCAAGGCAAACTGAAATTAGGCTATTCACGACCATGATCCACCACCTCAAAGGCACTCTCGCCGAACTCGAACTCACTCACGCCGTGATCGATTGCGGCGGCGTCGGTTATTTCGTCAGCATCCCGATGAGCACCTACGACCGCTTGCCGCGTCCCGGCGCCCAGGTGCTGCTGCGCACCCACTTGGTGGTGCGCGAGGACGACTGGCTGCTCTACGGCTTCGCCAGCGAAGAGGAACGGGTTCTTTTCCGCCTTGTCGTCGGGGTCAGCGGCATCGGTCCGAAAACCGCTCTCGCCGTGCTCTCCTGCCTGCCGGTGAAGAACTTCGCCCAAGCGCTCCTCGACGCCGACGTCAAGCTCCTCTCCAAGATCAACGGTGTCGGCAAAAAAACCGCCGAACGCATGGTGGTCGAATTGCGCGACAAGGTCGGCTCCCTCGCCATGGGCGGCAGCAAGATCGGCGGCCCCACTCCGGCACAGGGAATGGAAGATGTCGCCGCCGAAGACGGCCCGGTGTTGATGGACGCCTGCCTCGCCCTCGAAGCTCTGGGTTATCGTCCCGACACAGTGCGCAAGACGGTGAAGGAGATCTTCGCCAAAGCCGCTCCCGACAAACGCAGCTCCGAGCATCTGGTGAAACAGGCGCTGGCCGAGCTCAATCGCTGAGCGAAGCAACAAAGGAAACCCAGGGCTGCCGCCCCGGACCCCGCTCGGGGACACGTCCCCGAACCCCATATGACTTGGCGTCGCTTCGCTCCTGCTGGGACAACCCGTAACGCCGGGTTTTCCCAGACCCTTTCCCAACTTTCACAGCAAGAGCTTGGGAAGGATGTAAGTTGCCCATTAAACGAATAACCGGATCTTAAGCGATGGCCGCAAAACCGAAAGAACCAGCCGCTGGCGGCGAACGCCTCTTCACCTCGACTCTGAAAAAAGAGGGCGGGGATCTCGACAACATCCTGCGGCCGAAAAAATTCGCCGACTTCCCCGGACAGGATGCCGTCAAGGAACGTCTCGACATCGTCGTCCAAGCCTCGAAACAACGCGGCGAACCTCTCGGCCACTTCATCCTCTCCGGCCCGCCCGGATTGGGCAAAACCACCCTCGCCCACATCGTCGCCGCCGAGCGCGGCGTCAACATCAAAACCTCCTCCGGCCCGGTGCTCGAAAAACCCGGCGATCTCGCCGGACTCCTGACCTCGCTGCAGGAAGGCGACGTGCTCTTCATCGACGAGATCCACCGCATGCCGATCGCGATCGAGGAATACCTCTATTCGGCAATGGAAGACTACTACATCGACATCATGATCGACCAGGGCGTCGGAGCCCGCTCGGTGCGCCTCAATATCCCGAAATTCACCCTCATTGGCGCCACCACCCGCCTCGGCCTGATTTCAGCGCCCTTGCGTTCCCGTTGCCAGCATGTGCACCGCCTCGATTACTACAAAGCTGAAGAGCTGAAAATCATCCTCATCCGCTCCGCCGGATTGCTCAAAGTGAGCGCCGTCGACGACGGTTGTTTCGAGATCGCCCGCCGCAGCCGCGGCACGCCGCGGATCGCCAACCAGCTGCTGCAATGGGTCCGCGACTACGCCCTGATCCGCGCCGACGGCACGATCACCCGCGAAACCGCCGACAAGGCCCTGGCAATGAAAGACGTCGATGTCAACGGCCTCGACGAATACGACAAGCGTTATCTCGAAGCTCTCACCTTCAAGTTCGGCGGCGGCCCCGTCGGGGTCAAGAATATCGCCGTGGTGATGGGCGAAGATTCCGGCACCATCGAAGAGGTGATCGAGCCCTACCTGATTCAGGAAGGCTACCTCGTCCGCACCCCCCGCGGCCGGATGGTCAGCGATCGCGCCCGCGCCCTCCTCGGGCTGCCGCCCGCGCCTCCGCCCTTGCAGGGCGAGTTGTTTTGAAAGTCAATTAAGAGTCAAGTTCATGTACGATTTCGCGGCATTTTTCGCAGAGTTCAGGAAGCGACCTGGCATGTATATCTTTAACAGTGAATCCTTCGATGCAGTTTGCGGTCTTTTGCGCGGGTGTGACTTCAGCTCCAGTTGCTTGGAGGGATTTAGAGAATTCCTGATCGTGAAGGTTGGTCGTGGCGATAATTTGATTTGGGAAGTTCTGGTTCTTGAACTGGCTCATCCGGGATATATGGAGAGTTCTGATGAATGGGCGAAATTCAGGAACGACCCGCATGAAATCAAGGTTCTCTTCGATCTCGAGAGTCAAGAGTTCTCCCCGTCCAGCACATTGGCTTTGAGAAGCTCCATGTGCAGGATAGTCATCTCATCGACAATCTCAAGCAGTCGTTTGTGGTTGTCTGAGTAGCTTCGGGCGATTGGCTCGCGTTTCTTGCCAAGGAA
>CAMCSH010000270.1 GCA_945877655.1 Lentisphaera araneosa HTCC2155 | reverse complement strand
GGTTGCGGAAGCGATCAGGGAGGCTAACTGCGTTGCGGATGTCAGAGGCGTCCAGACCCCCAGAATCGGTAGTTTGATAGTCAAATTCAGGGTGTGAGGGAGATGCAGAAAGGTGTAGAGAACCCAATCTTTCAAACCGCTTGCATACCATTTGCTACGGTTTTTAGGATCAAGTAGCCTTTCGTTTCCATCATGATCGCATGGACGGCCCTTGAGTTTTCGCATAATGTATCTTATGAATATATTAGCGACTTTCACCAGTGATTGAAAGTCTTTGATGCCGATGGGCTCTCTCCCCATGCCGCCCATCAATGCCAACCCTGCGGTGCTTGATACTGGTCTTTTCAAGCAGCGTCATCTGCGGCATCCGGCAATTTTTCAATTTTTGGAATCCAGCTTGACCGCTTGACCTCAATCTAGCCCGGGTTTAGATTAAATTTTAATACTCCCACAGTCACCCACAGTCAGCGGACCAAAAAAGTTGATTGGCTGATGACTTTAGGATTGCGTTCTACATAATCATGATCATGACAATCCAAACAGAATCAGGATTCACTCAAATGATTTCCATCCCCAAAAAGCTCGTCAGGATCGCCGCAAGCTTCGTCATGGCCGCGATTCTGGCGACGCCCCTGTCGGCGGCGGCTGAGCCTAGCCCCCCTGACTTTACTCAAGGCGACTCTATCCCCGCCGGGGCGCTGCATGATTGGAATCTCGGAGCCACCGGGCTTCGCGGCTGGATTTTTTCCGATCAACTGGAGACCACGCAGGCCCGGCAGATCGCGATCACTAAAGTGGACCACGGCTCCCCCGCCGCAGGAATTGTCGCTGTCGGCGATGTCATCCTCGGCGTCGGCGGCAAGCGCTTTGTCGCCGATCCACGGACCGAGTTCGGCAAGGCGCTAAGCCTAGCTGAATCCGCCGAGGGCGACGGGAAGCTGATCCTTAGCCGTTGGCGGGCAGGGCAGATCGACGATGTCGCCCTTAAACTACCGATGCTTGGCAGCTACAGCGCCACCGCGCCCTATGCTTGCCCGAAATCGAAGCGCATTCTTGACCTGGGCTGCAAGGCTCTTGCTGCCCGCATTGCCCAACCTTCTTACGAGCAAGATCCGATCCCGCGATCACTCAATGCCCTTGCCCTGTTAGCCAGCGGCGATCCCGCCTACCTCCCTCTGGTCAAGAAAGAGGCCCAATGGGCGGCGCACTTCTCGTGCGACTCGATGCAAACCTGGTATTACGGCTATGTGGTGATCCTTCTCTCTGAGTATGTGTTGGCGACCAACGATCGCTCGGTGATGCCAGGCTTGAAACGGCTTGCCCTCGAAGCTGCCAAAAACCAGAGTGCAGTGGGTTCGTGGGGTCACGGCTTCGCCTTGCCCGACGGAAGGCTCGGCGGCTACGGGATGATGAACTCGCCAGGCCTGGCATTGACGATTGCTTTGGTAATGGCTCGTAAAGCAGGCGTGAAAGACCCGGCGATGGACCGCGCTATCGATTTAAGCGCCAGCTTGTTAAGCTTCTACATCGGCAAGGGAGCCATTCCCTATGGCGACCATCACCCGTGGATCGAAAACCATGAAGACAATGGCAAGTGCGGCATGGCGGCAGTCCTCTTCAATCTTCTGGGCGACGCGAAAGGAGCGGAGTTTTTTTCGCGAATGAGCATAGCATCCCACGGCGCCGAGCGTGACACCGGACACACGGGCAATTTCTTCAACATCCTGTGGGCGATCCCAGGTGTCTCTCAATCTGGCCCCTCTGGAACAGGCGCTTGGATGAGCGAATTCGGCGGCAGATATTTCGATCTCGCCCGCCGTTGGGACGGCTCCTTTGCCCACCAAGGCCCGCCAGAGATTGAAGATGACAGCTACTTAGGTTGGGATGCCACCGGCGGCTACCTGCTGGCATGCGCGATGCCGCTGAAAAAGATTTACCTGACAGGAAAAGTTCAGAGTGTCGCGCCGCAAATCACCCCGGACGTCGCTCAAAATCTCATCCTTGATGGCCGTGGGTGGAGTCCCAAGGATGGCGCGAGTTCATACTATAAGTTGAATGAAGAGCAGTTGTTTGAACGCCTGTCTAGCTGGTCGCCGGTGGTCCGCGAGAGGGCCGCGACGGCCTTGGCTTATCAGAGCGATGTTGCCGGTGATGGCGAAGCTGCTGGTGACGACCTTGAGGGTGGAGAGGGCATCGCCTTTGTTCAAGAAGTTCCCATTCCCCGTTTGCTGAAAATGCTCGAAGCCCCGGATCTCTATTCACGCTACGGCGCCTGTCAGGCCCTGATCGCTCTGCGCGACCGAGCAGCCCCCGCCTTGGAGACTTTGGAAAAGACACTCGATGCACCCGATCTCTGGCTGCGCATCAAGGCTGCCGAAGCACTAGCTGCCATCGGCGCTTCTGCGAGGAGATCGGCTCCCAAACTTCTTAAATTGCTGACCCAGGTTGATATAAAGAATGATCCGCGAGGCATGCAACAAAGGTATCTTACCTTCGCCTTGTTTGATCAGGGCGGGGAGCATGAGCCCGGTATGCTCAGCGCGTCCTTAGACGGAGTGGACAGAGACTTGCTGTATCAAGCGGTGCGTGCCGGTCTGATGAATCAAGACGGTCGCGCTCGTGGTGCCATCGGCTCAGTTTATCACAATTTGTCCGCAATCGAGATCAAGCCCATTCTACCTGCCATCTATCGTGCGATAGTTGATCCCGCTCCAAGTGGTGAGATGTTCGCCGACGAGATACGCATCGAGGGGCTTAGCCTACTTTCCAAGCATCGGATTAAGGAAGGGATGTCTGCATGCGTGCAATACGCCCGCACTCAGAATCCTTGGGCCAGCGAGATACGTACACCTGTATTGATGGACTTGCTACTCAGCTACGGAGCCCATGCAAAGTCGGCAATTCCTGAACTGACAAAACTTGCTGATTACTTCGCAAATGACGAAAAAGACTTTCCAGAGGATTTAATGTTAATGAAAGCAGAATTCGTACGCGAGGCGATCCACAAGATCGAAGCATCGACGGATTATCCGGAACTCAACCTACTCTTCACCCCCGACGTAATCAAGATCTACAGCACCGGCATGAGCTTCACCGTCGACGCCAAAGACATCGCCGCCCCCAACGGCGGCATGCTCAGCCAGTTCACCAAGGCCCCCAGCCTATTCTCCTCCTACTTCGGCCTCCTCGACATCAGACGCGCCAAACCGATCCTCGCCACCCACAAGGCCGTCGCCTTCCGTAAAAATGGCGTCCCGGTCGCCAAACTAAGTGCCCTCACGCCCGGTGACCAGCTCACCGCCGAAATCACCGTCGCTCCGCTCTTCTACGACAAGAAGAACCTTGCGGCTCACTACGCCGCCGGCGGACACGTCGATACCTTCTCCCAAGTCGAGTGGATCGACATGGACCTGAGCGTTCAAATCAGCGAGGTCGGAGCCGCCCCCAGCAAGAGCATCGGAGAGCTCCGCCTCACTCGCCCCGAACTCAGCTCCCTGAGCAGCCTCGACCGCCTGCCCGCCACCCAGCTTAAGGCCGGCCAGATGCTCCGCCTCGAGGGCAAGTACTTCGGTAAGAAACTGCCCAAGGTATACCTCGAGTACACCGTCCTCGGTAAAACCAAAACCCTCGACTGCACCGTCCTCAAATACACGCCTTTCCCTGACGCCTCCGGCAAGCCCGCACTGAGCTGCACCGACCCGGTCAGCGGCGCCAGCGCCATCCTCGTAGAGATGCCCAAAGCCTGGCCGAAAGAATGGATCCACGGCAGCAACGACCTAGTACTTGGCAACGGCTCCGCCCTCGTCACCCTAAAGGTCGTCACCAACGGCTCCGCCATCACCGGCAACAGCGCCCCGGTCGCGATGAACGACAGCGTCCAGGCCCCCCTTGCACGGACTACCCTGATCGACGTCCTCGCCAACGACCACGACAGCGACAACCAGGCTCTCAAAATCGTCCTCGTCGGCAAGCCACTGTACGGCAAGCTCAGCCTCAGCAACAACGCCGTTCTCTACACCCCCGCTCCCGGCACCGCACTCGGCACCAAGGATAGCTTCAGCTACTTCCTGCAGGAATCGACCAGCGCCGAGAAGTTCAAGTCGAGCGTCGCCACCGTCCACATCGATGTTGTCGCCGCCCTCAGCAACTTGCCCGACAACTCCGTCGACGCCGATCTTCCCCTTGCTCCCGATCTGAACCTCTTCCTCGCCCCCGGCGAAAGCCTCAGCCGCCAGCTGCTGCTCGGCGTCAGCAGCACCGGCCCGATCAGACTCGACGAGGTCAGCTGCCCCGAGGACGACTTCGATCTCGGCACCATCGGCTTCACATCGGAAGGCGCCTTCAACTTCACCGCCGCCGATCATCTCGGCCGGTGCGTCCTTGACTACGTGGTCAGCAACGAATCAGGCGAGACCACCGGCCATATCTACCTCGCCGTCGGCCAGCGAGTTTGCGCCGGCATGAGCCTCAAGCTCGCCGCCAGCGAAGTCCCCACCGCCGTTCAGGACGAACTCGCCCAATTCAACAAGGCGCCGATGCTCTACTCCAGCGGCCTCAACCTATTCACCGACGCCGCCCCCAAAGCCCTGACCTACAAGCACAAGTTCATCCGCGGCTTCGACGCGAATGATGCCGGCATCGCCAAGCTCAGTGCGCTCGCTCCCTCCGACAGCCTCCTCTTCGAGTGCGGTGCCAACCTGCCCTTGTGCGACAAGAAGGCCCTCGCCCTCCACTACGCCAAAGGCGGCTCTGTTCGCGACTTCAAGGCCTACGCGTCCGAAGCTTTGATGCCGCTCTACTTTAAAAACACCGACCTGTCCCAGCACCCGCTGATCTTCTGCGCCCCTGTGCTCGAAAGAGTGCTCATCGACGGCACCAGCCTGACCATCGAGGGCAAGTATTTTGGCAAAGTCCTGCCTAAGGTCTACTTCGAGTACACGGACGCCGGCCAGACCAAGATGCTTCCCTGCACCGTGCTCAAGACCTATGACTTCCCCGACGCCTCTGGCACGCCCGCCGCCATCTTCACCGACCATGCCACCGGCGCCAGCCGACTCCACCTCCGCCTGCCCAAAAAACTGCCGAAACAATGGTTTCCCGGCAAGCTCACCCTCGTCCTCGACTCCGGCAGCGGACTGGCGGCGATTGAGGTGGAGATGTGAACTGAATTCTCCTGTATGGTCAAAGTTCGGCAAGTCGGCAAGTCAGCGTCGCGACATCCCCTAATTCTTCGCACAAATCCAAAAAACTCTTCGCGCCGACTTGATTTTTTTAATCTTGTATTTAATATTAAATCCAGATGATGAAATCACCTTAAAAACTCAAGGAGGCATGGGATGTCGAAGACGAAAA
>CAMCSH010000269.1 GCA_945877655.1 Lentisphaera araneosa HTCC2155 | reverse complement strand
TCCCATTCTTAACCCTTAAACTCTTAATTCCCATGACCCCCCCTCCTCTCCGCGCCGTCCTGCTCGACATGGACGACACTCTTTGCGACACCCGCAGCGCCAACGCCATCGGACGCGCGCACTTGGCCCGCATCGCCCCCGAGCTGCTCGGTCCGGCGCTTGATGGCGCGCGCTACGCCGAGCTCTACCTCGAGGCGATCTATCGCATCCTGCCCGAAGACTTGCGCCATCTCGACGCCCTCAAGGAAGAGAAGGAATATCGCAACTGCTGCCTGCGCGCCCTCGCTCCTCTCTGCGGCGCCGCCGAGCCCGATGCCGCCACCGCCGATCGCCTCCGCCTCACTTTTGAAGAGTCGCGCCTCGCCGCATACGACTTCTTCCCCGGCACCGCCGAAATGCTCAAACGCCTCCGCCACCGCTTCCGCCTCGCCGTCATCACCAACGGCCCGCGCTATTCGCAACAGCCCAAGCTCGACCGCGTCCACATGAGCCGCCATGTCGACACCATTCTCATCGGCGGCGACTTCCCTCAGGAGAAGCCCCATCCCTCGATCTTCGCCGCCGCCCTCGAACACCTGCAAGTCCGAGCCAGCGATAGCGTCCATGTCGGCGACAGCCTCAGCGCCGACATCGCCGGCGCCCGCGCCTCCGGCATCCGCGCCGTCTGGATCCGCCCCGACCACCAGGCCGGCCAAGAACCCGCCGGACCCGACGCCGTCCTCCGGCGTATCACCGAGCTCGAATCCCTGCTCGAAACCTGGGCCCGCTGAAGCACCCCGTGACGCCGCAAATTCTCATCATCGAAGACGAATCCTCCCTCGCCGACAACGCCGCCATCGCCCTGCGCCGCGACGGCCTGGTCAGCCAGCATGCGGCGTCCTTGGCGGCGGCGACAAAACTCCTCGACTCCGACAGCTTCGCCCTCATCCTTCTCGACCTCGGCCTGCCCGATGGCAACGGCCTCGACTTCCTCCGCCAATTCCGCCTCAAGTCCGGCACCCCGGTGATCATCCTCACCGCCCGCAACGACGAGCTCGACCGCGTCCTCGGGCTCGAACTCGGCGCCGATGACTACGTCTGCAAACCCTTCTCGCCACGCGAACTGGTCGCCCGGGTGAAAGCCGTCCTCCGCCGCTGCCCGGCCACTGCGACTGCGCCCGCCGCAAACCAGGTGCTGCAGATCGACAGCGAGCGCCATCAAGCCACTTTTGCCGGCCAGCCCCTCGCCCTCACCGCGGCGGAATTCCGCCTCCTCGCCTGCCTCGCCGGCGCACCCGGACGCATCTTCAGCCGCAGTCAACTCCTCCTCAAGGCCTGGGGCGATGCCGGCGCCGCCGAAGAACGCACCGTCGACGCCCACGTCAAAAGCCTCCGCGCCAAACTCCGCGAGCTCAGCCCGAAAGAATTCCTCGTCACCCGCCGCGGCTTCGGCTACTGCTGGGACCCCTCAGCGTGATCCGCATTCCTTCGCTGCCGCTTGGCCTGCGCGGACGCGTCTTCCTTTCCCACGCCCTGGTCTATTGCCTCGGCCTGGCTCTCTTCACCAACGCCATCGCCGATGCCGCCCGACGCCACTACCTCGAAGCCGGCGAAGACGCTCTCGTCGACAGCCTTGTCCTCTTTGCCGCCCTCCTCGGTCATGAAGCCGAAGAAAACGGACAAATTCCGGTGGAAAAATGGGCCGACGCCCTGTCTGCCAAAATCCAGCCCCGAGCCCAGATCTACGAGGTTTTGAAATCCCGTGGCGAGACCGAAGTGATGCTCACCGACAGCCAGGGAAAGGTCCTTCTCGATACCAGCGGCGTCATGGATGCCGGCGCTGATGCCGCAAGCTGGCGCAACATCGCCCTCGCCTTAAAAGGCGGCTACGGTGCCCGCTCCACCCGCAGCGATCCGCGGGAGCCGATCACCTCGGTCATGCATGTCAGCCTGCCCATCCGGGCCCATGGCAAAATCGTCGGCAGCGTCACCTTGATCAAACCGGTCCGCAGCCTGCAAGCCTTCCTCGACGAAGCCCGTGGCCGCATCCTCCAGATGGCCCTGCTCTCCCTCGGTCTTGTCCTCCTCTCCGCCTTCCTCACCGCCCGCCTCATTGCCCGCCCGGTGGAACGCCTCACCCGCCACGCCGCCGCCTTGCGCGATGGCCAACGACCGCCCCTCCCCGACCTCGGACGAGGCGAAATCGCCCGCCTCGGCAGCACCCTCGATGACATGCGCCGCAGCCTCGACGGCAAGGAATATGTCGAGTCCTATGTCCAGACCCTCACCCACGAACTGAAGAGCCCGATCGCCGCCATCCAAGGCGCCGCGGAACTGGCCAGTCCGGACCCCGACGATCCCGACTCGGTGAAACTGCTCGACAACATCCGCCGCGAATCCGCCCGCCTCGCCGATTGCGTCGAGCGCCTCCTCCTCCTCGCCCGCCTCGAAAACCGCAGCTGGGCCGGAGACGAGGAAGAAGTTGACCTCGTCGCCCTCTGCCACGAGCGCCTCGCCGAATGGCGGCAGCGCCTGCCCGAAAGGATTTTTCAGATCGAAGCCCCGCCTCGGATCATCCTCCGCGGCGTCCCTCTCCTCCTCCGCCTCGCCCTCGACAACCTGATCAGCAACGCCGTCGACTTCAGCCCCGCCGACAAGCCCATCCGCATCGTCCTCGACGGCGATGCCGCCCGTTGGAGCCTTCGCGTCGAAGACCAGGGTTCCGGCCTGCCGGATTTCGCCCGCGACAAGGTTTTCCTCCGCTTCTTCTCCACCCCTCGCCCCATCACCGGACGCCGCAGCTCCGGCCTCGGCCTCGCCATCGTCCGGGAAATCGCCCAGCTTCATCACGCCGAGGCCAGCCTCAGTCCCGGAACCAACGGCGGCTGCGTGGCTCAGATGCAATTCCCGGCGAAGTCCTAAAGTTCAACTTGAACCTGGATTCCTCAGTTGAGCCTAATTGAGCTCATTGCTGCTCGACCCCGAAGCGGGTCGCACATGGTAGCCCAGGGTCGCCTCGACCCTGGGTAGAGGTTGAAAATGAGCTCTCGACCCCTTGCGGGTCGCACAGAGTTCGGGCCAACGCTGTGCGACCCGATGCGGGTTGGCGGCAGGCGGAACACTCTAAACCCAGGGTCATCGCCGATGCGGCTTGACCCTGGGCTACCATGTACGACCCGCAAGGGGGTCGAGCAACAGAGCAGAGTGAGACAATTGCGGAGCGCACCACTAGCCCGGGAACGAAACACCGCACGGGGTGCGGCGGTCCCAGCAACGAATCGCCTCTGCGCACGCTGCCCCGAGCTCGGCATACCATTCCGGCTCGCGGCCTGGCGGCAGATGAATGAACACCGCGGCGCCTTGCGGACGCCGCAAAAGACGCCAATAAAGGTGATTGCAGAGGTAGCCGCCTGCGTCGTCCGAGGTCTCGATGTCGAAAGGCGCCAAGGCGACCAGTAAAGGCTCGAGCCAATGGCCGGGGATCGACTCCGGGGCATCGCTTTCGATCGGGCCGTCGCGGATGAAGCCGTCGACATCGGGAACGCTGGAGGAGTCGCGATTGCGGGCACAAATTTCGATCCTCGGCCGGGTACTTTTGGCGGCGATGCCGAAGGCGATGACGTCGAGCGCTTCGCCGCCGAATTGCGCGATCCGCAAATCCACCGCGGCATAGGAGACGTCGAGGATTTCCGCCTGTTGCGAAGCGGCGAAAGCGGCAAAACGCGAGGGATTATCGGCGACACCGGGGAAGGAGCCGAAGCCGAAAGCCATCAAGCTCATGGAGCGGGAACGGGAGCCGGAGGCGGGACAGGGGCGGGTTTGGGCGCAGGCGCGACGGTGCGGGCCGAGGCGAAGTTGTATTGCTCGAGGTTTTCCATGTAGCTGGTGCGCAGGGCGATCAGGTCGACCTTGGCTTGCTCGAGGTTGTTTTGCGCCCGGATGAATTCGAGAATGTCGGCCTTGCCGTCTTCCCATCTTTGGCGATAGAGATCGACCTGGAATTGCGCCAGCTTGATCCGCTCTTCCTGCAGGCGGATGCCGTCACGGGCGTCTTCGATGCGGCGGGCGAGCTCGCGCAGTTCGGCGCCTTTTTCGAGCAGCAGGACCCGTTCGTCGGTGCGCGATTCTTCCAAATCCGATTCGGCAATGGCGAGCCGCGCCCGGTTGGCGCGGGAACCGATGTCCCAGTTCAAGGCGATGCCGGCGCTGTCGTCGCCACTGCCGTCGAGGTTGACGCTGCGGCTGCCGTTGTCGGCGTAGGTGTGGCGATAAAAGAGGTCGACGCTGGGGAGCACGGCGCGTCCGGCGACGCGGCTGCCGCGCTCGAGTTTTTTCTGGCGCAGGCCGTTGTTGAGGAAGCTTTCGTCGTGGGTCTGGGCGACGAGCAGATCCTGGGCTGGCGAGACTTCGTCGAAGCGGAAGTCGAAGCGGGTGTCGAAGGCCATCGATTCACCGGGAGCTTTTCCGAGCAGGAGCTTGAGGCTGTCTTCCGCCTTGGTGATGGCGCGTTTGGCGCCGAGGACCGCCTGTTCGCGCTCCGGCACTTCGAGCTGGGCGGAGGCGATGTCGACCGGGTTTTCGCGGAGGCGGGCCCCTTCGAGGTTCTTGCGAGCGGCGGCGAGGCGGGTTTCTTGGATCCCGAGGGCCTGGCTGGCGCGCACCAGCTGGTAGAAGCCGCGACGTACGTCGAGGCGGATCTGGCGCTTGGCTCGGAGCAGCTCGTTGAGGCTGACCAAGGCGTCGATCTCGGCGTCGTTGATCCCTTTCAGGCTGTCCTCCCAGGTGCCGCCGCCGAGGATGCGCTTGGTGATGGTCAGCGACAGATTGGTGTCGTCACCGCCATTGGTGTCGTGCGCCGTGGTGCCGGTGGCGGCGACAGTGAAGCCGAGAGGAAGCTGCTGCACCAGGCTGCTGCGATGGCTGTCCTGATTGGCGTCGAAGGCGCGTTCCGACACCAGGCTGAGGCGGAGATCGAAGAAGGCTCGTTCGAGGTTGATCCGCTCCGATGAACGCTCCCAGGCGAGCAATCGCTTGCGCAGGCTCTGGTTGTCCTGGATCGCCCGTTCCTCCAATTGCGCCAGGTTCATCGGGACTTCGGCCTCCGCCGTCAGCGGCGCACCAACTGCCGGGCTCGAGGCGGCCGCATCGCCGGCCAAGGCCAGAGAAAGATGGAGGAGAAGGCTGATCATGGGAAAGGGTGACCTGTTGGCTTTGAGACGCGAAGATGCTTTTGGATGCCCGCTTGTCGCCCCGGGTTCCGGCGGAGGACGCGAATTTATTCCAGGGAATGAGGGACTAAGAGCGTGAGGGAGTAGGTTAGGCTCATCACCTCCCCCACTCCCTCACTCCCTCACTCCCCCACTCCCCCACTCCCTCACTCCCTCACTCCCTCACTCCCTCACTCCCTCACTCCCTCACTCCCTCACTC
>CAMCSH010000268.1 GCA_945877655.1 Lentisphaera araneosa HTCC2155 | reverse complement strand
GATCTTGTCAGGTGCGAAAAGCTTTTGCAGGACATCGGAAGCCTGGCAGATCTCGTCCATGAGTCGATGACGTTCCGCCGCGGGCAGGTCGGTGAACTCGCGCAAGCCGGCCCGGCGCGGGACAAGGATGAGCCAGGGCAGGGCGGATTCATTCATCAGGCGGACACTGCACAAAGGCAGTTCGGCGACGCTGAAGGTATCAGCAGCGAGGCGGGGGTGAAGTTCGAACATGGGTTTTAGGGGTTGGAGGGGTTGTAAGGGTTTTATGGGGGCAAGGGACACAATGCTCGCTCTTCACCCCCCGCCTAAAACTCTTAAAACCCCTCCAACCCCAACAACCTTCATCGGCTCCACTGCGCCAGCCAGACGAGGAGGATGAAGAGGGCGCTGAGGAAGAGGAAGTCGTTGAGGAAGTCGGAGCGGGGGGCGGCGTTGCGGCCGCCGCGGCGGTTGATGATGCCGTGCATGCCGAGGCCACCGCCGGCGCGGGGCGTTTGCGTCTCAGATTGATGTTTCGGCGTGTGCTGATTGCGTTTCATGGAACTATCTTTGCCGGATGTATGTCAAAAGTCAAAACCTCAGGAGACGATATGAATAAAATTCTGCGACATGTGCCCTTGCTCGGACCTCTGCTCCTGTCTTCGTGCGAGAAGGCCGAAGTGAAGACCTACACTGAAACGGCGGAAGCCGTGGCGCCGCGTCAGGCCGCCCAGGCCCGGGCGCCGATGATGGGCATGCCCGGCAAGGCCCCACCGCTGCCGAAGGGAACGGACAGCATTCTCGGCGCGATTTTCCGCGAGCAGGAAGCCATGTGGTTCCTCAAATTGGTCGGATCGAGCGAGGACACCGGCGCCATCACCGAGGGTTTTGTCAATTTTCTCGGCAGCATGGATTTCAAAGGGCAGGAAGCCGTTTGGGCTCTTCCCCAGGGTTGGAGCGAGATCCCCGGCGAAGGCTTCCGCTATCGCAGCTTCAAGATCGAAGGCAAGAGTCTCGACATCTCGCTCACTCGCATGCCTCCGGGCAACGATCTCAATGCCAACCTCAATCGCTGGGCATCGCAACTCGGGCTCGAACCTCTCAGCGAACAGGCTTTAGCCTCCGTCGTCACCGAGATGACTTTGAAAACCCGCAAGGTCCTCATGGTCAGCCTGAAAAAACCCGTTCCTGAAGCGTCGGCAGCAGCATCCGCTCCTCCTGCGCCAGTCGCAAAAACCGAAGACGTCCCGGCCTTCCGCTTCGTCAGTCCACCCCTCTGGCAGCAGAAAGCCCCGACTTCGATGCGCCTGGTCAACCTCGGCGGCCCCGAGGGCGCTGAGCTGACCGTGAGCAGCATGGCTCTCGGCAACCCGGTCTTGCAACTGGGCGCCATGTGGTCGAGCCAGGTCGGCTTGCCGGTCCCCGACGAAGCGGCGATGGCGAAGATAAGCTGGGCTTGCGGCGACATCGCCGGGATCAAGGCGGAAGGATGGATGTTTGAAGGCCCGGAGCGCTTCGTCCGCGTCGCACGGGTCGACCACGCTGGCGCCAGCTGGTACTTCAAGCTCAGCGGCCCCTTGGCGGCGAAGAGCCAGGTCGCGGCTTATGAAGCCTTCCTCAAGAGCTTCACCTTCGAGGCGGCCAAATGAGTGACCTGAGTCAGCCGGAAACGGCGGTCGAGACCAGCCTGTGGCGTCAGATGCGGCGTTTGATGGCCTCGATCCGCATCACCGTCTTTCTGATGGCATGCAGCATGGTCCTGGTGCTTGCCGGCACTTTGGCGCAGGCCGGCGCCTATGGCAACAGCATCGACACGGTCGTTACCGAGGTTTTCCGCTGCTGGTTTGCCAAGATCCACATCCACACTTTTGTGCCTGATTCCTTCATCGAGAGCCGGACGCCGGAGAGCAAGGCTTTTCTCCTCAAGTTCTTCATTCCTTGGCTCGGCGGCATCAGCATCGGCCTGCTGTTTTTCCTCAATCTTCTGGCAGCGCACAGCCTTCGTTGGAAGGTTTCCGCTCGCGGCGGCAAGCTCGCCGCAGGACTTCTCGTGCTCGGTCTGAGTTTTGGTCTCGGCGTCTTGGTGGTGCAGGGAGGCTTGATGGATCTGATCGGGCGTATGCTCACCTCCATGGCCGGGATTTTCGGCACGCAAAGCACGCTCGATGACTCCTTCTGGCGGGTCCTCGACCGCCTCGCCCAAGGCCTCCTGATCGCCGGCGTGGTCTACCTCGCCTTGCGCCTGCTTTACGGCAAAGCCAAGGCAGGAGTGGTGATGATCCACTCCTCGGTCCTGCTGCTTCTGCTTGCTGAGCTCGTCACTCACCTCGGCGCGGTGGAATCGCGGATGACGCTTCGCGAAGGTGAAAGCGCCGCCTATGTCGACCGCAGCAACCGCTTCGAGCTGGCCATCATCGAAGATCTTGCCGCCGGCCAGGCACGCAGCACGGTCGTGCCGCAGAAACTCCTGATGGGGAAGAGCGACATTGAACTTCCCGATCTCGGTCTGCGTCTCTCGCCGCAGATGTGGTTTGCCAACTCCGACCTGAAGTCTGGCGCCACACCCGGTGTCGATGCCGGCATCGGCAAGGAGCTCATGATTCTCTCTTTGCCGGAAAACAACGGCGTCAGCAGCATCACCAACGCCCCCGCCGCCCTGGTTCGATTCACGGCCAAGGACGGCAGCTCCCTCGGGCTTTACGCCTTCAGCTCTCTCTTGTACGGCAACTTCATCGGCCGCCAGTATCCCGACTTGTACCAGGAGCTGCAGTGCGGCGAGCGCAAATTCCGCCTCATGCTGCGCAGCGAACGCGAATATCTGAGCGACGACAAGGGTCAGATGAGCATCAGCCTCCGCGACTTCCATATCGAGCGCTTCATGGGCAGCCAGGACAAGATGAGCTACTCCTCGATGATCGATATCAAGATGCCGGGGGAGACGGTGCCGGAGCATGCGGAAATCTGGATGAACCATCCCCTGCGCCGCCTCGGCCGGACCTTCTACCAAAGCGGCTTCCTGAGCAGTGAAGACGGCACCATCCTGCAAGTCGTGAAAAACGGCGGCTGGATGATTCCCTACATCTCTTGCATGATCGCCGCTCTCGGCATGTTCATCCACTTCGTCTCCATGCTGCTGAAACATCTTCGCCGCCCCGGCCAAGGAGGCCAGGAATGAAATCCCCGTCGAAACTCTTCGTCTTCCTCACCAGCCTGATTGTCGTCGGCCTGCTCGGTGCTGAGCTTTATGTCCGCGCCTTTTCCCCTCGCAAGGTCAAGCCCGCCGTCTACAATGCCGACAGCGGCAAAGTCAGCTTCAGTTCGACCTGGAAGACAGCGCAGAACCTCGATCTAGCCGCAACCTTGCCGGTGGCCCACCTCGGCCGGGTCAAGCCGCTCGACAGTGTCGCACGCCACGCCCTGACGGTGCTGTCAGAAACCCAGAGCTTCACTGATTTTGACGGCTCGACCAAGCGCCCTGCCCTGCTTTGGCTGCTCGATGTCGCTTCCGGCAGCTCCTCTGCCGACGGCCATCGCATCTTCAAGATCCAGAACCTCGATCTCTTGCGCAAGTTCGGCCTCGAGCCGCGTCCAGGCGACTTCCGCTACTCCCTAGAGGAGCTGCAGCCCCATCTTGCCGAGGTCGAGAAGGAGTATCCCGAGGTCAGTGCCATCAAATCAAACCGCCGCAATCCCTACCAAAATGCGGTGATGAACCTGTCGACCAAGGTCAGTCTCTACTTCACCTTGCGCAACTCCTTCGGTTTTGTGCAAGACACACAAGGTCTCGATCTCGCGGCGTACAAGGAAGCCGCCAGCTCTTTGAAGAAGAATCCCGATGCGCCCTTTATCGTGCCCGTCACCACGGATCGCCACTGGCAAATCCTGCCCCTCGCCCAGATCGACGGTATCAGCCGGCAGAAATACGACCCTTCCAGCGAAGCCTGGTTTGAGCTTCTCACCCAGCACCAGCTTCTGCGCAGTCTCGATTTTGCCGAACATCAGATCTTCCTCGCCACTTTGCCGAAAGACGCGCTCGAAGCGAAGCAACGCAAAGCTCCCGGCGCAGAAGATTTGGCCAGCGCCCGCCGGGTCGTCGATATGTTCAAGGATTTGCGCCAGAAGAAAGACGCTGCTGAAGCCTTCAACGCCGCACTGCCGCGGATTCTCGAAGCCGCCGCCGCCGCCTGCAAGGTGCATCAGGAAAGGATCACCAAGCGTTTGGCGGAAATCGATGCCGAGCTGCCGGCCGCCCGCGCCGCTGCCGCCGGTGGCGATGTCGCCGCCGCCTCCGAGAAGCTCACCCTGCTGCGCAGCGAGAAACAGACTCTCGGCAAAGACGCCGACATCTGGATCCGCGCTCCCTCAATCGTGCCTCATGAAGCGACGATCAACCGCGCCGCTCTCAACATCCAGTGCATCGTCTGGTACTTCATCGCCCTCATCATCGCGCTCTTGGGATGGTTGATCTGGCGACCGCATTTGCGCGTCATCGCCCTGTCGATCCTCTGGGCAACCTTCGCCCTCCACACCGCCACGCTGATCCTGCGGATCTGGATTTCCGGCTATCCCCCGGTGACCAATCTGTATTCCTCCGCCGTCTTCATCGGCTGGGCCGTGGTTCTCGGTGCACTCATCCTTGAGCACTTCTGGCGCGCCAATGCCGCCACTGCGGTGGCCGCCCTCGTCGGCGCCATGACTTTGCTGATCGCGCAATTCCTGTCGCTCGACGGCGAAACCATGAAGCAGCTCATGCCAGTGCTGGATACCAAGTTCTGGCTCGCGACCCATGTCGTCTGCATCACCCTCGGTTATGCCGCTACCTTCCTCGCTGGTGGCATCGGCGTCATGTGGGTCCTGATGGCCCTCTTTGATCGAGCCGGCAACCGCTCCGCGGATCTCGACAAAGGTTTCTCCGGCGGCATCTACGGCGTCACCTGCTTTGCCATGTTCTTCTCCCTCGTCGGCACGGTGCTCGGTGGCCTTTGGGCCGACGACTCCTGGGGTCGTTTCTGGGGTTGGGACCCGAAGGAGAACGGCGCCTTGCTGATCGTCATCGCCAACGCCATTCTCTTGCATTGCCGTTGGTCCCGGCTGGTCAGCCTCCGCGGCTTGGCGGTTCTAGCCATCTTCGGCAACATCGTCACCGCCTGGTCGTGGTTCGGCACCAACCTGCTCGGCGCTGGTCTGCATTCCTACGGCTTCACCGAAGAGGGTGCCCTCTACCTCGGCCTCTTCATGGTCTCGCAACTGCTGGTCATGGGCTTGGCGATCTTCGTCAGAAAAAACCCCGGCAAGGCCGAGGCCAAATGAGCTCTGGGAGTTGGGGAAGAAGGGAGGGAGTATTCTGACTCCCTGACTCCCTGACTCCCTGACTCCCTGACTCCCTGACTCCCTGACTCCCTGACTCCCTGACTCCCTGACTCCCTGACTCCCTGACTCCCTGACTCCCTGACTCCC
>CAMCSH010000267.1 GCA_945877655.1 Lentisphaera araneosa HTCC2155 | reverse complement strand
GGCGGCAGCCCTGGGTTTCTGCTGCTCGAGCGCCAAGACTGACGCGCCCGGACGCCGTTCCGAAACGCTTCCGGTGCTAGATTCGCGGCCAAAGCCTAACCCTCCCGGAATACTCCCATGAGCCAGTCCTTCGTTCATCTCCGAGTCCACACCGACTACTCGATGCTGCAGGCGGCCTGCAATGTCAAAAAACTGGTGGCCAAGGCGAAGGAGCAGGGCTTCACCGCTCTGGCGCTCACCGACTACGGCAACCTCTGCGGCGGCTTCGAATTCTACACCCAGTGCCAGGCCGCGGGGATCAAGCCGATCCTCGGTTGCTATTTCAACCTCGCTCCAGGTAAGCGCCAGGATCGCGGCAGCACGACCAGCAGCGGTCTCATTCTCCTTGCCAAGACCTACGCCGGATACCAGAACCTCTGCCGCCTCAACACCCTCGCCCACCTCGAAGGCTACCACGGCAAGCCGCGCATCGACCGCGAATCACTGGAGAAATACCGCGAGGACCTGCTCGCCATCATCCCCATGACCCAAGGTGAAACCGGCCTCGCCCTCAAGGCCAACGAACGCCCGCGCGCCGAAGCCTTCATCGCCTGGGCCGAAGGTCTCTGGGGCAAGGGCGAGGTCTTCCTCGAAATCCAGGACCACGGCGCCGAAGACGAGAAGCTCCTCCTCCCGGGAGTGGTCAAGCTGGCCGAAGATCTCGATGTGCCGGTGGTCGCCACCAACACCGTGCTCTATCTCGAAAAGAAGCACCACGACGCCCACGACATCCTCACCTGCATCGGCGACAAGCGCCTGGTCAGCGAAGCCAGCCGTCCGAAGCTGATGACCAAGGAATACTACCTCAAATCGCCGCAGGAAATGAGCGACCGTTTCAGCCGCTGGCCCGATGCCATCGCCAACTCTCTGGAGATTGCCAACCGCTGCGATTGCGAGCTGCCGAAAAAGGCCAACCACTATCCCCGCTACGACTGGTGCGAAGGTCTCTCCGACAAGGAATATCTCTACAAAAAATGCCTCGAAGCGATTCCCTTCCGCTTCGCCTTCGACCCCCATATGCCGCGGGAGCAGATGGACAAGTCTCAACTCGTCGTCATCGACCGCCTTGAGCTCGAATTGCGCATCATCGACAAGGCCGGTTACAACTCCTACTTCCTCGTCGTCTGGGACTTCATCAAGGCCGCCCGCGACATGGGTATCCCCGTCGGCCCCGGCCGCGGCTCCGGTGCCGGTTCGATCGTCGCATACCTCCTCACCATCACCAACATCGATCCGCTCAAATACGCGCTCTTCTTCGAACGCTTCCTCAACCCCGACCGCGTCTCGCCGCCTGACTTCGATATCGACTTTTGCGAACGCCGCAGACCTGAGGTGATCGAGTATGTCCGCCAGAAATACGGCGCCGCCCGCGTCGCTCAGATCGGCACCTATGGCACCCTCAAGGCCAAGGCGGTGATCAAGGACGTCGCCCGCACCCTCGGCGTCGACCACACCGATGCCGACCGCATCACCAAGCTGATCTCCGATAACCCCAAGACCAACCTCGGCTACTGCCTGCTCGACCTCTCCGATTCGAAGAACCGCGAGAAGTACGACAAGGACGAAACGCTGCGCGCGATCCATGACGACTCGTCGCTCTTCCGCGAGCTCTATCACTCCGATCCCGCCGTGGCTGAATTGGTCGACAAGGCCCGCCCTCTCGAAGGCCTCAACCGCAACATGTCGATCCACGCCGCCGGCGTCATCATCGGCGACCAGCCGCTGCACCATCTTGTGCCGCTCACTATCTCGCCTGAAGGCGGCGCCGTCACCCAGTTCTCCGCCGGCCCCTGCGAAGAGCTCGGCCTGCTGAAGATGGACTTCCTCGGCCTGCGCACCCTCACCCTCATCGACGACTGCCTCAAGCTGATCAAGAAGACCCGCGGCAAAACCGTCGATATCGACACCATTCCGCTCGACTGCCCGAAGACCTACAAGATCCTCAACGAAGGCCGCACGGTGGCGGTGTTCCAGCTTGAAAGTGAAGGCATGCAGAAGCTCTGCAAACGCTTCATGATCGACCGCTTCGAAAACATCATCGCCATCCTCGCCCTCTACCGTCCCGGCGCGATGGACTACATCGACCTGTACATCGACGTCAAAAAAGGCATCAAGCCGGCCGAATACGAAGTGCCGGAGAAGATGCAGCCGATCCTCGACGAAACCTGCGGCATCATGATCTACCAGGAACAGGTGATGCAGGTCGCCCAAGCGGTCGCCGGCTTCTCCCTCGGCCAAGCCGACCTTCTGCGCCGCGCCATGGGCAAGAAGAAGAAGGAGGAGATGGAGAAGCAGTGGGCCAGCTTCAAGGACGGCTCGATCGCCAACGGCTACTCCGAAGAGATCGCCAAGAAGGTCTTCGACAAGATCGAATTGTTCGCCGGTTACGGCTTCAACAAATCCCACTCCGCCGCCTACGGCCTGATCACCTACCAGACCGCCTGGTTGAAGGCCAACTACCCCGCCGAATTCATGGCCGGGGTGATGACCTCAGAAATGGGCAACGCCGAGAAACTCGCCTTCTTCGTCGCCGAATGCCGCGACATGAACCTCAGCCTCCTCGCGCCTTGCGTCAACGAATCGAGCAACGCCTTCGATGTCGACAGCCAGGGACGCGTCCGCTACGGCCTCGGCGCCATCAAAGGCGTCGGCGCCGGTGCCGCCGAAGTCATCCTCGCCGCCCGAGCCAAAGACGGCCCCTTCAAAAACCTCAGCGACCTGTGCGACCGCTGCGCCGGCAACGCCCTCAACAAACGCGTCCTCGAATGCCTGGTCAAAGCCGGCGCCCTCGACGTCTTTGGCAAGAAACGCTCCGCCACTTTCACCGTCATCGAAAAAGCTCTGCAACTTGCCTCCTCGGCCGCCGCCGACCGCGAATCCGGCCAGCTCTCCCTCTTCGACCTCTTCTCCGCCGCCGACAAGGCCGCCACCATCGACCTGAAATATCCTGAGCTCAAGGAATGGGACCTCAAGGCTCGCCTCGAGGATGAGAAGGCTCTGCTCGGCTACTACGCCACCGGCCACCCCCTCGACACCCACGCCAGCCTGGTGAAAAAGTATTCCACCAACACCTTCACCGCCCTGAAAAACGGCGACGACGATCGCCGCAGCGCCCGCATCGGCTGCATGATCAAATCGGTCAGCGAGAAGCGCTCCAAGAAGGACGGACGAGCCTTCGGCATCCTCGTCCTGGAAGACCTCACCGACGCCATCGAAGCGCCCTGTTTTGGGGCCGACTGGCCCCGTTGCCGGGCGGCAGCCCGCGAAGGCGCAGCCGTTCTCGCCGAGGGCGAATTCTCGCGCGACGAATCCGGCGCCGTCAAATTCATGGTGCGTTCACTTCTGCCGATCGAAGACGCCGTCGCAGCCTGGTCGGTGGACATGCAGCTGCGCCTCAGCGAAAGTGAATCCGACGTCACCCAGATCGAGAAGCTCCGCGCCGCCCTTGAGACCTCGCGCAAACGCTTCGGCAGCTTCGAAAAGCGCAAGCTCGCCGAGACCTTCCTGATGCCTTACGAAAAAGACCCCGACACCTTGTCCCGTCTCGAACGTTACCTCGCTGACCAGTTCAGCCCCTTGAGCACCATTGCCGAAGCCCAGGCGACCCTTGCCGACCCGCGTTTCGGCAATGTCAACAACCGCCAGCTCATCGATCCCAACGCCCGCTACAACGCCGCCGGCGCCTTGCGCGACCTGAAGTCGAAGCACAAGCTCAGCTTCTGCGTCAAGACCACTCTCGGCGACTTCGCCTGGATCGAGCTGCCCGCCGACATGCGCACCCTGTGCACCTGGGAACTGGTGACCGAGCTGCGCACGATTTTAGGCGAAGGAGCGATCCAGATCAAAGCCGACACCACAGTGCAGGAAGCCCGCCGCCCGGTGTGGAAGAAGCGCGAGACGGCTGACAGGGATTGATTTGTGACAACCATAGGAGCCCCGGCTTCCGTGCCGGGTGTATCCGCCCTTCTCTAAGCATCTCGATCGGGACGATCGAGTCACATTGATTCCCGATCAGGCTTCGTCGTCGGCAGCCGGCTGGGCGTCGGAGTCGGCGTCGGCTTTGGGCTTCTTGCTGCGGGTGGCGGCACGGGGGAGGATTTCGAGATAGAAGCCGTCGACGCCGGAAGCATCGGCGGCATCGATGGTCTTGTTGATGGCGCTGACGTGGATGGGCTGGCAATCGCCTTCGGCGCGGCCGAAGCGGCAGTCGAAATCCCAGAAGTCGGAGCCTTCGGGCAGGGCTTTGTTGCGGCTGCGCTTGAGGTATTTCTTGGCTTCGAACTTGATCGCGTCGATCATCCGGGGACGGGCGATCTTGGCGTTGATCAGGGAGTAGGTCTTCTTCATCGTCTTCTTGGGGGCTAGGTTTTTTGCGGCCGGCAAGATAGGCTGCTTCGGGATTTGCGCTTGCCTGGCGAAAAATTTAGGCGCTTGTCACTCCGAGCTGAACTCAAGGGAGGGAGTCGGGGAGTGAGGGAGTCGGGGAGTGAGGGAGGAGTCAGAACACTCCCTTACTCCCTTGTTCCCTAACTCCCTGAGATGTCCGGCGAAAAATTTAGGCGCGGGCCGGGACGTCGAGGCCGAAGCTGCGCATGACGGCGAGGGCGTTGCCGGCGCCGGCGACACCGGGGCGCATGCGATAATCGAAGCTCATTTTGCCCTCGAGCAGGGTGTCGGCGAAGTGGCAGTTGCGGGCGCCGCCGCGGATCTGCTCGGTCACCGGGCAGAGGGCCAGGTCGTGGGTGGTGACGAGGCCGAGGCATCGTCCGTCGAAGAGATCGGCGAGGTAGGCGCCGGCGCCGTCGACGCGGTCGCGGGAGTTGGTGCCGGAGAGGATTTCATCGAGCAGGACGAGGTGGCAGCGGCTGCCGGTTTTAGCCTGGTCGCGGACCTGGGCGAGGCGGCGCACTTCGGCGGCGAAGCGGGACAGTCCTTGATCGAGCGAATCGCCACTGGAGAAGCAGCAGCTGAGCTGCAGGTCGGGTAGGGCGAAGCTGCGGGCGCACACCGGGGCACCGGCGAGGGCGAGGGCGGCGTTGACCCCGACGCTGCGCAGGAAGGTGGATTTGCCGGCCATGTTGGACCCGGAGATGAGGATGAGTCGGCAGGAGTCATCGAGGACGAGGTCGTTGGCGACACGGCTGTCGCGATGGAGGAGCGGATGGGCGAGGTCTTCGGCGGCGAGGCGGTCTTCGGCGACGAATTCAGGCCAGCAGAAGTCGGGGTTTTCCCAAGCGAAGACGGCGAGGGCGGCGAGGGCATCCATGTCGGCACTGGCGGCGAGGGCGGGGCCGAGGCTGGCGCCGATGCGCTGGTGGCGGCGGCTGATGCGAGCGGCGATTTGCGGGCGGCGCAAGAGCAGCGGTTCGGCGAGGGCGAGGGCGGCGTTTCGGCGGGTTTCGGCGAAGGCCTCC
>CAMCSH010000266.1 GCA_945877655.1 Lentisphaera araneosa HTCC2155 | reverse complement strand
GGTCAAGATGCCAGCGTCATTGACATTGGCGACCAGGGCACTTGCTGTCGAAGTCGAGCTTTCTGCGGTGCCATTGCCATCGATGTAGGAGGCGGTGACGCTGACCGTCTTGCCGACTTGGGCTTGGCCGAGGGTGAAGCTGCTGCCGGTGCCAAGGGTGGTGCCGAGGTTGTCTTTCCAGGTGTAGGTGATGGTGCCGAGGCCGTCGACGTCGGCGAGGGTGCTGACGGCGGTCAGGGTCTGACCTTGAGTCGCGGTTCCTCTGATGCTGACGGAACCCGTCAAGGCATCATTGACCGGGGTGACATTGAAGGTGATGGCATTCGGACTTTGGTCGACATCGACACCACCGTTGGTGACGCCGCCGTTATCCTTGACTTTGAAAGTGAAGTTCGAGTAGGCGTTGCCGTTGCCGTTGGCGACGGGGGCGAAGACGAGGTTGGGGATATTGGCGAGGGTGATTTCCTGGTTCAGCGTGACGGCGACGCCCGAGAGCTTGAGGGTGCCGGCGCTGGGCAATGATGAAATGATGACGCTGAGGAAGGTGTTGGCAGGAGTGTCGATGCTATCAGTGAAGCCGAAGTCAGCGGAGGTGAAGGCGTAGCTAGCGTCTTCGAGGAGGGTGATGGATTTATTGGTGCCGCCGGGAGCGTCATTGATGTTGACGATCGCCACCGTTGCGGAGGAGGTTTTGGATTCGACTGTGCCGCCGCCATCCGTGTAAGAAGCGGTGACCGTGATGGTTTTTCCGACTTGCGCTTGGGTCAGCAAAAGCGTGGTACCGACACCGAGAATGGTGCCCAGGTTATCCTTCCAAGTGTAGGTGATGGTGCCGAGTCCATCGGCATCCGCCAGGGTATTGGAGGCCGTGAGGGTCTGACCTTGTCTCGCGGTACCGGTGATGGTGACCGAACCGGTAAGTGCATCATTGATATTAACCACCGGGATGGTGGCTCCTGAGGCTACCGATTCCACAGTGCCCTTGCCGTCCGTGTAGCTTGCCGTGACGGTGATGACTTTGCCCACTTCGGCTTGGGTCAGGACCCGAGTAGAGCCGGTGGAGAGATTGACGCCATTGGCTTTCCATTGGTAGGTGATAGTGCCCAATCCATCGAGGTCGACAAGGGTGTTGGAAGCGGTCAGAGTCTGGCCCTGGGTCGGGGTGCCGCTGATCAGAACGGCACCTGTCGGAGCATCGTTGACATTGGCGACGGCGAGGGTCGCGGCGGAAGTGCGGCTTTCGGCCGTGCCTCGCAGGTCGGTGTAGGTCACCGAGCAAGTGATGGTCTTACCGACCTGGGCCTGGGTGAGGACAAATGTCGATGAAGTGGCTCCGGCAATACTCGTGCCGGCAGCTTTCCATTGGTAGTTGATCGCTCCTGGAAGTCCATCGACATCGCTGACTATGGCGCTCAGGGTCTGGCCCTGAGTGGGCGTGCCGGAGATGGTGACAAGGCCTACGTCGTTGACGTTGGTGATGCTGAAGTTGACATTCACATCGGTGGCGCTGAGGGCGCCATTGATGGCCGTCGCTCCACGAATGCTGAAGGCGGCTTCAGTGCCGACAAAATCAGCTTGTGGGGTCCAAACCAAGCTGCCGCTGTAGAAGGTGCTACCGATGGTGATGCCGGTGCTGCTGTACCAAACACCGGAGAGGATGTCGGCAGCGGTGATCACACGAGTGCCGATTTTGAGGGAGCCGTTGAGCAGCCCAGTGATTTTGAATACCGTCACATCCGCCGACTCATCGGTGGCATTGGTTTTCAAAGTCGAGAAACTGTAGGTGTAAGCAGTGTCTTCGTTGATCGTTGTCGTGTTGACAGTAGTCAGAGTGGCCATGAGATTGTGTTCCTGATGTTTGTTACGCCTTAGAAAAAGAGGCGCGGTCTGTTGAATTTTGAGCCTAAAGATGATTTTAGATCGCCCGAAAATGTCTTCCGATACCTGTCTGTCAAGGATGAAAAGGTTGATTTAAAGTGATTTCGAAAAAGTCACCATTGGTGAGGTGGCCACCTGCCCGTCAAAGCCAGATCAAGCACAAACCAGGCGATTGCTTAGACGGTCGTCTCGGGGGTCATCAGTGCCGATCTGAGCACAAAAGTAAGGGCTGACAAATCCCTGTCATAGTGTACGTAAGGCATAAGGCCCAATCAAGCGATGCCCCGGGAATCGCTTGTGAGCTCAGAGCAGGGTCCGAAGCTCTTGGATGACAGCCCAGGCCTTGCCCTTGGTGGCCTCGGCGAGGCGGCCTCAGACCCTTGACCCTTGACCCGTTTTCACTCCCAATAATTGCGGGGTGTTGCCTGCCCGAACAAATCCGGCTTGCTCAAAAGACTGTCACTTCAATGTTACTAGACTGCCCCATGAGTCAGCGAAGTCGCTGAAATCAAGCGCTGAACGGATGTCGGGGCCCCGACTGAGCGGCAAGGATCTCGACCAGGATGGTCGAGCCACGGAACGGAAGCGTCAGCGTCCCGGAGCCGCCGTCGACACCTCGAAGTGCGAAGGCTCGATGGCGGCGCTGGCGCGGCCTTTGGTGAGCGAGCGCAGGTCGGTGGTGTAGCGGAAAAGCGTGCACAGGGGGACGCTGGCGATGACCTTCGAATAGTTGTCGTGCGAGATCATTTCCTGGACGTGGCCGCGACGGCTGGAGAGGTCGCCGATGACATCGCCGGTGTTTTCTTCAGGAGTGTCGACTTCGACGCGCATGATCGGCTCGAGGAGCTGCAATCCGGCCAATTCGGCGGCACCGCGGAAGGCGATCGAGCCGGCGGCGCGGAAGCAGACATCGGTCGATTCGGTCGGGTGCGACAAAGCGCCGACAAGGGCGGCCTTGAAGTCGACCATCGGATAGCCTTGCAGGACGCCGGTGCGGGCGGCTTCGCGGATACCCTCGAGGGCGGCGGCTTCGAAGTCGCGCGACAAGGTACCGGGGGCGAGGCGGGATTCGATCTTGATGCCGCTGCCGCGCTCCATCGGCTCGATTTCGAGGCGGACCATGGCGAAGAGGTTCTTGCCGAGGTTCTGGCGGACGAAGGTTTCTTCGAAGCTGGCGGCCTTGCTGATGGTTTCGCGGTAGGCGACCTGGGGCTGGCCGACGTTGGCTTTGACGCCGTATTCACGGATGAGGCGGTCGACCTTGATTTCGAGGTGGAGTTCGCCCATGCCGGAGACGAGGAGCTGGCCGGTCTCTTCGCTGCGGGAAAGCAGGAAGGTCGGGTCTTCGTCGGCGAGGGCTTTCAAGGCGAGTTCGAGCTTGTCTTTATCGGACTGCGATTTCGGCTCGATGACAAGGGAGATGACCGGCTCGGGGAAGCTCATGCGTTCGAGGACGACGGGGTGTTCCTTGAGGCAGAGGGTGTCGCCGGTGGAGGCGAGCTTGATGCCGACGAGGACGACGATGTCACCGGCGAAGGCTTCGGTTTTTTCTTCGTGCGAGTTGGCGTGCATCTGCAGGATGCGGCCGATGCGCTCCTTCTTGCCGGTGCGAGGGTTTTCGAGGGCCATGCCTTTTTTCAGGGTGCCGGCGTAGACGCGGCAGGAGGCGAGGCGATCCATGAAGCTGTTGGCCTGGACCTTGAAGATGAAGGCCACCGGCGAGCCCGAGTCGGACACCGGGAAGCTGACCGGAGCGTGGCTTTCGGGGCTCATGCCTTTGACATCGCCGCCTTCGTGGGGAGCGGGGAGATAGGCGACGATGGCGTCGAGCAAGGCCTGCACGCCTTTGTTGCGGAAGGAGGCGCCGCAGAGGACGGGGATCATCTTGGCGCTGATCGTGGTGCGGCGAAGAGCGGCGATGATTTCGTCGTTGTCGGGCATCTCATCGCAGAGGAATTTCTCGCCGATGGCTTCATCGAGATCGGCGAGTTTTTCGATGATATTGAGGCGTGCGAGGGCAGCATCATCGGCGAGCTCGGCCGGGATGGCGGCGTGGCGGAGGAGTTCGCCTTTTTCGCCTTCGGAGTAGACTGCTTCCATCTTGATCAGGTCGACATAGCCCTTGAAGCCATCTTCGGCGCCGATCGGCAGGTGCAGGGGAACCGGGTTGGCGCCGAGCTTGCTGCTGAGCTCACGGACGACCTTGTTGAAGTCGGCGCCGGTGCGGTCCATCTTGTTGACGAAAGCGATGGCGGGGACGCCGTAGCGCTTGGCTTGGCGCCAGACGGTTTCCGATTGCGGCTGGACACCGCCGACGGCGCAATAGACGGCGATGGCGCCATCGAGAACGCGGAGCGAGCGCTCGACCTCGACAGTGAAGTCAACGTGTCCGGGAGTGTCGATGATGTTGATCTTGAAATCCTGCCAGAAGCAGGTGGTGGCGGCGGAGGTGATGGTGATGCCGCGTTCCTGTTCCTGCGGCATCCAGTCCATCGTGGCGTTGCCATCGTGGACTTCGCCGAGGCGGTGGCTCTTGCCGGTGTAGAAGAGAATGCGCTCGGTGGTGGTGGTCTTGCCGGCGTCGATGTGGGCCATGATGCCAATATTGCGGACGCGGGCGAGAGGGGTTTCGCGGGAGACGGATTCGATGCTCACGATGGGACTCTGCGGGGTTGGGAAATTTGCGGCCGCAATCTAGCTCTGGATCGTCGCTCTGTCCTCAGATCCGCGATAGCAGATTTTTCTTGCTTGTCGCGATCATCAGGTGTAGATTGACCTGCCCCCTCACACCCATGATCAGCCAGGAGATTTCACCATGAGTTTGGCCATTCCCCTTTTCCTGCTTTTGGTTCCGGCTCAGCCCGCGATTCCGGCTCAGCCCGCGGTTCCGGCTCAGCCCGCGGTTCCGGCTCAGCCTGCGATTCCGGCTCAGCCTGCGATTCCGGCTCAGCCTGCGCAAGTCGGGCGGCTTGAAGGGGCCAATCTGGAAGAAGCCATCGTGGTGGTCCGGAAGATCGCCAAGAGCAAGGGCAAGAGCATCAATGTGGTGATCCTGCCGGAGGCATCCAAGGCGGTGAAGGAGCTCAGTGCAGACCTGCGTGGCATGAGCGCTGAAGACGCGTTGAAGACGATTGCCAAAGCCTCAGGGCTCGATCTGTCGCAGGACAGATCTTCAGGGATTTGGAGCCTGGCGCCAATGGATGCAGCCAAGCTGCAATCGCGGACTTATCTGGTCGCATCAGGATTTTCCGGCATGGTCGATCCACAAGCGAAATCCCGTCCCACGGCCGACAAGGTGCTCGCCTTCTGCCGTCAGCTTGGCGCTCCCTTGGAAAAAGGCAGTGCCAGCTATCTGGCTCAGACATCCAGCCTGATGATCAGCGGCAGCAGTGCCGATCAGGAAAAAATCGAGGCCGGGCTGAAACAGCTCGGCCTCTTGAGAGAAGTTCAGACTTCCTGACCCGCCGCACGGCGCGGCTGTGAAGGCCTTGGCACCTTGAGCCGCTAAAGACAGCGAACGGACCGTGGCTAGCTTGGAGTCATCCCAGCCAAGGAGCTTCGCCATGCGTCATCTTCTCGCCCTCCAGCCCGACC
>CAMCSH010000265.1 GCA_945877655.1 Lentisphaera araneosa HTCC2155 | reverse complement strand
GCTGCGCAGGGCGGACTGCCAAGCATGGTGAAGCCGGCGATGGGGAGGCGATAGAGGCGCTTCTTCAAGCGGCTGTGTCGTGCATCCAGGGCGGCGATGGCGCGGCGCACCTCGGCTTCACTGCCGATGGCGTGGGCCTTGAGAAAGGCCTTTTGCCAACTACTACAAGTCCGACTTGCTCAAAAGTCTTATGATGAGCAAGATGCAACACGTATGGCTCCACCATCTCATCCAGCCGATGCTCTGCAGCGGGAGATGCGGCGGCTCCCGGCCCGAAAATCAGAGCCAGCAGCAGAAGCAAGAATGAAATCGAGCGTTTTTGCAAATATCGTCCACTCGCGGGCAAGCTCCGCAGCCCGGTCGCGCGACCGGGCTATTTCCAAGAGGACTTAAGTTCAGTTCAGACTTCTATCGGACATCGCTCGGCTCGCGCCGCGTCCGGCGGCTTACCCAACATGCAGAAGCCGGCGATCGGCAGGCGCTAGAGGCGCTTCCTCAAGCGACTGTGCTGGACGATCAACGAAAAAGCCCTTGCCAGCTAAAAGCTGAGCAAGGGCAGGATTGCCTTCGTTTCAGAGCCTCAGCTGCCGGGCTGGCAACGGGCTTCCAGCCAGGCAGGCAGATCGGCGATGGCGACCCGTTCCTGGGCGCCGCCGTCGCGATGGCGGATGGTGACGGTGTCGAGCAGCTCGGGCTTCTCCCCAAGGGTTTCGAAGTCGATGGTGATGCCGAAAGGCGTGCCGGATTCGTCCTGGCGGGCATAGCGCTTGCCGATCGAGCCGGCTTCGTCATAGATCACCGGGAATTTCTTCTTCAGGGTGCGGTAGACTCCTTCCGCCTTGGCGACCAGCTCGGGCTTGTTTTTCAAGAGCGGGTAGATACCGGCCTTGACCGGGGCGATGGCGGGGTGCAGACGCAGAGTGGTGAGGGTTTCCGACTTACCCTTGTCGTCAGTCTTGACCTCTTCGTTGTAAGCGGCGCAGAGGACGGCGAGAGCCATGCGGTCGAGACCGGCGGAGGGCTCGATGACGTGGGAGAGGTAGAAGCCTTTGAAGAGCTGTTCGAACCAAGCGCGAACCGCGGCTTCGCTGAGGCCGCCTTTGGCCTTGGCGCGTTCGGTCGCGAGGCGCTTGTGGATCATCTCATCCTTCTGCTCTTCGGTGAGCTTGGCAGCAGCGGCCTTGAGTTCTTCGTCGAAGTACTCGAGGGGTTTACCGGAGTGCTTGCGATGCTGAGTGAGGTCGAAGTCGCCGCGGGCTGCGATGCCTTCCAGCTCTTCGGTGCCGAAGGGGAATTTGAACAGGATGTCGACGCAGGCGCGGGAGTAGTGAGCGAGGTCTTCGGGACCTTGCCAGAAGTAGTCGAGGTGGTCGCGCGTCAGGCCGATCGAGTCGTAGAACTTGGTGCGTTGATCGACCCAGTAACGGTGCCAGATTTCCCAGCCCCAGTTGGCTTGCGGGGTGCTGAGATCCATGCCTTCCTGCCATTTTGCGACGCTGCCGCTGATGATCTCGACCGCTTCATCGGGCTTGATGAAGAATTCGCATTCCATCTGCTCGAATTCACGCGAGCGGAAGGTGTAGTTGCGGGGGTTGATCTCATTGCGGAAGGCCTTGCCGATCTGGCAGATGCCGAAGGGGACCTTCTGACGCGACGACTCGAGGACGTTCTTGAATTGAACGAAGATCGCCTGAGCGGTTTCGGGGCGAAGGTAGGCGACGTTTTCTTCCGAGGCGACCGGGCCGGTGTGGGTCTGGAACATCAGGTTGAAGGGCTTGGCTTCGGTAAGCTGGGCGCCGTTCTCGGGGTTGAAGTTCTTGACCCCTTCAACCTTGACGCCAGTCGATCCGCCGCTGATTTCGGGGGTTTTGAGGCCGCGGTTCTGGTAGAACTGGGCGGCGACCTTGAGGGCGCTTTCGCGGGGCTTGCCGGCGGGGACGAGGATGGCGATGGAGTCGCCGCAGCTCTTGCCGGTTTCCGAGCAGGAGGCGCCGGTGAAGTTGAAGACGATGCCGCTCTGGGCGGGGACTTGGTCTGCTCGCAGACGCTTGTTGCTGACCATGCAGTCGCTCATCGGGTCGGAGAAAGTGTCGCAGTGGCCTGAGGCCTTCCAGATCGCGGGGTGCATGATGATGGTAGCGTCGAGGCCGCAGCTGTCGTCGCGCTGGCGGACCATGAAGTTCCACCAGCATTCGCGGAGGTTGCGCTTCAGATCGGCGCCGAGGGGGCCGTAGTCCCAGAAGCCGTTGATGCCGCCGTAGATTTCCGACGACTGGAAGATGTAGCCGCGGCGCTTGGAGAGATTGACGACTTTTTCGAGGGTGACGCTCATGGGAGTTTCCTGATCTTGGAGTTGAGGGCCCGAAGATAGCACCCTCCAGTAAGATTCCAAAGAAGAGGAAGACAGAATGGCAGAGTCCCTGCCAGCCGAAAGTTGATGGCTGGAAGTGCTGGGCTTTTGAGCTTGCCCAGTCGTGTCCCGGCGGTGTCCTAATTGTGTCCCAGTTAGCCTTTCCACCCGCTTTTCCGCATTTATCTTGGCGGCCATGAAAAACCCCACCCCCTTCTACCTGCCGGCTCTCGGTGAACCCGACTCCGCTCCAGGCAAACTCCCGGTCGCCGATTGGCGCCAAGGAATGATCGTCCGCTCCACTAACTGGCTCGGCGACGCCGTCATGACCCTTCCCGCCGTCTGGAAAATGCGCCAGCTGATGCCCCCTGGCAAACGCCTCGCAGTGGTCTGCCCGGGCAAACTCAAAGGCCTGTGGCAGGCTATCCCCTGGGTCGATGAAGTGATCAGCTTCAGCGGTCGCCGCATCGACAAGGATGTGTCGGCCCAGATCCGCGCCTTCGACGCCGGCGTCGCGGTGGTGCTGCCCAACTCCTTCGGCTCCGCCCTCGACCTCGCCTTCAAAGGCATCCCCCTGCGCATCGGCCGCGGCGGACGCTTCCGCAGCCTGCTCCTCAGCCACCGCCTGCCGGCGTGGAAGCGCGTTCCCGGACAAGACCGCTTTCACCAGTTGCGCGAATACCTGCAGATCGCCCGCTTCTGCGGCAGCGCCGAGTGGGACGACGCGATGCCTCCCGCCAAGCCGCAGGTCGACTTCGCCAAGCTCGCCGGACTCGGTTGCGACCTGAGCCAAGGATCGTGGCTGGCAGTCGCACCCGGCGCCGCCTTTGGCCCAGCCAAACAATGGCCCCTCGACCTCTCTGGCGAAGTGTGCCGACGCTGGATGGCGACCGGTCGCAAAGTGGTCATTGTCGGTGCCCCCGGCGAAGAAGCCGCCGGAGCCAAGCTGGCGGAGGCCGCTCCCGGCGCGATCAACCTCGTCGGACGGACTTCAGTGGGCGAACTGATGGCGATCCTCGGCGGCGCTTTGGCCTGCCTGGTCAACGACTCCGGCGCCATGCACCTCGCTGCCGCCGTCGGCGGCCGCGGCGTTGCGGTCTTCGGCAGCACCGACCCCACCGCCACCGGCCCCCTCGGCGGACGCTTCGTCGTCCTTTGGCATCGCCCCGAATGCTCCCCTTGCCTGCAGCGCGACTGCCCCCTCACCGAAGACCGCTTCAAATGCCTGCGCGGCACCACGCCAGATCAGGTCTGGGCGGCCTTGCCGCAGTGAGCTTCAGTGTGTGAGGGAGTAGAGAGAACACTCTCAAGCTCACTGTACCAGTTCGTGCCGGAGATGGATTCGATCGACGGTCCGCTATCGACCCTCGGCGAATACCCCGACGACGAGCTCGTTCCCAGTGTCATGAGCGACTGCGACACCATCTTCCTGCGTCGTTATCGCCGCCTCAGCGAAATGGCACCAAAACGTCGCCGAGTTCTTTGCCGCCATCGGGCGACTCGAACTGAGCGAATCCATCGCCGGCTCCTGGGCGGTGGCGCAGATACGCGACATGTGAGGACTCGCCTCGTCTTCGACGATTGCGCAAAGCGCAGATTCAGTGATATCGAGGCGCTGAATGGTCTTCCGCCGCATCGCGGAAGATTGTCATTTGCGCCGCCCGCATGACGCCATTTTTGTCTTTCAGGACGACCTTGCCGCTCAGGATGATTTTGCCCTCGACATAGAAGTATTCGGCCGCTTCGGCAGTGGCGGTCTGTTCACCTTGCTGGAGGATGATATTGCCCTCGCAAACAATGCGCTCAATTTTATTGTCAGCGGCAGCTTCATCTGGGACAAAAAAGACCCTCATCTTATCGCTGTCGATGGTGATCCCGCCGTCATTAAGCTTACAAGCCCCGTCGAAGCTGGCTTGGTGATGCTTCTTATCAAAGCGGGCATTAATCGCCTCGACACGAACTGCAGGCTCGACTTTGACCGGCTTCACATCACAACATGAGGAGGTGGCGAGCAGAGCAAGAAGGGCAAGGATCTTCATCTTCATGTCTCCAGAAGTTTGCGTGACGAAACAGCATAAACCCGAAGTGCCGGGAAAGACAAATGAAAATGCGCTGACCGCAAAACCCGCCGGAGCTTATTTCACGTTCTTGTAGCCGTAGGGGCAGTTGCGACACTGGTTGCCGCAGCACTCGCCGCGCTTCAGCAGGTGCCAGCGGCTCAGCACGAACAAGCCCTTTTCGATCTCGTAGTCAAGCCCTGCAATCAGCGGCCGGCCGGCGCAGGCCAGGGCTTTTGGCGGGGCGGAGGAATGCACCGCCTGCTTGTCGACAAACTCGGCGATGTGGGCTCGGGTTTTCGCCAATCTGAAAGCTCACGCAGCCTCGCCCTGGGCGCCCTTCTGGAAGGAACTCAAAGCTCCCTACGATCGCTTTGAAAAAACGCCCGGTCCTCTTAAGATTGAGATCACGGGCGGCAAATACCGGCTGCCGTGAGCCCAAAATAATCCATCTTTGCCGTATTTGACGGGAACCATTTCGGCAGATTTCCCATTATATTGGGAATATTCCTTGTCCACCCCTAGGAGTTTCTTCATGAATTTTACCTGCCCCGGTTGCCAGATCCTTCTTCCTCTTCCCGACGGCTCCGAAGGGCGCCGCATCCGCTGCGAACGCTGCCAGTGTAAATTCACCGTCGAAAATCCTCCGGTCATCCTCGAGCCGGCTCAGGTTCTGCCGCCTAAGCCCGCTCCGGCGGCGAGCGCAAATCCAGCTCCGGCAGCACGCCCGGCAGCCGCGCCGAAAAAATCCTCCGCCCTGCTGCTACTCCTCGGCCTCGGGCTGATCGGCCTCGGTGGTGCCGGCGCCTGGCTCTTCCTCAAAAACCCCGCCGTCAAAGCCGGCGCCGCAAATGGCACCGGTACGAGCCGCGAGCCCGTCGCGACACTGTTCAAGGCCAAAATCAAGGCCGAAGACAACTTCAAGGTCCTTGGCGAGGTCAACGACCTGCCGGTCTATGGCTGGATCGAGACCCCGGAACTGAAGTCCGACGCCTGGACCGAGAAAGTCGCCGCCGGCGATCTCGGCAAGGCGCTCGACGAGCTCCGTGCCGAGATCGACAAACGCCTCAGCGG
>CAMCSH010000264.1 GCA_945877655.1 Lentisphaera araneosa HTCC2155 | reverse complement strand
ACCCTGGTTTAGGGGGCGGAACGCGGAACGGGACGCAACCCCTGCGGGGTAGAAATGACTCGGGATCGCTTATCCAGGGTAGGCGATGCGCCAACCCTTCGCTGGAGGATGTAATCCCTTCGGGATAAGCCCCAGATGAATAGCGATTCCGACATGAGTTTCACGGGACTCAGCCCAGCGCCTTCTGCAACGCCTCTCGCATGGCCTCGAGCGGCGCCGGCTGGCCGGTCCAGATCTCCCAGGCGCGGGCGCCTTGGTGAAGGAGCATGCCACGGCCGTCGCAGGTGGCGCAGCCGAGGGCGCTGGCGGCGCGACGGAACGGGGTCAGACCGTAGATCATGTCGCAAACCAGTTGGTAGGGCGCGAGCAGGCCGGGATCCATCGGCATCGGGTCGTCGGGCTTGAGACCTAGGCTGGTGCACTGGATGACCAGATCGTGTTCGCCAACGAGGTCGCGGGTGAGGGAATGCGGACTCAGCGCCTGGCTGCGGCAATTCGCGCCGGAGGCGACGATGGCGGCGCAGATGGCTTCGGCCTTGTCGAGGCTGCGGTTGGCGATGCTGATTCGGGCGGCGCCGGCCAAAGCGAAATGCAGGGCGACGGCACTGGCGGCACCACCAGCGCCGACGAAGAGGATCGAGGCGCCATCGCAAGAGAAGCCGAGCTCTTCTTTCAAAGCCATCCGCAAGCCGTAGCCGTCGGTGCTGAAGCCGCTGAGGCGGCCGTCGGGCAGGACCTTGACGGTGTTGACGCTGCCGGCGAGACGGGCTTCGGGGTCGATCTCATCGAGGTGTTTGAGGATGGCGTTTTTGTGCGGCACGGTGCAATTCCAGCCCCGGTAGCCTTCGCTGACGAGTTGCGGAATGCGCGCATCGAAGGCCTCGGGTTGACAGGGGATGAGATCGTAATCGGCATCGATGCCGGTCGCGGCAAAGGCGGCCTTGTGCATCACCGGCGATTTGCTGTGCGCCACCGGCCAACCCATGACTCCGTAACGATCCATCGATGAACTCCTGAATTTTGTTTAGGGAACTCAAGCGCCCGACAGGCAAGATGCAAGAGGCCCGGCAGATTTAAGCCGCTTGCTTACCCCGAAGGGGTTGCGTCCTCCAGCCCAGGGTTGCTCCGAGGAACGAGGGGCTACCCTGGGTAGCCTTCCAATGTCCTCATACCCCACCGGGGTTTCGTCCCGTTGGCGCTCCCTGGCCGTAAGGAACGAGCCGAAACCCCCTTGGGGTTTGGATTCAAAATTGTCTCCTCCCCAGGGTAGGCGATGCGCCAACCCTGGGCTGGAGGACGTAACCCCCTTGGGGTTAAACAATAAGGCCGGGGCTTTCCGATTTTATCACCCAGTAATGCCGCTGTGGCGCAGCAGGGCTGCGGTCGAGGGATCGCGGCCGCGGAAGGCGCGGAAGTTGTCGCCGGCGGGACGCGAACCGCCGATTTCGAGCACTTCGCGGACAAAGTCCTTGCCGACCTTCGGGTTCATCAAGCCCTCTTCCTCGAAGCGCGAGAAGGCGTCGGCCGACAGCACTTCCGCCCACTTGTAGCTGTAGTAGCCGGCGGCGTAACCGCCGGAGAAGAGATGGGTGAAGGCGTGGAAGAAGCGGTTCCACTCGGGCGGCAACAGCACCGCGACCTGGGAGCGGACATCGGCGATGGTGGCGATGACGCCGCGCCATTCCGGCGTCGCAACTTCGCGGTGCATGCGGAAGTCGCCGAAGGCGAATTCCAATTGGCGCAGCATCGCCAGGCCTGATTGGAAATTGCGGGCGGCAAGCAGACGCTCGAGCTTCTCCTGCGGCAGGGCGCTGGAGTTCTCCCAGTGACCCGAAATCAAGCTCAGACCTTCGCTGCACCAGCACCAGTTTTCCATCAGCTGGCTGGGCAGCTCGACCGCGTCCCATTCGACGCCGTTGACCCCGGCGACGCCGGGAGCTTCGCATTGGGTCAAGACGTTGTGCAGGCAGTGGCCGAACTCGTGGAAGAGGGTGACGACATCGCTATGGGTGAGCAGGCCGGGTTGGCCGGAATGCGGCGCCTGGAAGTTGCAGACGACGTTGGCGACGGGGAGCTGGAGCGTGCCGTCGGCGCGGCGACGGCGGCTGCGGCAACCGGAGACCCAGGCGCCGCCCTGCTTGCCTTCGCGGGCATAGAGGTCGACGGTGAAGAAGCCGAGGAGCTGGCCTTGGCGTTCGACCCGGAAGAGCTGGGCCGAGGGGTGCCAAGGGCTGTCGAACTTAGTTTCGACACATTGGACGTCAAAAAGGGTGTCGATGATCTGGAAGAGGCCGCTCATGACCTTGGGCTCGGGGAACCAGGGGCGGAGTTCTTCCTGCGACACCGAGTAGAGCTTCTGGCGCATCTTTTCGGCGACGAAGCCGGCATCGGAGGGCTGGAAGTCGTGGATGCCGAGTTCCTTGGCCGCGAAGACCTTGGCCTCTTCGACGTCGCGGAGGCCCTGGGTACGGCTGCGGACGGCGAGGTCGCCGAGGAATTCCAGCACCTTGTCGGGCGAGGGCGCCATCTTGGTGGCGAGGGAGAGCTGGGTGTAGTCGGAGAAACCGAGGAGCTTGGCTTTTTCGGTGCGGAGGGCGAGGATCTCATCCATCAGCAGCGAGTTGTCGAACTTGCCAGCTTCGGGGCCCTGGTCGGAGGCGCGAGTGGTGTAGGCGCGGTACATCTCGGCGCGCAGCTCGCGGTCATCAGCGTTGTTCATCACCGCCATGTAGGAAGGGATGTCGAGCGAGATCAGCCAGCCTTCCTGGCCTTTGGCCTTGGCGGCATTGGCGAAACCGGCGAGGGCACCTTCCGGGATGCCCTTGAGGCGGCTGGCGTCGCTGACCGGGATCTTGAAGGAGTGGGTGGCGTCGAGGACGTTGTCAGAGAAGCGGGTGCTGAGCTGGGCCTGGCGGGCGCTGATCTCGCGCAGACGGGTTTTTGAGGCTTCGGGAAGTTCGACGCCGCTGAGGCGGAAATCGCGCAGCCAGTTATCGAGCACCTTGCGGCGGTCCTGGCTGAGGCGGACGGTGGAGGGCGCACCGGCGACCGCTTTCACCGCTTCGTGAAGGCGGGCATCCTGGCCCTGTTCGCTGTAGTACTCGGTGATCTTGGGCTGAGCTTCTTTGTGCGCCTTGCGCAATTCCTCGGTGTTGCACACCGCGAGGAGATGAGCGACGGCACCCCAGGCGCGCCACAGGCGGTCGCCGAATTCATCGAAGGGAAGGACCAGTCCGTCATAGGTGAAGCTGCCGCTGTCGAGGATCTGCTTTTTCAGGGCCCGGCCTTCGCCGAGAAGCTGGTCGATGGCGGGAACGATGTGCTCGGGTTTGACTTCGGCGTAGTCGACGACGATTTCACCGGGGCGCAACAGGGGATTAGCTTCAGACATCAGGGCTCCTTGGGTGGCTTAGGTGCAAAACTGTCATAAGAGTAGTGCCTGATCAGTTTTTTGAGCTTGGAGAGTGGGACGAAATCCCTAAGTTCAAGATTTTTCAACCTGTGCAACTCTGTTTGAGCTTGGTTCGTGCGTCGCGAAGCGACAGGATGAGTGTAGCCGGGGGTTTCAACCCCCGGTATTAGGATGGGGCTTGAATCGCCGTCGCGAAGCGACAGGATGACATTCACACCGTCGCTTCGCGACGAGCGCAGAACACCCGGCACGGAGGCCGGTGCTCGCAGGCCTTCCGTCGCTTCGCGACGAGCAACTGAAGCCTGATTGGGAGTTGCACAGGTCGAGATTTTTTGCGCGAGCTCAAGGAGCTTGACATGCCCGCCGCGTCGCTCGGGCCCGGAAGAGGAAAAGCAGCCGCAAGGTGGCGGGATTGAAGCGCAGCCGGCTGAAAACTCCCCGCCATCCTTGAGGGTGTTCATAGTCGATCGTATCGAGCACATCGCAAGTGCCGTCGGGACGGGCGAGGAATTGATGGCGATGCCGCCAGGAGCGCAGCGGTCCGGCGAGCTGTTCGTCGGTGAATCCGCTGGTGCTGATCTCGCTGTGGTGCGCCTTCCAGCGCATCGGCACAGGGCCGCTCCACAGGGTGAATTCGGTGATCGATCCTTCGGCCAGCGGCTCGCTGCGATGCAGCCGGAGGATCATTCCCGGCGGGGTCAGCCGCAAGAAGGCGTCGGCGCTGAAGTGGAAAGCGCTGACCCTTTCCAACGGAGCGGCGACGTGGAAGCTGGAATGGAATTGCGGCATAGGGTCGCCCCGCGCTCAGTGCCCCTTCTTGTAGACCTGGTCGGGATCGAAGATCGGCTCGGAATCGATGACGCTGGAACCGTCGGCGGTGATCCGATTGAAGAAGCACGACATCCGGCCGGTGTGGCAGGCGGCGCCTTTTTTCTGCCGGACCTTGAGGAGAATGGCGTCGGCGTCGCAATCGAGGCGGGCTTCGACCAATTCCTGGATGGCGCCGGAGTCGTCGCCCTTGTACCACAGCTTGTTGCGGGAACGGGAGAAGTAGACGCCGCGCTGCAGGCGCAGGGTTTCCTCCCAGGCCTGGCGGTTCATGTAGGCGAGCATCAACACCGCGCCGCTGTCGGCATCCTGGCAGATGGCCGGCAGCAGACCGTCGGCGCTTTTGGCGAAATCGGGGCTCATTCTCAGGCTCCGAGAACGGCTTTCAGGGCGCCTTGCGCGTGCAGCTCTTTCATGATGTCGACGCCGCCGATGAGATCGCCTTTGACGATCAGCATGGGGTAGGTCGGCCAGTCGAAATACTCCTTGCAGCCTTCGCGCAGGCCGGGCTCGGAGAGGACGTCGGCAAAGCCGAATTCGACGTCGTAATTGGCGAGGATTTCGACCGCGGTTTTGCTGAAGCCGCAAACCGGGAAAGAGGGGGTGCCCTTCATGTAGATGAAGACCGGATTGAGCTTGGTTTCGTTGGCGATGCGTTGGCGGAGGGCGTCTTCCATGGAATTTCCTAAGGGTTGGGATGTTAAAAATATCGATATCGGGATATCACGATATCGCGATATCGTTGGGCTTATTTTAGAGATTTTCCAGTGCCGCTTCGCCCGGCGTCAGAGTGCGCAGGCCGAGGGCATGGATGCGGTCGGAGCCGAGGGCTTCCTTCAGCGGCGCGGTGACCAAGCGGTGACGCTTGAGCAGAGGCAAGCCCTCGAACTGGCTGGCGATGACGAGGGCGTGGAAATGGCGGCCGTCCGGATCGTCGATGACGATGCGGGCCCCGGGCAGAGCCTGGCTGATGCAATGTTCGATCTCTTGGCGCGGATTCATGCGGGTTTTCCTCTTGCGACGGCCGCAAACTTATCCCGCTTTGCGCTCAACGCATCTCTTCGCCTTGATTATCCTTGACCCTCCTTTTCCGGTGGATGAACCTAAAAACCGCAGCAGCCCAGGACTTTCCGCGACCCTTTCAGGGTCAAAAATCATAACTCATTCCAACCCAGGGTGTCGCCGATGCGGCTCAACCCTGGGCTAAAATCTGAAACCCCTTTGGGGTCAAGCTGCAGTTGAGC
>CAMCSH010000263.1 GCA_945877655.1 Lentisphaera araneosa HTCC2155 | reverse complement strand
CCGGGTGCGCGACATGGTCATCTCCGTGCTTGATTTTGGTGCGTTTGTCTTGACTGAATTATATAAGTATATATAAGATTTCTAGAAGTCAAGCAGCGCGAACTAATTTTTCCGATTTATGCGGGGTTTAGGGGGATTTGACGGGGCTGGTCAATGGTTAGGATTCAGTTTTTCGATGCACTTCGGAGGGGCGGCAAAACCGCCAGTCCCGAGGGACTGGCGGTTTTGCTTCAGCGGATCAATCTGGTTCAACCCTTGATCCGCGGCGGCGAGCTTGAACTCGCCGAGCAGCTGGCGACGGCTCAGAGTTCGCGGACGCGGATCTTGCGGAAGCTCACTTTGTCGCCGTGGTCTTGCAGGCCGATGGGGCCGGCGGCGGCGGCGGCGAAGCCTTTCCAGGTCTTGAACTTGCTCTTGTTCAGGGCCTCGGTCCAGGCGGGGGAGCCGATGTCGATGTCGGAGGTCTTGACGCCGTTGAGCCAGGTTTCGATGTGCTGTCCTTTGCACAGGATGCGGGCCTGGTTCCACTCGCCGGCGGGCTTGGCGATTTTGGGGTCGGCGGCGATCATGTCGTAGAGGCTACCTGCGATGTGGCTCGGGGTCTTGTTGTCGTGCGCCTTGGCGTTGTCGAGGACCTGCATTTCGAGGGCGGTCTGGTAGTAGGGATTGCTTTTGGCGTCGCCGCGGAAGAAGATGCCGGAGTTGCCGCCTTCGACGATATTCCACTCGAGTTCGAGTTCGAAGTCGCCGAAGCTCTTGGTCGAGATCAGGTCGCTGGCGCCGTTTTTGACGCGGGTGATGACGCCGTCGGTCTCGACCCAGGAGTCGGGTTTGAGATCGGCTTTGCCGAGGCTGTGGAAGTCGGCGAGTTTGAGCTCGGTCCAGGGCTTTTCGGTGCTAGTGGCGGCGCAGCTAAGCAAGAGTCCGAGGGAGAGGATAAGGGCGGGAGTTTTCATGGGCTTTCCTTGTGTTTATTTCTTGTTGTCTTTCTTGGTTTTTTCGAGCCAGTTCCAGAGCTGATCGAGCTGCTCGTCGTTGAGGCCGTAGGGAGGCATCTTGGTGCCGTTCCAGTAGCGCTGCGGGTTCTTCATCCAGCGGAAGTAGTGTTCGCGGCTGAGTCGATCGGTGGTTTGGGCGAGGTTGACGCCTTCGCATTCGAAGGCGGCGGTGGGTTTGTTAGCGCCGATGCTGTGGCAGATGGCGCAGGCGTAGGTCTTGGCGAGGACTTCGCCCTTGGCGGCTTTGCCGGCGTCGAAGCCAGGCTCGCCATCGAGCCAGCCGACTGCCTGGGACTGACGCAGACCGGCTACGATGAGATCGGCCTGCGCGGCAGGGAAGGCTGGCATGCGCATCAGCAGCCAGGGGCGTGCAGGGGCTTTGCGCTCGCCCTTGAGGGCGGCATTGAATTCGCCTTCGCGGAGCTTTTCAGCGAAGAGGTTCATCGGCGGGCGCGACTGATCGACGACATGCAGCTCGTGGGTGAGAAGCTTGACGGTTTCGCCGTGGACCCCGGAGAGGCGATCGGCGTCGCTGCCGCTGCCGTGGCAGGCGGAACACTGGAGATGTTTGACGGCGCGGTGGGCTGCTTCACGGACATCGCGCAGAGCAAGGCTGGGGACAGCCTCGGCAAGGAAGCGCTTGATGGCGGCGGTATCTTCAGCCTTGAGCTGATACTCGACGCTCGAGCATTTGTCCTTGCCGGCAAGGCTGCTCAGGGCGGCGGCTTTGGGGGCGGCACCATCGTGGCACTGGGCGCAGCCGACTTCGGCGTAGAGCTTGGCGCCGCGGGCCCTGTCGCCAGCGGGAGCGGCGGCGACTTTCATCATCCGTGAATTGCCGAGCAGCCAGGCGCCGAGGTTTGCGGCTTCCGCATCGCTGAGCTTGAAATCAGGCATGCGATTGTCACTGTGGTGGGCTTTGGGGTTTTTCAGGAAGCTGACCAGACCGGCGGCAGTGAACTTGAAGTTGACGCCGCTGAGGGCAATGCGACCGGGGACATCAGCATCTTGATCGGGACGGGTGTGGCAGGCGACGCAACCGAGGTTATGGAAAGTCTCACCGCCGAGCTTAGCATCGCCTTGGGCAGGGTCAGCTGCCTTGCCATCGGCGAGGAGGAAACTGGCGATATCGGCAGCGTCCTGTTCCTTCAGGCTGAGCTTGGGCATGGTGGTGTCGCTGCGATGGGCTTTGGGATTTTGCAGCCAGCTAACCAGCCATTCGGCCTTGAAGCGGGCGCCGGCTTGCTTGAGGTCGGGCAAAGCTCGGTCAAGCTCGGGCATGCCTTTGCCGGCGGCGACGCCGGAGCTGTGGCATTTGCTGCAGTTGAGCTCGGCGACGAGTTCGCGGCCGCGGCGCAGCTCATCAGCCTTGGCGATTGCGGGGTCGGCCTCGTGGAAGAGCAGCGAGGCGGGGATGGCTTCGGGAGGGAACTTGTCGGTGCTCCACTTGAGGCGGACGCCGGCGCTGCCGTTGCCGTCGCTTTCCAGTTCGATGATCAGTTCGTGGTCGCCGGGTTCGAGTTTGACCGGGCGGCCGCCGCTCTGCACGGTCTGGAGGTATTTGAGCACCGGCGAGCCGTCGACGCGCACGGTCATCTGGCCGTGGTGGGGGGCGTGGAAGGTGGCGGTGACCGGGTCCTTGATGCGCAGGTAGCCCTTGAGGACGGTCTTGGTGGCGCCGGCGACCTTGGGCAGCAGGGAGGAGTGCGGCGTGTTGGGACCTTGATCCCAGTTGGCGCTGGCAACCACGAAGACATCCTTGCCGGCGGGGGATTCGACGCTGACCTTGAGACCGGCTACGAGGTCCTTCTTGAAGGGCTCTGGTTTGGCGATCTCGGGATGGACCGGCGCCGTGGTGTCGGAGGGCATCTGGTTGACGGTGCCGTAGATCTCATAGTCGAGGGCTTCACCGGAGCTGGCGGCGATGCTCGAGGCGAGGCTCATCTGGTGGCAGACTTTCATGTTGGGTATGTCGAGGAAGACGGTCTTGCCGTCGGGCAGCAGGGTGGCGGAGCGGACCCAGACGCGGTCGCGGTTGGAGTAGCCTTTGGACTCGTCGTTGAGGGACTTCTTCATCAGCTCGGTCTCGGGGTTGTCGACGGAGAACTCGCCGGAGCCGTAGGCATTGCCCCAGACATAGTTCCAGCGGGCGAGGGAGTAGTTGGAGACCTTCTCGGCGCTAGCCTTATCGAGCGGCGTGGTCCAAGTGACATAGGCCCCCTTGTCGGTGAACTTGAGTTCCTTGGGCATCATCACCTGCTTGCCGGTCCAGCGGACGCGCTGGAAGGCGGTGAGGCGGGCGGCGGTGGTCTGCCAGCCCTGGAGGCCGGTGATGTAGAGCTGGCCGTCCTTGGGGTTGAAGCGCGAGCGCATCGAACCGGAGGCGAGGTTGACGGGGATGCGGTAAGCACCGCCCTGGACTTGGTTGTCGGGGAGGTCCTGGCGCATCACCTTCATCAGGTAGCAGGTGCCGTAGGAGAGGTGGAGCATGTCGCCGGAGAAGGGACCCCAGCGCTCGTCGGGGACCCAAGACTGGTCGCCGTTGGAGTTGTCCATCGACATCGGCAGCCAGCAGATGGGCGGGGTGAGCTTGTCGGTCTTCTCGCCGTGGGCAGTGGCGAAGACCGAAGCGAACTTGCCGGCCTTGAACCACTGGATGCGGCCGGTGGGCACCGAGGTGCCTTCGTTGTCGCCGGCGGTGACTTCGCCCTTGGGGCCGACGCCGATGCCGTTGGGGGCGCGCAGGCCGGTGCCGACGACTTCCATCTTCGAGCCGTCTTTGCTGACCTTCATGATGGTGCCGTTGTGCTCGACGATGGCGTCGAAGCCGCGGCCGCCGCCTTTTACCGGGCCGGCTTTGGAGAAGTAGAAGTTGCCTTCCGTGTCGGTCTTCAGGTCGAAGGCGAACTCGTGGAAGTTGCGGGTGGTGCAGACGTCGTTGTTGAAGCACTCGTAGCGGTCGGCTTCGCCGTCGTTGTTGTCGTCGTGCAAGCGGGTGAGCTGGTCGCGGCCGTGGGTGATGATTTTGTCGTCGACGATCTTCAGGCCGAGAGTTTCATAGAGACCGGTGGCGTAGCGTTTCCAGGTGATTTTCTCGAACTTGTCGTCGATGCCGGAGACGATCCAGACGTCGCCGTTCCAGGTGCTGACGGCGGCGGTCTTGCCGTCGGAGAAGAAGTCAAAGGCGCCGATGCGCATCTTCGATTCCCAAGGGTTTTCGAAGGGGACGGGGATGTCATCGACGACATAGGCCGAGTGATCGGCGGCGCGTTCGCCTTTGACCTCGAGGGTCTGGGGGAAGAGGCCAGTGCCGGGCTTGAGGAGATTGCTCAGATCCTGGGCGGCGCCGGCGGCGGTGGCCTGGCGGGAGACGGCGAGGCGGGCATTGACTGCGGCGCCTTTGGCGAAGAGAGCGCAGAGGCGGCCTTCCTGCAGAACCAGTTTGGCCCCGCTGACGCTGAGGAAAAGCGGCTTGCCGTTGGCCGATTTGCCGTTGGCGCTGAGGCCGTCGGCGGCGATGGCGGGGAGCTCGTTACCGTCCATCAGGGCGAGGTAGAGATCTTCGCTGCGGTCGCCGACGTTGAGATCGCGGAAGACGGCGCCGTCCTTGGTGCTGGCGTGATCGGCGACGCTGGTGCTGCCGACGGTGTATTGGAAGGTGATGTCTTCGCCGTGGCGGACGAGGCCTTTGTATTTGGCCCATTCGGTGGGGACGCGGCCGGACTTGACGGCGCGGGGATCTTTGAAGCTGCCGCCCTTGGACCAACCGGGCAGGTCGGTGGTGCCGATGAGCTCGTCGCCGGAGGTTTCGAGGGTGCCGCCGTGGGCGCCGTTGTAGGGTGTGCCGTTGCGTTTGGTGCGACCTTGGAAGACGCAGGCGCCGCGCAGTAGGTCGGTGTCGAAGGCGAAGGTCATCGGGGCGGCATCGCCGCCGAGCTCGACGTTGATCGATTTGAGGGCGTCGGAATTGGTCGATTGGATATGCAGGACGCCGATCAGGAAGGGGCCGTAGTCCATCTTGTCCCACCATTGGCCTTTGCGGGCTTTGACGAGGGCTGCGTGGTCTTGGATCGGCGCCTCTTCTGCGGCGCCGAGGCCGAGGGAGAGGAGGAAGGAGAGTGCGAAGAAGGGTTTGATCATGGGGTCTCCTGCTGCGATGATTGAGCTGCGTGGCAATGGGGCCTAAGAAACTAGCTTAGAGATCAATGTTTCAAGGGCTAGAGGGCGAAAGATTCCTTAGATTAGATTTTTTTGGAATGAAAAAATCTTGTTTGGTGGCGATGTAGGCGACTTTGTTAAGAAACGATTCGAGATGAATTGTTCCTGGGCTCGTGTTGCGTCCAGCGCCGCGACATCCCTATTTCCTTTGCCCACTTGCGCCCGCCCGCTCCCGCAAGCAAAATGGTGGGTGCCACACCCTGAGCTTGTCGGGGTGGATGAGGTGTGATGTCGGGGGGACTGAAGAATGGCGGCTGGCAGCAAAAGAC
>CAMCSH010000262.1 GCA_945877655.1 Lentisphaera araneosa HTCC2155 | reverse complement strand
GAGTCAGGGAGTCAGGGAGTCAGGGAGTCAGGGAGTCAGGGAGTCAGGGAGTCAGGGAGGTAAAGGGGAACTGCTTGCTACTCCCTTACTCCCTTGTTCCCCTACTCCCTGTTTCTTCCCTGGTTTCAGTCGAGCGGAATGATGTCGTTATGGCTTTTCGATGCTGGCGGGGTGTGTCCGCCGAACAGCGATTTCGGCGCCGGTTTTGCTGCCGGGCGGCTGGCAAGAGCTTTCGACGAGGACTGAGAAGGCATCGACATTCCCTGTTGGGCCATGGCGGCGCGGAGGGCGTCCATCAGGTCGGGCGAGATGCCGCTCAAGCCGCCGGCGCCGCCGAAGGCTTTCGCCTGCAGCTTGAAGCGACCGATGAGCTCTTGCAACTGAGCGCCTTGCTCGGAGAGCTCGACCGCGGCAGCGGCCGATTCCTCGGCGTTGGCGGTGTTCTGCTGCGTCACCTGGTCGAGCTGCACCAGTCCTTGGTTGACCTGGCCGATGCCGAGCGCCTGCTCGTTCGAGGCGGCGGCGATCTCGCCGACCAGATGGGTGACTTTCGAGATGCCATCGACAATTTTGTTCAATGACTCGGAGGTCAGCTGGGCGACGTTGGAGCCGGCGTTGACCTTCTTGATCGAGCCTTCGATCAATTCGGTGGTCTCCTTGGCGGCATTGGCGGAGCGGGCGGCGAGGTTGCGCACCTCTTCTGCGACCACCGCAAAGCCTTTGCCGTGGACCCCGGCGCGGGCGGCTTCGACCGCGGCGTTGAGGGCGAGCAGGTTGGTCTGGAAGGCGATCTCGTCGATTACCTTGATGATCTTGCTGATCTTCTGGGCCGATTCGTCGATTTCGCTCATCGCCTGGACCATGCGACCCATGTTGCGGCTGCCACCTTCGGCGTCATCCTTGGCACCTTGGGCGAGCTGGTTGGCTCGTCCGGAACTTTCGGCGTTGCCTTTGGTCTGCGAGTTGATCTCGTTCATCGAAGCGGAGATCTCTTCCAAGGACGCAGATTGTTCGGTGGCGCCTTGGCTGATCATCTGGCTGGTGCTGGAGACCTGGGAAGCGCCTTGGCTCATCTGAGTCGAGGCGTCGCGCACTTGTAGCAGGATCTCGTTCAACTTGTCGAGGGTGCCGTTGAGCGAGTTCTTCAGCATTTCGTGATCGCCTTTGTACTGACCGGTGACGTAGGCGGTGAGGTCGCCTTCGGACACCTTGGCGAGCTTCTCGCGGATCTCGGCGATCGGCGCGACGACGGCATCGATGACTTCGTTGATGCCGGCCAGCATGGGCTTGTAGACGGCGTCCATGGCCGCGACGTTGCCGCGGTGGCTGAGGTTGCCGTTCTTGGCAGCGTCGATGACACCGGTCACTTCATTGCGGTAGCGGGCACGGGCGTTGTTATCGATCCACTGCACGCCAGAGCCGATGTATTTCCCTTCGGCGTCGTAGAGAGGCAAAGCGACGAGGGCGAACTCCATGCCGCCTGCGGTGATCTCGGTCTTGTAAGGGAGATTGCGCGGGTTGCCGAGGAGGTTGGCCTGATGGGCGGGATTCTTGTGGAAGCCGTCGATGCAGACGCCGATGAGTTTCTCGGAGTCAAAGTTCTTGAACAATTCACGGAATTTTTGGGCATGCTCGCGCATCAGGGCCTGCGCTGCGGGGTTGAGGTAGGTGATGCGCCGTTCGAGGTCACAGATCATCAGGTTGGTGTCGACCGCTTCGACCACCGAGTTGAGCGAGGCCGCTTTTTTCTCGGAGGCGAGCTGAGCGGTGATGTCGAGCCATTCCACCGTGTTGCCGATGTAGACGCCGTTCTGGTCCTTCTTGGCCGACAGGTTGAGTCGGAAGGATTTCGGTCCGACACTGATGTAGGCGGTGAGGGGCAGGCGGCTGTGGTCGGTGAGCAACCTGGCCTGGTGCGAGGGGTTTTTGTGGAAGATGTCGATACACGAGCCGATGATTTTGCCGATGTCGAACTGCGGCAGGTATTGGCGGAAGACCGCTTCGTTATCGCGCAGCACTTTCATCACCGCCGGGTTGCAGTAATCGATGACGCGATTGGTATCGCAAGTCATCACCGCAGTGCCGGAGTTTTCGATCGCCGAGCTGAGGCCGGCGGCGCGTTTCTCGGCGATAAGTTGCTCGGTGACATCCATCCATTCGATGGTGTTGCCGACATAGCTGCCGGCGGTGTCGCGGCGGGCGGTAACCGTGATTCTGAAGGTCTTGGGTCCGACTTTCAGGAAGCTGTTGATCGGCATGCGGGAGAAGTCCTGCAGCATACGACCCTGTTTATCCGGCTGGGTGTGGTAGATGTTGACATCGGAACCGACGATGGTGTTGACATTGAAGTTTTTCAGTTCGCGATTGAACAGGGCTTCGTTGTCACGCATCAACTTCATGGCCGAGGGGTTGATGTAGTCGATGATGCGGTCGGCACCGCAGGTCATCATCGGTGTGGCCGCGCCTTCCAAAGAGGAGTTAGCCTTGGCGGCGATGTCGGAAGCTTTAAGCTCGGCACTATTGGCGGCCTCGAAGGCCAAATTCATGTCGCGTGCGAGATCGCCAAGTTCATCATTACTTGCCACATTCGTGCGCGCATTGCGGTTGCCTCTGGCGAAGTCGCGAGCGGCGGCGGCATTGACGAGGATGGGGCGGGCTGTTTTTCGAGCGACCAGTAAACCGGCAAGTCCCGCAAGTAGAGAGACACCGAGCATGGTCAAAAGGATAAGCAGCTGCGTATTACGAACGGATTTCAGTGCGTCATCTTGAGTCAGTGAGATATTTAAATACCAGGAAAGATCTTCGCCACGCTTATAGGGAATGCTGGCGATATAGAGTTTATCGGCTATGTCGTTGGCGTTGAAGCCTTGGTCTTTAAAAACATCCCCAGTTGCTGGGATGATTTCCAAATCTTTCTTGATTCGTTTGGCGATCACAGAGTTATCAGCTCGAAGGATGCCGACGTTGCTGCCGTATTTCACGCACTTCTCCAGCATCTTCTTATCAATGCCACCCTCGAGGGCTTCGCGGTAAGCAAATGCCAATTGATCCAAGCTGCCTTCAGCCGGATCCTTGTTCATGTCAAGCTTGGTGGCAGCCTCTTCGACTGCTTTGAATAGCTCATCCAGGTTCCCAACTTTGAGACGGTCAGTCACCTCTTTGCCGTTGCGGCCGTTTTGAAAGTGGTAATCATTGGAGCGGTAGGAGCCGTCGCTGCCGAGCAGCAAGCATTCGCCGAGCTGAGCTTTGCCTTCAAGCTTGCGGTTAATGATCTCAGTCAGGGGTAGATCGGAGAGCTGAACAGCAACCACTGGCTTGCCTTTTTCGAGCTGGACCGCGGCGAATGCAGCCGGCTGCTCTTTACTAGGTGCGTAGGGTGAAAAATCCTCAAATCGCACCTGACCAGGCGTCTGCCTTGCTTTGTCAACGACTCGTTTAAGGCCTGAATCCTTGAGGCATTCATCTGTTTCAATGTTGCGAGCGAAGTCCGCTTCTTTTGCACAGGTGTAGACGATGTCGCCCTCAGAGCTGATGACAAAGATATCGTAGAGCTCCATCGCCATCCGGCGCTCATCAAGATATTTATTGACCTTGAGGTGAACTGCGGCGTAAGTGCTGCTGTCGGTCAGCTCATCGCCCTTGATCAGTTCCTTGAAGTAGCTCGCTTGGAGGCGCTTGGCAACCTCAGTCCGGGGAATATCGAAGACGCGCTGGCTACCCACACCTTGAATCGCCTGATTGAGCTTGTCATAGCCCTTATTTAATCCATCGATCGAGGCGGGCCCTTGGCCTGCGGCAAATTCCGCCTGCCCAGCGACAAGAATTGCATCAATCTTGTCTAAATCCGCCAACTGCTTGATGTTCGCTTCGAGGTTCTGGAAGTAGCTATCCATCGCCTGCTTTTTCAGATCTCGGGCGACTGCGACCCCCTCTTTCTTGGCGTCCAGGAGCGCCTCGCCGCTCTCCTGAGCGACGAGGAGCCCGAGAATCAAGGCAGAGAAGCAGCCGACGGCAGCAAAGGACGCCGTCAGCTTAGTTTGGATAGACATCTTCATGGTTAGAATCTCCATCATTCAGGTTCAAGCAGTTGGGATTAAAAAAATCAGTCTCAGTAGCGTCCGGTGCCGCCGTCGAAGTCATCCATCGGGATGATGTCATTGGCGCCTTTTTTGATTCCGGACGAGGCCGGTGGGGTGCGGTTCTGCTGGAAGTGCGAGGCCGGCTTGGCGGCAGGCTTGTTCATGCCGAGGGCCTTGGCCGGGCTGCTGTGGTGCGAGCCGCCGCCGTGTTGAGGCATACTCATGCCTTGCTGGGCCATGGCGGCGCGAAGGGCGTCCATCAGGTCGGGCGAAATGCCGCTCATGCCGCCGGAGCCGCCGCCAAAGGCTTTGGCCTGGAGCTTGAAGCGACGCAGGAGTTCCTGCAGTTGGGCCGCCTGTTCCGACAATTCGACCGCGGCGGCGGCGGATTCTTCGGCGTTGGCGGTGTTCTGCTGGGTCACTTGGTCGAGCTGGACCAGACCTTGGTTGACCTGGCCGATGCCGAGCGCCTGCTCGTTCGAGGCGGCGGCGATCTCGCCGACCAGGTTGGTGACTTTCGAGATGCCGTCGACGATCTTGCTCAGCGACTGCGAGGTGAGCTGGGCGACATCGTTACCTGTGTTGACCTTCTTGATCGAGCCTTCGATCAGGTCGGTGGTCTCCTTGGCGGCGTTGGCGGAGCGGGCGGCGAGGTTGCGCACCTCTTCCGCAACGACCGCAAAGCCCTTGCCGTGGACTCCGGCGCGAGCGGCTTCGACCGCGGCGTTGAGGGCGAGCAAGTTGGTCTGGAAGGCGATCTCGTCGATGACCTTGATGATCTTGCTGATCTTCTGGGCGGATTCATCGATTTCGCTCATCGCCTGGACCATGCGGCCCATGTTGGCGCTACCGCCTTGGGCATCGTCTTTGGCGGTCTGGGCGAGTCCGTTGGCGCGGGTGGCGCTTTCGGCGTTGCCCTTGGTCTGCGAGTTGATCTCGTTCATCGAGGCGGTGATCTGCTCGAGCGAGGCGGCCTGTTCGGTAGCGCCCTGGCTGATCATCTGGCTGGTGCTGCTGACCTGGGCCGAGCCCTGCGCCATCTGGCTCGCCGCGTCGCGCACTTGCATGAGGATTTCATTGAGTTTGTCGAGGGTGCTGTTGAGGGCGAGCTTGAGCTGTTCGTGATCGCCCTGGTAGTTGCCGGTGACGTAGGCGGTGAGATCGCCCTCGGCGACCTTGGCGAGCTTCTCGCGCAGTTCGGCGATCGGAGCGACGACGGCGTCGATGATTTCGTTAATGCCGCTAAGCATGGGTTTGTAGACTGCGTCCATAGTTGCGGTGTTGCCGCGATGGCTAAGATTACCGGTCTTGGCCGCCTGGATGATGGCGGTGACTTCGTTGCGGTATTTGGCGCGAGAGTTGTTGTCGATCCACTGCACACCTGAGCCGATGTATTTGCCTTCAGCCTCGTAGAGGGCCATG
>CAMCSH010000261.1 GCA_945877655.1 Lentisphaera araneosa HTCC2155 | reverse complement strand
GAAGCCGACAAGCAGAAGGCCGAAGCCGACAAGCAGAAGGCCGAAGCCGACAAGCAGAAGGCCGAAGCCGACAAGCAGAAGGCCGAAGCCGACAAGCAGAAGGCCGAAGCCCAAGCTTATCGCGAAAAATTTGTGACGGCGGAACACCTCCGCGACATCGGCTTAAGCAAAGCTCAAATCCAAAAAGCCACCGGCATCGACACCGTTCGTCTCGATGCCTGGATCCGTGCTGGCCGCTCCTGATCAGCTAAGCAGCGCGTCGCAGACCTTTTCGGCCGAGTGCTCGACGCCGAGGCGGCGCATGGCGATGCCGGCGGTGCTGGCGCTGTCGGGATAGGCGAGGAGGAGCTGGAGATGCTCGGCCAGAGCCGCGCCGCTGAGCTCGGTTTCGGTGACGATGAAGCCTCCGCCGGTGGAGCTGCCGTGTCGGGCGTTGGCGAGCTGGTGGCCGTCGGCGGCGATGGCGAGGGGGACAAAGACCGTGGCGCGGCCGAAATAGCTCAGTTCGGCGAGGGAAGAGCCGCCGGCGCGGCAGGCGACGACATCGGCGGCCTGGAGGTATTCCGCCATCGCTTCGTGGGCCTTTTTGACCAGGGCCGTGACCCCGGCAGCAGCGTAGGCTTCGACCAAGGCGGCGTTGTCGTCTTGCCCAGTGAGGTGGATGACTTGGAATTTGATCCCGGCCTTGTGCATCAAGGCGGCAGCTTCGACGACGGCGCTGTTCACCTTGGTGGCGCCGAGGGAGCCGCCGAAAGCGAGGAGCAGGGGGATTTCCGGATCGAAACCGAGGCGGCTGCGCCACTCGGCCGGGCTGGCCTGATTGCGGGCGGCGCAAAGCTCGGGACGCAGAGGCATGCCGGTGATCGAGCTCGGGCAGTGGACGGCGGCGGCATTGATGATCGGGAAGCCGAGATGGAGATGGCTGGCCCAGCGCGACACCAAGCGGTTGGCGCGGCCGACGATGGTGTTGCCTTCGTGCAGGTGGATCTTGACGCCGCGGAAACGGGCGGCGAGGCAGAGCGGGACGCCGGCGAAGGAGCCCATGGCGAGCAGGGCGCGGGGGCGGCGACGGCCGAGATAACGCCAGCAGCGCCAGGTGGCGGCGGCGAAATGGAAGGGGAAAAACAGGGCCTGGAGCGGACCTCTCGGCAAGGGCGGGGCGAAGGTGGCATCGGCGCTGAGTCCGTAGCCGGCGGCGAGGCGGGTCTGGCCTTCGGCGTGTTTGCCGCCGAGGTAGAGTCGGACGGCGTGGCCGCGTCGGAGCGCTTCGCGGGCGACAGCCAAGCCGGGGTAGAAGTGGCCGCCAGTGCCGCCACAGGAGACGAGGAGATCGATTTTATCGGCATCGGATACGTCAGGCATAAGGATCCTTTCAACCTTTCAATCTTTCAATCTTGTCAGCATCCGGCTTCGGCAACACCGGGATGCGGCCGGAGGAGGTGGCGAGAAGTTCTTTTTGCACCGGGATGCTGCGGGTCATGGTGTTGTTGTCTTTCGCCGGCTCCTCCTCTTCCTTGCGGGCGAGGGCGCTTTGGCGGTCGACCGAGAGGAGCAGGCCGATGGCGATGAAGGTGGCGATCAGCGACGAGCCGCCGTAGGAGATCAGCGGCACGGTGACACCGGTGGTCGGCATCGAGCCGGAGACGAAGGCGAGGTTGAGGAGGGCGTGGCAGCAGATGCCGGCGCCGAGGCCGACGCAGAGGAGTTGGCCGCGGAAGTCGCGCGAGCGGGCGCCGATGATCAAGGTGGCGAGGACGAGGACGAAGTAGCAGGAGATGATGCCGGCGACGGCGACGAAGCCGAGTTCTTCGGCGGTGATGGCGATGATGAAGTCGGTGTGGCATTCCGGCAGGTAATCGATCTTCATCCGGCTTTCGGTGAAGCCGAGGCCCGTGGGGCCGCCGGAACCGATGGCGAGCAGCGAGTGCCAAAGTTGGTAGCCGTTGTCCTGCTGGTGGGCTTCCGGATTCGTGAAGAAAAGCACCCGGTTGAGGCGGTTCTGCGAGATCATCAGAAGGCCGCCGACAAAAGTGACGCCAACCAAGCCGATCCAAAAAAAATAGCGCAGGCGGACGCCGGCGACGAAGAAAACTGCGACGACAGTCAAGCCGGTCATCAACGTCACCGACAAGGACCCCCCGGCGACGATGAGCATACAGATGATGCCGACGATGATCGAGGGGGCGAGGAAGCCCGGCATCAGGGTGGCCTGGTGTCCGCCGATACTGGTGGTGGCTTCGCGTTTACGGAAGAGACGTTTGATCGAGGCCCAGATGAGGTTGTGGCGGTAGTCGTGGAAGAAGCCGTATTTGCCGCAGGAGCATTCATCCATGAACTTCGCATGGCGGTGGAAATATTCGGCTAGGACGAGCACCAAGGCGAGCTTGGCGAATTCACTCGGCTGGATGCTGCAAACCTTGAGGTCGATCCATCGATAGGCTCCTTTGATCTCGTGGACGAGTGGCAATTTATGTGCGAGACCGGGCTGGTGCAGGCCTTTGGCGAGGAAGTTGGCAAAGGCGAGATAGGCGAGCAACAGTGACACCGCCAAGGCCAGCCATTTGGCGTGGCGGCAGAGGACCCGGTAATCGTAATGGCGAAGGAAAAACGCTAGTGATACACCGATGCCGAGGAAGATCATCTGGTTGATTAAATAGCGATTGCCAAAAACCGGCACACTGGTCGAATAAAGCATGCTCATGCCGACGCAGACGAGCAGGGTGACCGAGCTGATCAGCAGGATCAGCCCAAGGGGGGAATGGCGCGATTCGCCGCTCACATTGGACATGGGGCTCGCTAGGGGAAGGGGGTTCAAAGGGGGAGATGCCGCGACACTAGCATCAATGCGGCGCTTGAGAATATCCCAAAAACTCCGAAAACCCCTAAAACTCGCAAAACTCCCAAGCCGCGGAGTTTTTAGAATCGCCGCTCCGGGTTACAGTGCCGCCACCATGAAAAACATCTTCCAACTCGAAAAAACCGACGGCGCCGCGCGCGCCGGCGTCCTCCGCCTCGAACACGGCGAAGTGCCCACCCCGATCTTCATGCCCGTCGGCACCGCCGGCTCGGTCAAGGCCATCGACCCCGACGAGCTCGAGCGCATGGGCGCCAAGATCATTCTTGGCAACACCTATCACCTGATGCTGCGCCCCGGCATGGAAGTGATGCGCCAGGCCGGCGGTCTGCACAAATTCATGAACTGGCCCCGCCCCATCCTCACCGACTCCGGCGGCTACCAGGTCTTCTCTCTCGCCAAGCTCCGCAAGATGAGCGAGAAAGGCGTCGAATTCCGCTCCCACATCGACGGCACCAAGCTCTTCATCGGGCCGGAGGAATCGATGGCGATCCAAAAGGACATCGGCTCCGACATCGTCATGATCTTCGACGAATGTACCCCCTGGCCCTGCACCCACGCCGACGCTGAGAAGTCTTTGCGCCTGACGCAACGCTGGGGCGACCGCTGCGCCAAGTTCGAGCTGCAGCCGCACCAGAATCTTTTCGGCATCGTCCAGGGCTCGCTCTACGAAGACCTGCGCCGCGATTCCGCCCGCTACCTCGCCAAGATGGATCTGCCAGGCTACGCCATCGGCGGCCTCAGCGTCGGCGAACCGGAAGAAGACATGAAGCGCGTCCTCGAATGGGTCCTGCCCGAATTGCCCGAGAACAAGCCGCGCTACCTGATGGGCGTCGGCACCCCGCCGCAACTGGTCGAAGCCGTGGCTCGGGGCGTCGACATGTTCGACTGCGTCCTGCCGACCCGCGTCGGACGTCACGGCATGGCCTACACCTGGCGCGGCAAGGTGCAGGTCAAGGCGGCGAAATGGAAGGCCGACTTCCGCCCCATCGACCCCGACTGCTCGTGCTGGGCCTGCAAGAACTTCACCCGCGCCTACACCCGCCACCTGATCTCGACCAACGAGATCCTCGGCATGCGCCTGCTCACCTATCATAACCTAGCCCTCTACCTCGAGCTGATGCGCCGCATGCGCGAAGCCATCCTCGCCGGCACCTTCCAACAGTTCCGCGAAGACTTCCATGCCACTTGGGATGCCGGGGAAGCGGCGGCGAAAGAAAGCTGAACGTGGCTCGAGCATCCCTGCTCGAGTGCAGCTCGATACGGCCGAACCCGTGTAAAAACTCGTTCGGCCTCTAGTTTTCCGGAATCACAGGAGATTTTTGCCATGGGTTACCTACTCGATCAAGCTTTCGGCCGCCCCACCCCCTACACTCCCGTCTGGCTGATGCGCCAGGCCGGCCGCTACATGCCGGAGTACCGCAAGGTCCGCGAGAAGCACACTTTCCTCGACATGTGCTACAAGGCCGAAGTCGCCTGTGAAGTCACCATGCAGCCGATCGACGCTTTCGGCCTCGACGCAGCCATCCTCTTCAACGACATTCTGCCGCCCCTCGTGCCGATGGGCCTCGACCTCGAATTCCAAGAGAAAAAAGGCCCGGTCATCCACAACCCCGTCCGCCTGCCCGAAGACGTCAACCGGATCAAGATCTGCAACGCCAAAAAAGACTTCGACTACGCCTACGAAGCGGTGAGCATGATCCGCAAGCGCCTCGACACCCGCAAGGACCTGATCGGCTTCGCCGGCGCCCCCTTCACCCTCGCCTCCTACTGCATCGAAGGCGGCTCGTCGAAGGAATACCGCCACATCAAGAAGTTCATGTGGCAACACCCCGAAGCCTTCCATGAGCTGATGAAAATGCTCACCGTCGTCACCCGCGAATACCTGCAGCAACAGGTCCGCGCCGGCGCCGATCTGGTCCAGCTCTTCGACTCCTGGGGCGGCGTCCTCTCCCGCGAAGACTACATCCGCTTCGCCAAGCCCTACAACGACGAAATCGTCCGCTACCTGAAGACCGAGACCAAGGCCGCCGTCATCCTCTTCGTCAAAGGCGCCGATGGCTACTTCGATGTCGTCGCCGATTGTCAGGCCGATGTCATGGGTTGCGGTTGGCAGCTGCCCCTCGACACCGCCGCCCGTCTTTGCGGCAACAGCAAAACCCTGCAGGGTAACTTCGACCCCGCCGCCCTCTTCGCGCCAAAGGAAATCATCACCCACAAAGTGAAAGAGATCCTCGCCTCCGCCAAAAACGTCCGCGGCCACATCTTCAACCTCGGCCACGGCATCATGACCGAAACCCCGGTCGACCACGTGCGCCACCTGGTCGACACGGTGCAGAAGCTGAGTTTGAAATAGCTCTAATTCCAAGAATCTACCAGTTTCGTGACGTCATAAAGCAAGCCGGAGCGCGGCAGTCCGCGTAGCGACTGCGGCCCCTCAATTTCCGGCATTCACCATCCTTGTGATCTGCGCCCTCCGCAAGACGATGTTCTTTCCTGTCCCGGACGTTCCGGCCGCAGTCGCTTTGCTACGCGGACTGCCGCGCTCCTTGAATGAATCTCCGTCACTCCAAATCCCGCAGATAAGTGATCTTGCGGTTGTCGTCTTGATGCAGCACCAGATGGACCGGGTGGCCGGCGAGCTCCATCGCCATGGCTTCATCGGTGGGGAGCACGCCTTGATCGAGAGCCTTCTG
>CAMCSH010000260.1 GCA_945877655.1 Lentisphaera araneosa HTCC2155 | reverse complement strand
CAAAACCCAGGAAAAAGCCCTACGCCTCCTCGGCATCACCCCATCCTGTTCCCAGAAGCTGAGTTCATAATTTTTCTGCAAATCATTGCAGAGGAATGACAATTCTTAAGACCTCAGGGGGAAGTTCAGACTAGTGCTTCGCTCCTTAATTGGATGATGACAGATGAATTCATCGATAGGATGAGGGATCAGAAGCCTCTCAGTGCAGTAAACCACCAAAAAAGCGCCGGCTGCCGGCGCTTTTTTCAGGATCTCCGACCGGGCCTTATTTCTTCGGCGCCGGAGCCTCGAGCTTTAGCGATTGGCCTTCGTGGATGAAGGAGCTGAGGCGCTTGGCGACGGCGACAGCGGTGACGACAAAATCGCCGTCATCATTGCGGGCAGCGCTAAAGAGGAGGCGGGCGCGCAGGCCCCATTCGGTGTCGACGAAGATTTCGCCGCTGCCGTGGTCTTCGTCCTGGGACAGGAGGAAGTTGAAGTCCCTGACGTCATCGAGGTCGACCGGGGCGCGGTAGGCCTGGGCGCGGCGGGCAAGGCGTTCCTTGGCCTTTTCCGGCTCGCGCAGGGAGAAGTCAAAAGGCACCATTTTATCGGTTTCCGCCGAAGCGAGGGAGGAGATGCCACTACCGGCCTGTTGGAAGACCTTGGCTGCACTCAAACTGGGACGACCGAGGGAGCGCGGGCCGAGGAAGGAGTCGGCCGGGGGGCATTCGTCGCAGTTGGAGCAGGAGGCGGCGAGGGCAACGGCGAAAGAGGCGGCGAGGAGGCGTGTCATGGAATCACCCTTGCATTGAAAGTTTGAGGAGAATGAGTGTAAGAAGGATGAGGCCGGCGGCAACGAGGACGATGCCGACGGTTTTGCGGGTGCTGGCGCAGCCTTTGCTGGGGCAGGAGCCGCAGTTGCCGCGTCCGGCGCAGGATTTGTTCGGTTCGTCGCTCATGGTTTTCTCCGGGATCAGTCGTCGCTGACGGTGGAATTCTGGTTACTGCCGGAGCGCAGGTAGGCATTGATGAAGGGATCGAGATCGCCGTCGAGCACCGCTTCGGTGTTGGAGGTTTGGTGGCCAGTGCGCAGGTCTTTGACGCGGCGGTCATCGAGAACGTAGGAGCGGATCTGGCGGCCCCAGCCGATCTCGGTTTTTTCACCTCCGACGCTGGCGGCGAGTTTATCCTGTTCGGACTTGGCCAGATCTTCGAGTTTGGCGGCCAGCATCTTCATGCACATGTCTTTGTTTTTGTGCTGGTCGCGCTGCATCTGGCAGGAGACGACGAGGCCGGTGGGCAAGTGGGTGAGGCGGACGGCGGAGTCGGTCCGGTTGACGTGCTGACCGCCGGCACCGGAGGCGCGGTAGGTGTCGACCCGCAGGTCTTTCATCTCGATATTGATCGGCGCGTTGTCGGGGAATTCCGGCATGATGTCGATCGAGACGAAGGAGGTATGGCGGCGTTTGTTGGAGTCGAAGGGGGAGATGCGGACGAGGCGGTGGACGCCTTTTTCGGCTTTCAGGAAGCCGTTGGCGAATTCACCTTCGACCAAGAGGGTGCAGGATTTGACCCCGGCTTCTTCGCCTTCCTGGATATCGAGCAGGCTTTGTTTGAAGCCGTGGCGTTCGATCCAGCGGCTATACATGCGCAGCAGCATGCTGGCCCAGTCGCAGGCCTCGGTGCCGCCGGCGCCGGCGTTGATGGTGAGGAAGCAGTTCGAGCTGTCGTATTTGCCGGAGAGGAAGGACAGCAATTCGAGGCGTTCGAGAGCCTCGAAAAGAGTCAACCATTCGGCATCGGCATCGGCGAGCATCGGCGACGAAGCTCCTTCCATCTCAACCAGTTCGGCGAGGGCGATGAAGTCTTCGGTGAGCTTGCGCACGCTCTCATAAGGCGTCAGGGTGTTTTTCAGGACCTGGATGCGGTCGACGGCTTTGCGGGCACGATCGTTGTCATCCCAGAAGTCGGGGGCGGACATCCGCATTTCCATCTGCGACAACTCTTGCGTCTTGCTGTCGATGGCGAGGAAGTTAGCCAGCGACGCGCGGCGCTCCACGGCGGACTTGAGGTTTTTCTGCATTTCGTCGAGGGTCATGGCGGGGTCCTGATTTTGAATCCGGAGAGGATAGATCGGAGTGCCGGTCTTTCCACCCCTGCCATGAGTTTCACGACAAGACTTGATGAGGCGGCAAAGGCTCGCTTTGCCTCAAGCGCCCTTGGCCACCAGCTGCACCGCGAGGCGTTCGAGGATGGTGCGGTTGTCGACCTGCAGCAGGATCAGATCGCGGTAGGCCTGCATGATCTTCTCGAGCGCGGCGACGAGCTCGTTGGGCTCGTAGTTGCAGGCCATCTTGCCGAGCAGGAAAACCACGTAGGGATGGCGTCCGAGAATGACGGCTTCTTCGCTCAAGGCTTTACGCTGGCCGTCGCTGAGGCGATCGAGGTGCGCCTTCAGGTTGTCGGCGGTCTTGAGGCTGTGTTTGTGCATGTAGAGACGGACGCGGAGCGAGTCGCGGAAGAAGCCGGAGGCTTGCGACAGCATCAGGTGGACGAAGGATTCCGGATCTTTCTCCTGGCTCAGGATGTCGTCGATGAGCTTGAGGATGGCGGCGAGATTGCGCGAGCCGAGGGCGTCGCGGAAGGCCCAGGCGCTGAGGGCGGGAGTGGCCTCGCAGACGGCGCGGACATCGGCGGCGCGGATGTCGCCGCCGTTGGTCCGGCACCACAACTTGTCGAGTTCCTGGCCGATGCGGGCGGTATCGGTGCCGATCGCGGCGAGCAGCACTTCCGCCGCCTGGGGATCGAGGCGCATCTGGCGTTCGGTCACGGCCTTGCGCAGCAGGGCGCCGGCTCTTTCGGCGAAATCCTTGTCCTCGACCTTGACCTGCTGGCAGATGAAGATCTTGCCATTTTTCTCGATGGTTTTGAACAGCGATTTGACCTTGCTGCAGCCGGGTCCGGAGAGGATCAGGTTGATGCCGTCGGGCAGGCCGCGATCGATCTCGGCAATGAGCTGATGGAAAAGAGCGGCGAGCTCGGAGCCGGAGTCGGCCTTTGTCGGTTCTCGGTCGAAGGCCTGGAAGTCTTTCAACCAAACGGTTTTGGCACCGAAGAAGGAAGGGGTGGCAAGGCTGCCGAGGACTTCTCCGAGCAGGGAGGCGGGGGTCGAGCCGTCTTTTTCACGGAAGATTTCGAGTGCGAAGGCGTCGGCATTGGGCCCGGCGAGGCGGTTCGCGGCGTTCTCCGCCTGATCGCGGATCTGGGCGAGGTCATCCCCGGTGAAAAGCAGAACGGCGCCGGCCATGAAGGTCACTCCTGAAATTGAATGCGGCGAATCTATCGGGCGGCGGCGCTTGTGCAATGGCTTCGGAATCCTTGTCAGCTTCCCACTTCCCGGCTATCTTTGGCCATCAACCCTTGCAGACAGGCCATGAATTTCGCCGACCCACGCTCCGACATCGCTTTCAAAAAAATCTTTGGCTCGCAGCAGCGCAGCCACATCTTGATTTCCTTCCTCAATGCCACCCTCGGTTTTTGTGGTGACCGCGCCATCGCCTCTCTGCAGATCCTCAATCCCTACCAGGCTCCCGACATCAAGGGTTTGAAGGAATCCATTCTTGACGTCAAGGCGAAAGACGTCATTGGGCGCGAATTCATCGTCGAGATACAGCTTGAGCGCGATGCCGCCTTCAGCAAAAGGGCCGTCTACTACAGCGCCAAATCCTACAGCCAGCAGCTTGGCAAGGGGCAGTTCTACGACGGCTTGCAGCCGGTCTATTTCCTGGGCATTCTCAACTTCAGCGTCTTTGAGGGCGACAATCCTCTCAGCCGCCACCTCATACTCAACGACGAGACCAGGCTGCAGGAAATCAAGGAGCTGGAGTTCAACTTCATCGAATTGCCGAAATTCCTCAAGAAAGAAGACCAGCTAAGCAGCGTCGTCGACAAATGGATCTACTTCCTCAAACACGCCGTCGAGCTCGAGACGGTGCCGCAATCCCTCGGCTCCGAACCCGCCATCCGCGAGGCTCTGGAAATTGCCGACCAGCACAACTGGAGCAACGCCGAGGTCGACGCCTACGAACACTGGGGAATACGCGAACGTGCTTCGCTTCTCAATCTAGAACGTTCAGTCAGGGAGGCGACTGCCGCCGCCACTGCCGCCGCTGCCGCTCATTTCCAGTCTGAACTCAATGCTGAAACTGAAAAGCGTCAGAAAGCCGAAGCCGAGCGTCAGAAAGCCGAAGCGAAATTGCATCAGGCACTGGCTCATTTGATCGGCACTGGCATGAATGAAGCCGAGGCCAAGGGTCTTCTCGGAATCTGACACTTGGCACGCCCCAGATTCTCAGGCCGCACTATGGTGCACGGTTCCGTCAACCTGGAGACTTCCCCCATGAATGCCCGCAATGTCCTCGGCCAGCCGCTGTTGCCCTGCTCGCTCAATCCCCGCACCGGTTTCTGCCGCGACGGCTATTGCCAGCTTCATCCCGAAGACCGCGGCATCCATACCCTCTGCGCTGTGATGGATGAACGTTTCCTCGCCTTCTCAGCCGCTGTCGGCAACGACTTGTCGACTCCGGTGCCGGAATACGGCTTTCCCGGGCTGCAGCCGGGGGATTCCTGGTGTCTGTGTACCCTTCGCTGGAAACAGGCTCTCGAATCCGGTTTCGCTCCCAAGGTGAAGCTGGCCTCGACTCATGAATCGGTGCTCGAATGGCTGGAACTCGCCGACCTGCAGCGTTACGCGGCTGATTGAATCCTGTCTGAACCCGCGTAGCGGCGAACGCCGTCTCCGGGGTCCAGAGCGGGAAAAGTATCTCACCGGGCTGGACGGCCCGGTGATGACTTTGAGCTTGAAAAAAACTGACTTCAGCGCTGCTTCCACAGCCAGATGCCGCCGCGCATACCTAGCTCATTGGAGACCAGGCAGACATCGGCGGGGAGCTCGAAGCTGATCTTTTTGGCGTTGCCGCCACCGATGTAGAGCCGGTCGAAATAGGTCAAGCTCCGAAGGGTGCCGATGGCTTTTTCGACGCGACGATTCCAACTGATTTCCCCGATCGCTTTGAGAGCCAATTTACCGAGTTGAGCTTCGTAGGTCTCGCCTTTGCGGAAGGGGTGATGAGCCAGTTCGAGGTGGGCGCAAAGCTGACCGTCTTCAAACAGGCTGGAGCCGAAACCGGTGCCGAGGGTGATCACCATTTCGACGCCTTTGCCGCTGATCGCGCCGAGGCCTTGCACATCGGCGTCGTTCATCACCTTCGCCGGCTTGCCGAGACTCGAGCTCAAAGCCGTACCAAGGTCGAAACCGAGCCAAGCCGCTTCGCCGAGATTGGCGGCGCTGAGAATGCAGCCGTGACGGACCACGCCGGGGAAGCCGGTCGAAATGCGGTCGAAGGCGCCGAGCGGCTTGACCAGGGCGATGAGGAGTTTGAGCATCTCGGCGGGAGGACAGTTTTCCGGTGTGTCGACCCGGACTTTCTCGGTCAACATCTCTCCCTCTTCGTCGAGAAGGCAGGCCTTGAGGCCGGTGCCGCCGATGTCGATCGCCAAGGTCTTGAGGATCTTCTTCGCTTTCAT
>CAMCSH010000259.1 GCA_945877655.1 Lentisphaera araneosa HTCC2155 | reverse complement strand
GTCGTCCGCCGCGGCGGCCGTCTGGTCTACTCCACCTGCTCGATCGAGCCGGAAGAGAACACCCAGCAAGTGCAGGCCTTCCTGCAGCGCAACACCGATTTCGAACTGGTCGAAGAGCGCCAGCTCCTCCCTTGCGAAGACCACGACGGCGCCTACGCCGCGGTGCTGCGGAGGAAATAAGCATGTCCGGCTACCAGAAGGATCCTCGCGACGAGGGTCCGCGGCCGAATCGCCCGGCCTTCCCCTTGCGCGGCACTCCGGATCGGCCTGACCGCCCGGCCTTCCCGCGCCGTGATGAACGCAATGAACAAGCACCGCAAGGATTGCGGCGGCCCCAGGAGGAACGCCCGGCTTTCCCGCGTCGTGATGAACAAGCACCACAAGGATTGCGGCGGCCCCAGGATGAGCGTCCGGCTTTCCCGCGCCGTGATGAACGCAACGATCAAGCCCCGCAAGGATTCCGTCGGCCCCAGGAGGAACGCCCGGCCTTCCCACGTCGCGATGAACGCAATGAACAAGCACCGCAAGGATTGCGGCGGCCCCAAGATGAGCGTGGCGGCTACGAGCGCGACGAAGCGCCGCGTGTCATCACTCCTTTCCAGCCGCGTAAACCGAGCCCTTACACCCCTCTCGAAGAGCGCCAGGCTTATGCGCCCCGTGAAGGTGCCGGCAGTGGCTACGGCGTCCGTCAGGACCAGCCCTATGCTCGCGACGAACGCAAAGAAATGCCGCGCCGCGACGAAGCGCCGCGCCCGATTCCGCGGGCTGATCCCAGCGCTTGGAAAGACGACCCCAACGCCTACAAACCGAGCGACGACCTGGTCTTCAAACCCCGCGATCCGGCCTTCAAGCACCGCAGCGAACGCTACAATTTCGACGAGGAAGAAGCTCAGGCACCTCGTCCCCGCGTCTACGGCACGGCCCCGACCCGTTCGACCGCGGCTCCGGCCGAGGAAGACAGCCTGTTCCGCTACATGAAGCACCGCAGCTTCTCGGCTCTGGTGCCGGAAGAATTCAAAGGCATCGCCGCCCGCGAACTGGTGGAGCTCGGCGCCAAGGATGTCGACCTGACCAATTTCCGCGAGATCAGCTTCACCGCCTGGAACAACGAGATCCTCTACCGGATTCTCTATTGCAACCGTCTCCTCGCCCGCTTGATCGCGCCGCTGCACCGCTTCGACGCGCACCACCCGGACCAGCTCTACGACAACGCCCGCCGCATCGAGTGGGGCGCCCTGATGACCCCGGCCAACACCTTCGCCATCGTCGCCAACGTCGGCAACTCGAAGATCACCCACTCGCAGTTCGCCGGACTCCGCCTCAAAGATGCCATCTGCGACTACTTCCGCGATTCCTGCGGTGAGCGTCCCTCGGTCGACACCGAGAATCCCGACATCCTGATCAACCTGCACATCTCGCAGAACAAGGCCCGCGTCAACCTCGACCTAGGCGGCGGCTCGCTGCACCGTCGCGGTTACCGCAAACTTGCCGGCGAAGCGCCGATGCAGGAAACCCTCGCCGCCGCCATCGTCCGCTTCTCCGGCTGGACCGGCCAAGGCCCCTTGCTCGATCCGATGTGCGGCGCCGGCACCATCGCCATCGAGGCGATGATGGATTACTGCCGCATCCCCGGCGGCTACCTCCGGCCGCGCTGGGGCCATAAGCTCCTGCCCGACTTCGATGCTGCTCTGTGGCAGAAGGTCAAGGATGATGCCGCCGCGGCCATCCGTCCCTTGCCGCCCGGCCTGATCTTCGCCTCCGATTGCGACGCCCGCGCCATCTCCAACGCCCGCGCCAACGCCGCTTTGCTCCCCGGTGGCGACAAGATCGAGTTCCGTCAGATCCCCTTCCAGGACCTGCCCGAACAGCCGAAGTCGACGATCCTGATCAACCCGCCCTACGGCATCCGTCTCGACCCGGTCACCAAGGCGCCCCTCGCCCCCGGCCAGGACCCGATGGAAGCCTTCTGCAAAGAACTTGGCGACTTCCTCAAATTCAAATGTCCCGGCTCCAACGCCTACGTCTACTTCGGCGAACCGCAGCTGCTCTTCCAGATGGGCCTGAAACCCACCCGCAAGATGCCTCTCAGCAACGGCGGCCTCGATGGACGCCTGTGCTCCTACGACCTCTATGCCGGGTCGAAATGGGGCCCGCCGCGCGAGGCCAACGGTCAAGCCCAAGAAGACGAGGATGACGAGGAGATCTCGCACCCCGACGCCGTGCACGGCGACTCGGTGGAAGATCTCGAAGCCCAGGGCATCCATCCTGAGGACGACGAAGATCACGGCCGCTGAGGCGATTCATCAGGTCAAAAAACTCCCGCACTTGTTGCGGGAGTTTTTTCGACCTGTATCACTCGGGATTCTCAACTCCAGGCTAGGGAGTGAGGGCACGAGGGAGTTGGGGAGTGAGCTCCTCTTATGCGCTCCTGGCTTACTCCCTCACTCCCTGGGTCGACGCTGCCTGTGAAGCGAATCCAAGATCAAAATGGATTGATACACATCGAGTTTTTTCGACCTGTGCAACTCCAGATCAAACTTGCGCTGCTCGTCTTGACGCGACGCGGAATTCCTGGGAGCCGAGCCACGGCCTCCGTGCCGCTTGTGTTGCGCTCGTCGCGTAGCGACGGTGTGAGTGTAGCCGGGGGTTTCAACCCCCGGACAGGATCGAGAGTGAATCGCCGTCGCATAGCGACAGGATGACCTGTCGGCGGTGGCGATGCAGAAGGCACCCAGAGCGCATCTGTCACCGCGTCGCTGCCGCGACGCCAAATTCATTGCCAGCGCACCGGGGGTTGAAACCCCCGGCTACACTCACACCGTCGCTCCGCGACGAACGACTCAGCGCCTGATTTGCACAGGTCGAGTTTTTTTGCCCCAAACGCTCGGGCCTTTAGGCTCTAGATTGCCGTCCTCGTCACTTCAACGCAGCTTAAATCTGACATAATCAATAAAAAGTGATAGAATCATATTGAACGAATTCGGAAGAGGTGGCATACTGGACTCAGGACAGATGCAGTCCGCAAACCGAAAAAAGGAGTCCACACCATGTCTGACGAAATCATCCACCCGCGCATCAGCGTATTGAGTGACGAGGAGCTCTTCATCATCGAGGAGGAGTATCGGAAGAAAAAGCTACAGGAGAGCTTATTGGGTCCGTCGGTTTCGACCGTGGCTCACATCATTCTCCTGATCTGCGCCGCAGTCTTCCTCAAGGGTGCCATCGAGGAAGCTGCTCCCATCATTTGGGAGGTCACAGAAGTCGAGAAGGTTCCGCCGGCTCCGCCGCCCCTGCCTCCGCCGCCGCCCGATCCGGTCACACCGCTCGATGTTCCCACTGAGACGGCTGACCAGCCGGTCACCGCGGTCGACCTCCGTGATCCCCATCAAGCCAGCGGCCTGGAGTCGACCAGCGATGAACCGCCCTCGACCAATGACGGTGGCGTGACCGAACTGGTTTCCGATGTGAAACCTGCGGTGTCGCCGACGACTTCGAGCAAGATGTTCACGGGCCGGAGCACCAAGGGTCGCGCCGGTACGGCCAAGGGCTTTGGCGCCTCGACCAAGGTCGTCCCGAGCGTCGACAAGGCCCTGGTTTGGCTGGCCAAGGCTCAGAAGCCTGACGGCTCCTGGGGCGCGGCCTCGTCCGACGCCTTCACCGGTCTCGCGCTCCTCTGCTTCCTCGCCAACGGCGAAACGCCGCAATCGAAGCATTACGGCAAGACGGTGGAGCGTGCGATCAATTGGCTGGCCGCCTCCAAGGGCGACGGCAACGGCGATGGCCATCTGTACTCGCACTCGATCAAAACTTACGCTCTATGCGAAGCCTTCGCCATGACCGGCAACTACCAGCTCGAAGACGTGATGAACACCAATGTCCGCCGCATCATCGAAGGACAACAGGTCGGCGGCGGTTTCAACTATCACTACGAAAAAGGCGATCGCGACGACTTGTCCTACTCTGGCTGGAACTTCCAAGCCTTAAAAGCCGCCAAGGCTGCCGGCTGCCAGGAGAAAGGTCTGCCCGACGCCATCGCCAAAGCCATCGCCAACCTGAAGAAACGCGCTCCCGCCGGCTTCACCTACTGCAACAACGAAGCTCGTAAAAACGGCGCTATGCGCGGCGTCGGCGTCCTCTGCCTGCAGCTCTTCGAATCGGCCTGGGATGGTAACGGTAAGCCCATTCCCGAGCTCGAGCCGGTGTTGAAAACCATGATGGACGAAGACCTCAAGAAAGTCGACTGGAACTCCCCTCCGCAGAACTCCATGTACACTTGGTACTACGGCACCTACGCGGCCTTCCAGGAAGGCGGCGCGATGTGGAAAAACTGGCGGAAGAAATTTGAACCGATGCTGCGTCAGCATCAAAATCCTGAAGGCTACTGGATCTACCCCGGCTCAAATTTCGGCGCCAACATCGGCGATGAACTGACGCAAAAAGTCCACGCCACCACCTTCGCCATTCTCATGCTTTCAGTCTACTGGCGCATTCTTCCCTCCTCGAAAGGCCGAGATGGTCACGTCGACGGCAAGGCCATCGCCACCCCGGTTGCCCATGGCAAGCGGGTCGAAGCGAAAAATGAAGAAGAAGTCAAACTCTGATTCTTGTCCCTAAAAACCGCAGCAGAGGAATGGTACCGGTTTTTAGGTTGACTCCCTCAATCCAAAGGCCCGCGCTGAAAAGCGCGGGCCCTTTTAGCTTCTAGAGCTTGGCGGCGGCGCAAGATGACAAAAATGACCAAATAAAAAAAACGCTCTTGACGAACTTCGGTAGAGATGGCATAATGGCTTCAGAACGGACAAATATCCGCAAATCGAGAAGGAGCCATAACCATGTCTGACGAACCGATGACCCCTCGCATAAGCGTCCTCAGTGAAGAGGAACTCTTCATCATCCAAGAGGAATACCGCAAGAAAAAACTGCAAGAAAGCCTTCTGGGCCCGACGGTATCCACCGTCGCCCACGTCATTCTCCTGATCTGCGCCGCCGTCTTCCTGAAGGGCACGGCCGAAGAGCCCCCTCCCGCCGTGGCAATCACTACCGCAGTGGAAAAAGTTCCACCCCAGCCACCCCCGCCGCCTCCGCCCCCGCCGGATCCGGTCACCCCGCCGGACGTACCGACCGAGTCCACCGATGTGGCCGTTTCCTCCGTCGCCCTCAACGACCCCGCCAACGCCAGTGGTCTTGAGTCGATCGACGACAGCACTCCATCGACTGCCGACAACGGCTCCGCCGACCTCGTCTCCGATGTCAAATCGAACGTTTCCCCCACCACCTCCAGCAAGATGTTCGGCGGTCGCCGCGCTTCCGGCCGCGCCGGCATGGTCAGCAAATACGGCGGCTCGGTGAAAGCCCAGCAGAACCTCGAAAAAGGCCTCTCCTGGCTCGCCAAGGTGCAGCTGCCTGACGGTTCCTGGGGAAATACAGCTAAAGATGCTTTCAGCGGCCTTGCCCTCCTCTGCTTCCTCGCCCACGGAGAAACCCCGGCCTCGAAGAACTACGGCAAGACGGTCGAAAAAGCGATCAACTTCCTCGCCGCCTCGAAAGGTGGCGCCAACGCCGACGGTCACCAATATTCTCA
>CAMCSH010000258.1 GCA_945877655.1 Lentisphaera araneosa HTCC2155 | reverse complement strand
GCCCGTTCCAAGCGGAGAGGTGGCTGAGTGGCCTAAAGCACCAGTTTGCTAAACTGACGGACGGGCAACTGTCCCGCGGGTTCGAATCCCGCCCTCTCCGCCACAATATCCAGGGCTTGCCTCGAAAGAGGCAAGCCCTTTTTGATTTTCCGTTCAGATCGGATTTCGCCGTGGAACGAGTTTTGTCCTCACTGCTGCTCGACCCCGAAGTGGGTCGGAGTATTTAGTCCAGGGTTGAGCCGCATCGGCGACACCCTGGGTCAGAATATGATGTGATTTCCGACCCTGTAGGGGTCAAAGGATTTCCACGCTGATTGCGGAGATTCAGCCGAGCTGCCAGGAGCCGTCGCGATAGACTTCCTGCGCATCGAGGAGAACGCTGTCGGCCACGACGAAGACGTCGACATGGTGGCGGCCGGAGTCGCGCTTGAAATTGGGCTTGGCATAGGTGCTGTGTTTGGCGCCAAGGGAGAGATGGACGCCGCACATCCGCTCGTAGGTTCCGACATCGTCGACGATGCGGTCGCGGGTAAAAGCTCGGTTCAAGCCGAAGCCGAGCTCGCGGACCCAGACCACGCCGCCTTCATCGGCGCGGATGGTGGCCAGCACTTCGTCGAATTCCGGCGTCGAGTTCAGGCTCTCGACCACCTGGCCCTGTTCGATCCGAAGGGTGATCAGGGAGGCTGGCTGCTTGACCCTGAAATCCCTGCCACCGAAAGCGAAGATCTGGACCCGGCCGTTCACCGCGGCGAGATCAAGGGACTCGGTGAAGACTTCGCCGATGGGGAACTGGCCGCCGGCATTTTTCATCTCGCGGTAGTCGCCGACATTGAGCTTGGCATCTTCGAAGCCAGCGGAGAAAAGCAGCTCTTCGCCGCCGCCGCTGACCAGCGCCCGGCCGGCGGTGTCGATGGCCAGCTTCAAGGCCTTGCCGGTGCTGCGCAAATAACCGGGATCGTAGGCGAGGGAATCGATGTAGCAGGCCGCCTGATCGGGCAACATGCGGGACAGGTGCGGATGCTCGATCACCTGCATGCCGCGCTTGAACAGCTCGACCCGGAGACGGAATTTCTCGAGGCGGAAACTGGTGGATTGCACCAGGACCACCAGGTCTGAAACTTTCAATTCATCGATCGCCGTCCAGATCGCTTCCGGCGAGCTGGCGTCGAAATCGATGGCGACAGCCCGCGGCAGGCAACGCTGATAGGCCTCGGCCAGGATCTGAGCCAAGGCGCAACGCTGGTCGTAGACGATCAAGGCCGAGTGCGCCTCGGTGTGATCAAAGGCCAGCGACAGAATGCCCCCGAGATGCCGGCTGGCAGTGGTCAGTAAATCCTCTGTTGTCGAGGTCGTGATCTGGTCGCGGGAAAAGTTCATGGGCTTGCCTTGGGTTCAATTTTCGTGCGGAGAGAATGCTGCACAAGTCCTGCTTTTCCATCGACCGTTTGCGGTCGCCGCAAGGACGCCGCCGCGACAAAGCGTCATTCCCCCCGGAGTTTTGCCGCCGCAGCTGATTGCGCCGTCATAAATCCGGAGCAAATTGGCGGGCCGCAGCCCATTATTACCGGAATCCGATGCTCCCTCACTTTTCCAGCTCGACACTTGCCGACGCCAGTCATGTCCTGACGCGGCAAAGGAGAGTCGCGCGATGAGCCAGGGTCTCGACGAAAAAGACGAAGAGATCCGCAGCCTCGGCGGAGAAGTCTTTACGATCATCGCCCGCCTCTACGGCCTGATTGAAGGCTTTAAATGGTTCATCTTCCTCGGTAATCTGCTCTGCATCGGCTTCGTCCTTGCCGAACTGCACATCATCGACATGTGCCGCGGCATCGCCAACCGTAAGGATTTGGAGACAGCCGATTGGGGCTCGCTTCTCGGCCTGCTCATCGTCGTACTCCTCGCCAACCGGGCCTTCGGTTGGTCGCAGTTCATGGTCACCGTCTACGCCACCAACCGGGCCATGATCAAGCTCCGCAATCAATTCTTCGCCAAGCTGATGTCGCTGTCCAAAAACTTCTACGACACCCACAAAATCGGCTGGCTGGTGGCCCGCGGCACCGGCGACATGAACACCATTTACGACTTCCTCACCTTCGGCCTGATGGTGGTCTTCATGATCTTCTCTTACACCGGCATCATCGCTTGGAAATTGTGGGACGTCGATCCCTCGCTGCTCGCCGTCGCCGCCGTTGTCATCCCGATCGGCTGCTGCGTCATCGCATGGCTGCAGAAACGCATCCGGGCCCGAGTCGAAGAGCTGTCGTCGCAAAACTCGCGCATGGTCGCCTACCTTGCCGAATCGATCCGCGGCGTGCGGGTGACGCAAGCCTTCGCCCGCGAAGAGAAAAACCTCTCCGCCTACATGGAGTTCAACCAAGAGAATGTCCGGCTGTCCCTCAAGGTGCTGAAGGCGACGGCGATCCTGATGCCGACCATGGACGCTCTTGGCATTCTCGGCATCGTCACCGTCATCACCCGCGGCGCTTGGATGCTGGCCCACGGCGCCACCTCACACGGACACCTGATCACCCCGGCCGACCTGGTCGCCTGCGTCCTCTACATGAACATGCTGCTGATCCCGATCCGGATGCTGATCGACATTTACAACATGAGCATCAACGCCGCCACTTCGGCCCGCCGCGTCTTCCAGGTGCTCGAGCTGCAGCCGGAAATCAAGGATCCGGCCCAGCCCGAAGAGCTGCCCAGCATGAAAGGCGATCTCAGCTTCCGCCAGGTCCAGTTCCGCTACAAAGAAGACGGACCCTGGATCCTCAAGGGCATCGATCTCGATATCCCCGCCGGCCAAGTGGTCGCCATCGTCGGCAAAACCGGCGCCGGCAAGACCACCATCGCTCACCTCGCCGCCCGCTTCCACGACCCCCAGGAGGGCCAGGTGATGGTCGACGGCCGCGACCTGCGCGTCTTCCGCCAGGACGACCTGCACGCCCACATGGGCATCGTTTTGCAGGAAGGCTTCCTCTTCTCCGGCACCGTGCTCGACAACATCCGCTTCCGCCGTCCCGAGCTCAGTCGCGACGAAGTGCAGAAGCTCTGCCAAGGCCTCGGCACCCACGACGCCATCGACGCCTTGCCTGATTCCTACGACACCGCAGTGATGGAAGGCGGCTCGAACTTGTCGGTCGGCCAACGCCAGCTGATCTCCCTGTCCCGGGCCCTCGCCGCCGACCCCAAGGTCCTGATTCTCGACGAAGCCACCTCGGCGATCGACGTCGCCACCGAAGTCATCCTCGAGCAGGCCTTGCAGCGCTTGGTGTACGGACGCACCACCATCATCATCGCCCACCGCCTGTCGACCATCCGTCGCGCCGACCGCATCCTGGTGATGGATCAGGGCCGCATCATCGAAGACGGCACCGACGCCCAGCTCCTTGCCTTGAATGGCGAATACGCCAAGCTGGTGCAAGGGGCGGAGCATTAGAAGGCGCAAAAGGTTGTTCGTGGCTCAAGCTTCCAGCTTGAGATGAGCGAAGCTTTGCGAGCAGAACAAAACTGAGCCAATCGAAAATTTCTCGACCTGTATCACTCCGGTTGAGCTTGGTTCGTGCGTCGCGAAGCGACAGGATGACAGGTTGGCGGTGGCGATGCGGAAGGCGCACACCCGAACACATCTTTCGCCGCGTCGCTGCCGCGACGCCAAATTCATTGCCAAACGTACCGGGGCTTGAAAGCCACGGCTACAATCACACCGTCGCTTCGCGACGAGCAGCTCAAACTTGATTCGGAGTGATACAGATCAAAAAAATCCCCCGGCAGAATCTGCCGGAGGATCAAGTGAGGCGGCGCTGGAATCAGTTGACCCGGAGGTCCCAGAGGGCGCAGGTGACGGCGAAGGCTTCGTCAGCGGCTTTTTCTTTCTTCTCGTGGCCCTTGCCCCAGGAGTCGGAGTAGATGATGTGGGTGAGCTTCTTCTTTTCGTCGAGGCGGTAACCGATGATCAGGCGCATGTGGCCGCCATCTGCTTGGGGGACGTCGGGTTCAGCGAAGAAGCCGAGTTGCAAAGCCCAAGCCATAGGGCGCCCCTTGTTGATGGCTTCGATGATGGCTTTGTCGAAAATGGCGCGCTGTCCGGTGTTTTTGCTTGTGATGTCCAAAATCATAGGAGCCAATTTCGCCTTCTCTATGCTATATGGTAATTCTTCACCACGTTTCTTGAACTCCTTTTGCAGATCGCGAATAAATTTTGTGTATTCACGTTGGCTGGCGAAAGGATATTTTCCTTTCGGCTCGAGAGAGAGACGGAACTTGGTGGCGATGTCTTTTAGGCTTTTCGCCAGCAATTCAGGATCGGTGCCGCCTTCGCCGCTGGACTTGGCGATCTTGGCGATCTCATGCATGTCGGTTTCGCGTCCATAGAAGTTGAGAATGCGCGCCACCGAAGCGCAGGCGCAGTAACCTTTTTGGCCCTGGTCGACCATCGGCACGCCCTCGATCCAGACCGTGCCATCTAATTCGTGCATGACGTTCGCGATGCGATCGAGCTGGCTGACCGCCTGGACATCGTTTTTGTCGAGGTCGAGAATTGTCATCTTGTCATTGCCAGCAGCGATGTTGAGGCGGATGTAGTCGGCACTGAGGAACTTGCCGTTGCGGTCGCGGTTGGCGACGAAGTCCAGTCTGAACAGCATCTCATCCTTGACCCAGAAATAGCTGGAGCGGCCGGTGGCGCCGGAGGCTTTTTTCAGGTTCTTGCCTTCCTTGGCGAGTTTGAAGTCCGGGCAAAGGGCATCGAGATTGACCTTGGCGGCATTGACCCGACTCATGAATTCTCCCTCTTTCGAGGCGCCTTTGAGGTCGCCGTCGTCGCCCTTGTTGTAGAGCATGAACTGGGCGTTGACGACTTTACCATCTTTGAAGTTCACCAGGGTTTCGCTGGCGATGAGGCCATTGAAGCTGAGTTTGTGCTTGTTATTGAGGAAAGAGGGGCTGACCCGGGCGGAGTTGTGGATGGTTTCGGCAGTCCACTCGAAGCCGTAAGGATCCATCAGAGCGCTGAATTCGCGTTCCGGCATGCCGATGAACTTGGAGTCGATCATCTCCTTGGTTTCGGCTTTGGTGGGGTGGATGATTTTCCGGATTTCCCGTTTGTTGGAGGGGGTCTGCGCAGCCGCTTCCTGGGGCATCAGAACCAGGCCACTGAGGGCCAACATCGAAATCAGGCTGAGACTACGGATCATTGCGCGCTTCCTTCTTAGTTTCTTAGTTGTAGTTTTTTGAATGGGCGTTTTAGGTCGAGGTTGAAACCATGATAGCACTAAGGAGACGACGCCGCCAAATTTTTTTGATGATTTCTTGATTTTATATTGAACTTAAGTCCGGGCAGGAGACAGAGAGCAAGTGAGTTCTAAGCCTCCTCACCCTTGCCGCGCGAGTTGACGCAGCCGGACGGCGGAGGAAAGTGGAGTCTTGCAAAAAAACGACTTCTCAAGGAACGGCGATGCCCTGGTTTGAACACTGTCTGCGAATGTGGCGGAGGATGGATTTCGTCCTGCTTGGGCTGGTTTTGGCTTTGCTCTTCCTCGGCACCTGGTATATCGACGGCATCGGCGATCAGGTCGAAGGCGTGATCAGCGGGTATTCTTACAAAC
>CAMCSH010000257.1 GCA_945877655.1 Lentisphaera araneosa HTCC2155 | reverse complement strand
CGGGATTCAATCTCCAGGCTTGGGAGTGAGGGAACGAGGGAGTTGGGGAGTGAACTCTTATGCGCTCCTGCCTTACTCCCTTACTCCCTACCTCCTTGGTTCGACGCTGACGGCGAAGAGAATCCAAGATCAAAATGGAGTGATACAGGTCGAAATAAGCAAAGAAAACCGCCGGACCTTCAAGAGGCCCGGCGGTTTCATTTTCAAATGAGGAACTTAGATAAGTTCGTAACCGGAGCCATGTGTCAGATTGAAACCATCGCTGTAGTTCAGATACAATTTGGAGAAATCGCTTCCATTGGTGTCGACGACGGTGGCGTATTTGATCAGGTTGTAGCCGAAGGATCGCACTTCGGTATCGCCGATTTTCACCACGGCGCCGATGGTCTGAGGGTCAACCTGAACCTTGATCTGGTCGGTCTGGCCCGAATCAGAGAATTCGTCATCCCTGAGCTCAAGATTGAGCTTATAAGTGCCCGGCGTATCCAACTTTTTCAAGTCGATCGAGGTTTGAGTCACCGCTTGGTTCACCGCTGTGTACTTGATGTTGAGTCCCACGGGCACAGAATCGGCGCCATCCTCATCGGTGGCGATGATGGCAATGCTGGGACGGGAGTTGCTATGTCCGGTGATGGCAATATTGCCAGCGATTATCTCTTTATAAGTGAAGGTGTCAGTGGCCAAATCAAAAGCCGCATTGTTTTTAGTAACGCTGAATGAACCTGTACCGGGATCGACAAAGCGGAATTTCCAAGAAGACATATCACCTTGGACAAACTCCTCATCTTTATAGGTAAAGAAAGTGGTATCCAAGGTCACAGGAACCTCTTCCTTCATTACCAGTTGTTGCGCCGAGAACAGGGCAGGGGCGTCATTGAGGGTGATGAGATCGGGAGTAATCGCTTTCACCACGGTGCTGGCACCCTGGTTATCCGTGACTTTCAAAGTGTACGATGGCGCGTGTTTGGGATTGCCATCATGAACAAAGGCGACGCGATGATTGTTGACCAAGGTGTCAGCATCGGTGGAATCGTACAAACCCTTCAGATGAGCTTGTGTAAACTGGGTGGTTTTACGGCCATCCAGGGTGAAATAGCCAGACTTGGCATTCAAGACCGTGTAGAGAATGCCAGTATCCGGACTGGTGTCATCCGTGACGCTGAAGCCGAGGTTGTTGGTGTCATCGGCGGTGCTGGGGGTGCTCTTGGTGTCGATGAAAATTTCCGTCGACTTTCCTTCACTGATGCTGCTTTTGACGGTGTTATAGGCAATTACCGGTCCCTTGTTGGCCACACTGCTGTTGGCTTTTTCAAAGGTCCGCACCGGCAGTGAACCAGAGTAGACAAATTTATTATTAGAGTGATCATCTCGGTTAACCGCGATGTCGATCACAGGATCCGCAGCCGCCTTGTTGGGGGCGTCGTCGGCCGTGTCGTCGCGGAACTTGAGCTTGATGATGGACTTGCTGTTACGCAATTGACCGTAGGTGAAGTAAAGGGCGGGTTCGCCATTAATGTTCAATTCAAAAGCATCTGTCCGGTTTGCCGGACTCAGACTGATGAAGTAGTCATCATAAGCCGCGGGATTATTGGGATCAACATCAGAGATCAAGATATTCTTGGTGCTCAGAAGGACTTCCTGGCCGATATTCTGGTGCGACATACCGAAAGTGAAGGTCGGCGGAGGAAGATTTAGGTTCATGCTGGCAGTAAAGGCATCAGAAACCGAGCCGTCCATGGACACGGCCCGGACAGTGATGGACGGGGTGATGCCGACGACACCGTTGTGCTCAAACCGGATGTTGCCCGCCAAGGCTTCGTCGGTCGAGAAGCTAGAAATCGGCTTGACGCCGAGCAAGACCCGGCCACCCTCGGTCTTCACCACATCATAACGGACGACTTCCATCTCGGTGTCGCTGGCTGTAAACAGGTTGGCGATCGAGATACTGCCCTTGTAGTCGATCGTCTGGGCGGGGCCGGCGCTGACAACCGGTTTGTCGTTGGTGGAGGTAAATGTCAGGCCAGCTACGGAAGGGGAGGCGGCTTTGTTGCTATAGCCGACCAGGAGATCGAGATAGACCGGATCGGGGCCTTTGCCGCCGACATCCTGACTGGAGATTTTCAGGCGCAAATAGGGGTCGCCTTCGGTTCCGTCGTGGCTCAGGGTGACGGAGCCCGTGATCAGACCCTGGAGGGTCGAAGCAGTGTAGTTGATGCCGACATGCTCGACTACAGAAATCGAGATGTTCTGGTAGTTGGTGCCGTTGTAGCCGATGACTTTGAGGAATTCCGGAACGGCCCAAGGCTCACCTTCTCGGACTTTGAGGACATTCACTTGCTTGACATCCATGCGTGGGCTCCTTGCAAATCGGCTACTCAAGTGGGTTTACCGGTCCTGTGAGACCAGAGTCGGATCGCAAAGTAATGCCTCGCTGCCGTTCGGCAAGTCGCAGAAGCGGGGCCAAAGACGAGACGAAGAGACTGGAACTCCTTCGATATCGGGATATCACGATATCGCGATATCGGACAGTCGCTTCCGCGCAATAAAAACGCCGCCCTCATCGGGCGGCGTTTTCAGCTCACTTCTTCTTCGAGACGAAGGGCTTCCAGGCGTCTTCGAAGACCTCGTCGGTCTCGATCTTCCAGGAGGCGGAGCCGCGTAGCAGCTTGTCCATGTTGCCGGGACCGCGGTCCTTGAGAACCTGGGCGGCCTGCTCGTTGACGTCGCCGTCGTAAGTCGGACGCTCGACCTGACGCAGGATGCCCATCGGGGTCGGGGCGTCGGGGAAGCTGAGCTGCGCCAAGGCCATCGCCAAGGTCGGGCTCTGCGAGCGGGGATTGTGCACCAAAATCTTGGCGGGATCGGTGAGGGCGGTGTCGCGGACAACGACGTCGAGGCCGTCGAGAACCAGGCACTTGGATTTGTCTTTGCCGAAGACGATGGGCTTGCCTTCTTCGAGCTCAACCAGGCGCTCTTCCTTGACTTCGCGGTCGACCACGTTGTCGAAGGCGCCGTCGTTGAAGATCACGCAGTTCTGCCAGATCTCGACCAGGGACAGGCCCTTGTGCTGGCGCGCAGCCTTGAAGACGGCGTCCATGTGGCGGGGGTTGGTGTCCCAGGTGCGGGCGACAAATGTGGCGCCGGCGGCGAGGGCGAAGAGAAGGGGATTCAGGGGCGCATCGACCGAGCCGTAAGGAGTCGATTTGGTCACCTTGTTCTGCTCCGAGGTGGGCGAGTACTGGCCCTTGGTGAGACCGTAGATGCGGTTGTTGAAAAGCAGGACGACCATCTCGACGTTGCGGCGGACCGCGTGCATCAAGTGGTTGCCGCCGATCGACAGGCCGTCGCCGTCACCGGTGACCATCCAGACATCGAGGTCGGGACGGGCGACGCGGAGGCCGGTGGCGACGGTCGGGGCGCGGCCGTGGATAGTGTGGAAGCCGTGGGTGTCCATGTAGACCGGGAAGCGCGACGAGCAGCCGATGCCGGAGACGACGACTTGCTTCTCTTTCGGGCGGCCGAGGTCGGCCATGGTTTTCTGGACGGTGGCGAGGATGGCGTAGTCGCCGCAGCCGGGGCACCACTTCACATCTTTGGAAGAGGTGAAGTCTTTCTTGGTATATTTGATCGGGGCAGGTTGGTTCATGGCGGAGGCCTCAGAGGAATTTGCGGAAGGCGGTGACGAGATCGGCGACCTTGAAGGGCTTGCCCATGATCTGGGTGACCGATTGGGCGTCGATGGCGTATTTGGCGCGGATCACTTGCACCAGCTGACCGAGGTTGATTTCGGGAACGACGACGGTGTCGAAGTTGCCGATGATCTCTTCGAGGTCGAGGGGCAGCGGATTGATGTGGCGCAGATGGACGTAGGAGATCGAGGCGCCTTCTTTCTGCAGTTCCTTGACGGCGCTGACGATGTGGCCGTAGGTGCCGCCCCAGGCGAGGACGAGGACCTTGCCGGACTGGGCGCCGAGGATCTTGGTCGGGCCGTAGCTCTTGGCGATGGCGGCGATCTTGTCCTTGCGGAGACCGCACATCAGGGCGTGGTTTTTGCCGTCGTAAGAGATGTCGCCCTTCTCGTTCTTCTCCAGGCCGGTGAGGGTGTTCTGGAGCTTGGGAGTGCCGGGGGTGACCCATTTGCGGGCGAGGGTTTCGGGATCGCGCTCGTAGGGCTTGTAGGGCTTGCCGTCTTCACCGGTGTAGAAGACCTGTTTGATGCCGGGGAGATCGGCGAAGGCGGGGACGTTCCACAGGTCGGATGAGTTGGCGATGAAGCCGTCGGAAAGGAAGTACACCGGGGTCATGTATTCGACCGCGATGCGGGCGGCTTCGAGGACGGCGTGGAAGCAGTCGACCGGGGTCGAGGCGGCGATGACGGGGACCGGGCATTCGCCGTTGCGGCCGAAGAGAGTGAGCATCAGGTCGGACTGCTCGGTCTTGGTCGGCAAACCGGTGGAGGGGCCACCGCGCTGGACGTCGACGATGACCAAGGGGAGTTCGGTCATGGCGGCGAGGCCGACGAATTCCGCCTTCAGGCAGATGCCGGGGCCGGAGGAGGCGGTGACGCCGAGCGAGCCGCCGTAGGAGGCGCCGAGAGCGACGCCGCAAGCGGCGATTTCGTCTTCGGCCTGGACGGTTTTGACGCCGAAGTTCTTCAGCTTCGACAGGTCGTGCAGGATGTCCGAGGCGGGGGTGATCGGGTAGGTCGAGTAGACCACGTTGAGGCCGGATTTGACCCCGGCGGCGACGAGACCGTAGGCGGTGGCGCTGTTGCCGGTGATCTGGCGGTAGGTGCCGGCGGGCATCGGGGTCGATTTCACCTTGTAGCGGCGGGTGAAGATCTCGGCGGTGTCGCCGTAGTTATAGCCGGCGCGCAGGGCCTTGATGTTGGCTTGTTCGAGGACGTCTTTGCCGCCGAATTTCTTCAAGATCCAGGCTTCGGTGTATTCGAGCGTGCGGTCGAACATCCAGTACATCAGGCCGAGGGCGAAGAAGTTCTTGCAGCGGCGCTTGTGCACCGGCTTCATGTCGAGTTCTTTGAGGGCTTCTTCGACCAGCGCCGTCATCGGCACCGAGATGAGCTGGAACTTCTCGCCGACCATCGGGTTGTCTTCGAGCGGGTTGGTCTCGTAACCGGCTTTGCGCAGGTCGATGTCGGAGAAGTTGTCGGAGTTGACGATGAGGACGCCGCCGGTCTTCAGATCTTCGATATTCATCTTGTAAGCGGCGGGGTTCATGGCGACGAGGATGTCGGGCTGGTCACCGGGGGCTTCGACGGCGGAGGCGGCGAAGTTGACCTGGAAGCCGGAGACGCCGGCGGGGGTGCCGGCGGGCGCGCGGATCTCGGCGGGGAAGTCCGGGAAGGTGGAGATGTCGTTACCGGCGATCGCCGAGGTATCGGTGAACTGGGTGCCGGTGAGCTGCATGCCGTCGCCGGAGTCGCCGACGAAGCGCACGACGGCGCCTTCGATTTGGATCTGTTGGGTGTCTACCATGATCTCTTAAGTCCCGCGGGGTTCTCGTTTGGATTTTCAGGCCGCCAATGTACGCGAGGGGAGGACTTTGCCAAGTAGCGATGGCGGCTACTAATGTCCTATGGCGCAAGCTCTCCTCACCGTGAGCTTGAAACG
>CAMCSH010000256.1 GCA_945877655.1 Lentisphaera araneosa HTCC2155 | reverse complement strand
CCTAAAAACCGCAGTTGAAAGGTTGAAAGGTTCAAAGGTTGAAAGTATTAGCTGCAACAGCAACAACTAACGACTATGAAGAAAAGCTTCGGCAGTCATCTTTGCCGCCCCTGAACATTGCTCTTAGAATCGGCTCTTGTTGCTGTTGTTCATGTTCTTGCGTTTCAACCTTTCAACCTTTCAACCCGGTTCCAATCCTCTGCTGCGGTTTTTAGGTTCAACGCGGTTCCAATCCTCTGCTGCGGTTTTTAGGGGGAATCCGTTCACGCCTTCTCAGGCTTTTCATCCCGCCCAAGCCTAGCCCAAAACCTGTTCAAGCCACGTCCCGGCGCTATCCTAGGCGCATCACTCCGGAGACCGCGATCATGGACCCCCTCAAGCTCGACCAGGCCACCCTCAAACAACGCATCGAAGAAGCCAACGTCGCCTACCGCACCGGCACCAGCTTGATGAGCGATGCCGAGTACGATTACCTCCTCAGCCTCGTCGATGACGACTCCTATCGCATCAAGGTCGGCTACGAAGTCGAACGCGCCAAGATCGCCCTGAAAGTGCCGATGGGGTCGCTCAACAAGGTCAAGACCCGCGAGGAGATCCTCGAATGGCGCAAGTCGAAGGACTTCCCGCCTCATACCGGCCTCACCCTGATGCCGAAATTCGACGGCCTCAGCCTCCTCGTCGAAATCGAAAACGGCCGCTTCAAAAACGCCGCCACCCGCGGCGACGGCATCACCGGCCAGGACGTCACCGAGCACTTCCGTGCCACCCGCCTCGGCCAGGTCGCCCTGCCCGCCGATTTCAGCGGCTTCCTCGTCGGCGAAGCCATCCTCGACCTCGGCACTTTCGAACGCCGCTACTCCAGCACCTTCAAGAACCCGCGCAACATGGTCGCCGGCCTCCTCTCCCGCAAGCAGATCTCGCCCGAGCTCGGCGACCTCTCTTTCATCGCCTACGGCGTCCGCGGCCGCGACTTCGCCCGCAAGACCGAAGAACTGCAGTTCTGCAACGACTTCGTCAACCGCCTCTTCGATTACCAGATCCGCCTCCACAGCCAGCCGCTCGACACCCTCAGCAATGACATGCTGCTCGCCTGGTTCAAGGACGAAACCCGCTTCCAGTGCGACGGCCTGGTGCTCTTCATCGAAGACACGAACCTCTTCACCGAACTGGGCAGCGAAACCTCTTCGCTCAACCCCGCCGGCGCCCGCGCCTGGAAACCCGAATCCGACGACCAGCGGGTCTGCCGCGTCGACGCCGTCAGCTGGCAGGTCAGCAAATCCGGCGCCCTCAAACCAGTGGTCCAGATCGACCCGGTCGAGCTCGGTGGCGTCACCATCTCCAACGTCACCGGCATCAACGCCCGCTTCATGCGCGACAACCGCATCGCCGCCGGTGCTCTCGTCGCCATCATCCGCTCCGGCGATGTCATCCCCAAGATCGTCAGCGTCGCCCTGCCCGCTCCCGTCGCTGAGCTGCCCTCATGCTGCACCGCCAAAGGCTGCGGCGGCGCGCTCGCCTGGAATGACAACGAGGTCGACCTGATCTGCCAGAACCCCGCCTGCCCGGAAAAAGGCCGCGCCGAAATCGAAGACTTCTTCAAGATCCTCGAGGTCGAAGAAGTCGGCGAAGGCGTCGTCACCCAGCTCTGGCTCGCCGGCTACAAAAGCGTCGCCAGCATCCTCGCCCTCGGTGTCGACGAGCTCGCCCGTCTCGACGGCTTCAAGAAGCGCAAGGCCGAGAAGGTTTTCAGCTCGATCCAGGCCAAGCTCCAAGGCGTCCGTCTCGAGAAGCTGCAGCACGCCTCGAACCTGTTCAAAGGCCTCGGCTCCCGCCGCCTTGAGCTTCTCGCCCGATTCGACTCGCGCGACAAAAAACCCAGCCGCGACGAAGTGCTCGCCATCGACGGCTTCTCCGATATCACCGCCGACGCTTATTTCGCCGGTTTCGACCCCTTCTGGGACTGGTACGCGACTCTTCCCGGCATCAGCCTCGCCGCGCCCAAAGCCACCGCCCCCAGCGACGGCCCTTTGAAGGGTAAGGACTTCGTCTTCACCGGCGTCCGCTCGACCGAGATGGAAGCTCGCATCGAAGCCCTCGGCGGCAAGATTGGCTCCGGCGTCACCGGCAAGACCTTCGCCTTGGTGATGAAAGCCAAAGGCAGCGGCAGCTCGAAGGAGAAAAAGGCGGTCGAACTCGGCGTGAGGATTTTTGAATTGGGGGAGCTGGAGACCTTCCTCGATGACTACGGCCCGGTTTCTGTAGCGCCATTTCAACCAACGCTTTTTTGACAGATAGCTCTCGATAGCTATCGACGGACATCGATAGATATCGACTCGCTCAAATCTCCGGCCGCAGTTGCATCGCAGACTGCCGCGCTTCAAGTTGTTCTTGCCCCAGCGGGGCAGCCGGCAGATAGCCCAGGGTGTAGTCCGAGGGACGAGGACAAACCCTGGGGAAAAATCCGACGGAATACAGCCCCGGAGGGGCGTCCAGAATGGGCTTGAACGGCATTCTGGACACCCCTCCGGGGTTCGGCAATCTTGCGGGTCGCGACCCAGGGTTTGCTCCTTCGTCGCTACACCCTGGGCTATCTGCGGGCCGCCCCGCTGGGGCGCAATCCATCCCCTCTCTCCCGCAAAAAACTCTTGCGTCCGGCGCAAAAATTATGACGTAGTCGCGTTAAGCTAATGCTGAGGCGACGCCGCCCATTCTCTCCATTCAACCTTTTCCCCAGGTCAATTCCATGAGCTTCTTCGTCTCCTTCAGCCGCGCCTCCTTCCTCACACTCGCCCTGAGCTGCGCCAGCGCGACGCTCAAGGCCGAAGAACAGGCCGCTCCCGCCCCGGCCAATGAAGCCGCCAAAGAAGCTGCCAAGCCGCAAGCTCCCGCCGCCACCTTCGCCCGCTTTGAACCGAAAGAACTCGGCCGCGTCGAATTCAAACCGCAAGCCCTCCGCGCCCCCTGCAAGATCGACAAGGTCGTTGCCAAAGACGGCGTCATCGCCAGCGGCGCCCCCCTCATCCAACTGAAATGCGAAGAGCTCGAAGCCGCTCAGACAGCCGCGCGCAACTCCGTCGAACAAGCCCGCATTGCTCTCAACGGCGCCGAGAACGAGGCCGCCTTCGCCACCAAACAAGCCGCCTTCACCCTCGCCGACGCCGAAACCGGTCTCGCCCGCGCCCGCCTCACCCTCAGCCAGTTCCTCGAAGTCGATAAACCCTCGGCCTTGACTGAGGCCAAAGCCAAGCTCGAAAACTCGGAAGCGGAACTCGAAGATGCCCGCACCGAATACGCTCAGCTGAAGAAGATGTACGAAGGCTCGAAAGTCGAAGGCGAAACTCGCGAACTGGTGCTCAAACGCGCCGCCCGCCGCCTCGCCGTCGGCGATATCATGATCGGCATGGCTCGCATCCGCTACAAGCAAACCATCGAAATCAGCATCCCCGATCGCGAAAAAGAACTCAATTCGTCTGCCGCAAAAGCTGAGCTCAACCTGCAGCGCACCAAGGCCGGCCTCGCCCAACAAGCCGCCATGGCTCCCTTCGGTCTCGCCAAGGCCCGCCTTGATCTCGCCAACGCCGAAAAAGCCCTGACCAAGTTCTCCCAGGACGTCGAAGCCCTCACCCTCCGCGCGCCTGCCGCCGGCAACCTCGTCGGCCTCGAAGCCAAAGAAGGTAGCGACGCCGCCCCTGGCGTCCTCGCCCGCATCTACGACCTCCGCAAAGGTGTAGTCCGCTGGGAAATCCCGCTTGCCAAAGCCGCTGATTACGCCCCTGGCAGCAAGATCGCCATCGAAGTTCCCGAGCTCAATCTCAAGCTCGAAGGGACGATTTGCCGCCTGTCCTCCGTCGGCCATGCCTCCGGCCCGAACAGCACCACCCTGACCGCTGAACTCGAGCTCAGCAGCGAACAGGATCTGCCCCCCGGTGTCGCGGTCAAAATCACCGCCCCCAACGGACAGGACAAGCGCTGATGCGCGCCCGAGCCCAGCTCCTTCTCCTCCTCGCCGCGCTCTTCCTTTCCTCCTGCGGTTCCCTGAAGGTGCAGAAGTCGGCTGCCCTCGCCCGCGACCGCGGGGTCAACTGGCTGCTCGAGCACCAGAATCCTGACGGCTCCTGGGGCGGAGAAAGCGACATCGGCCGGCCCGACGAAGTTTTCACTGATGGCAACATCCCCGGTGCCGCCCATGTCCTGATCCAAGCCGCCAGCGGCCTAGCCGCGCAAGCTTTGATCGAGCCGGCGGTGCACGGTGATCCCCGCTGCCTCGCCGCGGTGAAAAAAGCCGCCCAGTGGCAGCTCAGCCATCCGAGTCCACTGCGCAGTGCCCCCGCCGCTTTCTATAACGTCTGGTCCTATTCTTACCGGGCGGAATTCTTCCTCACCCTGGCCGAAAGCGGCCTTCAGCCGGAACGTCGGACCGAGCTCCTCGCCGCCGCCCAGCGCGACATCGATTTGCTCTATGATGTTCAGTCAGCCAACGGCGGTTTCGCTTATTACGACATGGACACCCAGATGAGCCCAGCCACGGGCAGTGAAAGCACCAGTTTTTGTTCCGCCGTCGCCTTGCGCGCCATCATCCACGCCCGCAAGCTCGGCCTGAAGGTTCGTCAGGATCGCATGGAGGGCGCAGCCGCCTCGATCCGTTACTGCCGTCTCTCCGACGTCGCCTTCGCCTATGGTCCCTCCAGCGCCACCTTCGCCAATCCCGCCAGCACCGTTTATGGCGCCGCCGGACGCACCTGCATCTGCCATCTCACCCTGGCCGATATGGGCGACAAGGACAGCGCCGCCGCCTTGCCCAAGGCGCTGAAAGCCTATCAGAACTCGCATGGCGCGATCATGGCCGGCGCCGGGCGTAACGTGCCTCACCAGGCCCCTGGCGCCATCGCCGGCTACTACACCTGGTTCAGCCACTACTACGCCATGAAAACCGCCTCTTCCCTGCAAGATCTCGATTGCGCCGACTGGGTCGCCGACAAGATCGTCCAGAACCAAGGCCCCGCCGGCTATTGGTTCGACTTCCCCATCCCTCCAGTCGGACGCACCTACCCCACCGCCTTCGCCGTCCTCGCCCTGCAGGAATACGCGCGACTGCGACCCAGCCAGAAATGAGCTGAAAAATCCGGAGCCGAGCTCCGGATTTTTTTGTGGCTGGTTTGCGCTCGTCGCGACGCGACAGGATGTGGCTCGATCCGATCGTCCCGATCGAGAAAGGGGCGCGGCCGTTCCGCCGGGTGCAGCTTTGCGCTCGTCGCGAAGCGACGGCATGAGTGTAGCCGGGGGTTTCAACCCCCGGAATGGATCGAGAGGAAATCGCCGTCGCGAAGCGACAGGATGACATGTGGGCGGTGGCGATGCAGAAGGCACCCGAACGCATCTGTCACCGCGTCGCTGCCGCGACGCCAAATTCAATGCCAATCGCACCGGGGTTTGAAAGTCCCGGCTACAATCACACCGTCGCTTCGCGACGAACAGCCGCGGCTCCGCCGCCATTTCATGGCGGCAATCCTTGCCGCAGTCCAAGGCGCTGCGCGCAAAAGCGTCAAATAAGCCCATCTCCCATTCAGTAAGATCGTGCATCTACTTCGGCTAAATCCTTAATTTTCAATTATCACATCCCGGCTAATCTCAGAGAGGATCAGAG
>CAMCSH010000255.1 GCA_945877655.1 Lentisphaera araneosa HTCC2155 | reverse complement strand
GGTGCTCCCGACCCCTCGCGGGTCGCACAGAGTTCGAGCTAACGCTGTGCGACCCGCGAGGGGTCGGCGGAATGCGGGGATCGCAAACCCAGGGTCATCGCCGATGCGGCTCGACCGCTGGGCAACCATGTACGACCCGCAAGAGGTCGAGCAACAGGACAACGAGTGTAAAACCTTGCGCGGGGGTTCCCAGCATGTTGTATGAGGCGTCTTGGATACGCGTGGGTTTTGGCCACAAAAGGCACAAAGGACACAGAGCGCTTCTTTGTTTGTGTTCTTTGTCCCCCCCCCAGTCGTGTCCCAGTCGTGTCCCAGTCGTGTCTCAAATGTGTCCCAGTCGTGTCCCAGTTAGATTGCGGATTCCGCGATATAGTCGGCGCCATCACAAAACTGATTCCAAGGAGCCTCCATGCGTGTTCTCGTCAACGGAATGATCGCCGGCATGAAAGATCGCGAATACATCGATGAAACCCTCGCCATCCTCGCCGGAAAGGGCATCGAAACCGCTCATTTCGACCTGATTGACCAACTCGAGAAGACTGGCAACAAGACCCTGTCTCGCCTGCTCGGCACCACCGATTATCTCTTCCAGGTTTTGCGCGACCGCGAGTATGCCAAGATCGGCTTCGAGCTGCAGCGCCAGCAGGCGGCTAACGCCATCATCCGGGTCCCCGCCACGATCGAGTGGAATCATGTCAACTTCAAGCTCAAAGACCACAAAGAGATCGCTCGCTTCATCGCTCCGGATGTCATCGTCACCCTCATCGATGCCGAATGGGTGATCCGCGACAACCTGCGCAACATGGTGCCGAAAGACGCCTTCCAGAAAAGCATCCAGGGCCAGGATTTCTCGGTCCGCGAGATCCTGTCGTGGATGAATGAAGAAGTCTCCCTCGCCGAAGACTGGGCCCGTCACCTCGGCGTCCGCCACTTCGTCATCCCCATCGCGCAAGGCGCCGAAAGCCTGGCCAAGCTGGTCGAGCACCGCGACGTGCCGTCGTTCTACGTCTCCTACTCGATGACCCATTCGACCCCCGAAGTCCGCAAGGAAATCGACAAGACCATCAACCGCCTGCATGAATACGGCCTGGTCATCGACCCGCAGGCGATTGAGATCGGAGCGAGCCATGAGACCGAGCCGTATTCATGCAGGCGACTTTTGCTTACACAGTCCACCGCGACTTGCACTGGTTTGTCGGCAAGGTGGATTCCGTTGTCGCGATCCATCCCTACACCGACGTGCCGCCGCTGTCGACCGGGATGATGGACGAGCTTGGCCATGCCCGCGATTATCTCAAGCGCCGCTACATGGTTTTCCCCAGCCACAAGCAATCGCCGTTCACCACCGATTCCTACATCGACAAAGGCCGTCTCGTCGGTTCGCCGGAAGAGCTCTTCCTGGTGATGGAGGACGAAGGTCTGCGCAAGCTCAGTGAGCGTCGCCGGACCTGAGGTTTAGAACTCCGGCCTGCGGCCGTTGCGGTCATCGGCTTCACGGAACTCATCGCGCCGGGCTTCATCGCTCCAGCGCAGTTTTTGCTGGTCCTGGGCGACTTCGAGACGTTTGGTTTCGAGGCGCGCCCCTTGCAGCCGTTGCTGGCACATCATCAGGTGTTGGCGCGCCCGCTCGATGATGCCGCCCAGGGTCGCCAGTTTGACGCGTAGCGCCTTGGCGTAACGCAGGGAAGCGTCGAGTTGCTGCAGATCGAGTCGGCCAGTGCCGAGGGCGAGGGTTTCGGCATCGCGGATCTGGATCAGCAGACGGTCGCGGTCGGCTTCCCGGGCGAGCATGAAGCTATGAGCCTTGGCGACATCGGCGCGGCGGCGGTCCTCCTCTAGATGGCGGACCTTGAGGATGCCGTGCAGGGTGAATTGGAAGCGTTTCATGGAGATCTCCTGTCGGCACTCATCTCACTTGCCGTGCCAGACCCTCGTCAGCGTTGAATTTCAGCGTCAGTTTTCATCGACAATTGACCGCCCATCGCTTGCGGCTGCTCGCCGCCGCATTATCCTTCGGCGCAATCGAAAAACAAGAACCCATGGACACTCCCCCTATGAAATTGTTCAATATGATCGAGAAATTCCTTGAGCACTTCATCTTCAACTCCCGTTGGGTGATGGCGCCGATGTATGTTGGACTGTGTCTCGCCATGGGCCTGGTCATGATCAAGTTCGGCCAGGAGTTCTTCCACTTCGCGCCCTCTGTCCTTGCCATGGATGAATCGAGCCTAGTGCTCTCCGTCTTGAAACTGATCGACCTCGTCCTCTTCGCCAGCCTGCTGCTGATGGTGATCTTCAGCGGTTATGAGAACTTCGTTTCCAAGATCGATATGGCTGAGCACGAGGACCGCCCGGAATGGATGGGCAAGGTCGACTTCTCCGGACTGAAACTGAAGCTCATCGGCTCGATCGTCGCCATCTCGGGTATCCACCTTCTCGACGCCTTCATCACCCTTCACACCATGATCAAGAATGGAGTCGAGGCGCAAAAAGGCGGTCACGGCGCTCATGGCGAGATCGCCAAAGTCCTGCTCGATCCCGCTCATGTCGAGGCTCTTTACACCAACCTCAAGTGGATGATCGTCTTACATGCCATCTTCATCCTCTCCGGCATCGGCTTCGCCCTGATGGATAAAATTGCTCACAGCACTCACAAGGGAGGACACGACAAGTCGCCGTCCGACTTGGAGAAGCCTGAGTCCGAAGCCAAGGCTGCGCCCGAACATCACTGATTCGAGCCAGACTCGCCTCAAGGTCGCACCGCAGGGTGCGGCCTTTTTTGTAGTCAAGCGGGACGAGGGCGGAGCGGCGGCTATGGTGCTCGTCAACATTCTTTTCCAGGAGACAGCATGAACAGCATGACAGGTTTTGGCCGTGGCGCCGCCGCATCCGGCGTTTTCAGTATCCAAGTGGAGATCAGCAGCGTCAACCGCAAGCAGCTGGAAATCCGCTTCGTCCCGCCTCGCGACGCGCCTTATCTCGATCAGATCGTCCGCGATGCCCTTCAGACTCGCCTCAGCCGCGGTGCCGTGTCGGTCAACCTGCGTCTCGACTTTGCCGAATCAGCGGGTCCCGGCGGCCAGATCAACATCGCACTTCTGGAAGCTTACGGACGGGCTGCGATCGAGCTGCATCAACGCCTCGGCCTTCCTCCTCCGGCTGACTTGAGCCCTCTCTTCAACTTGCCCGGGGTCACCGGCGGCTCCAGCGCCGAGCTTCCCGAGGACGAGATCAGCAGCCTGACGCGCCAAGCGCTGAAGCTGGCGCTCGACGGCCTTTGCGCCTCCCGCGCCGCCGAGGGCGCCCGCCTGCGCAGCGACTTGGAACAACGCTTCGCCCTGCTCGAGGGCTGGCGTGAAGAATTGGAAAAGTTGGCGGGACAAAGTGTCGCCAGCTTCCGCGAGCGGCTTCTGGCGCGCATCAAGGAAGCCGGACTCGATCTGCTGCCGGATGATGAACGCCTGCTGAAAGAAGTGGTGCTTTTTGCCGATCGCAGCGATGTCACCGAGGAGATGGTCCGTCTCCAGGGTCATCTGGCGGCCTTCCGCGGCTTGCTGGCACGTCCCGGCGCAGTGGGGCGCGAAATGGATTTCCTCGCCCAGGAAACCGGTCGCGAGATCAACACCACCGGCTCGAAATCGCAAGACAGCACAATCTCCCGCCTGGTGGTTTCGTTCAAAGCAGAACTGGAGCGGATTCGCGAACAGATCCAGAATCTCGAGTAAGCTGGAATCAACGAGCGAGAGCTTGCTTGTTCGGTGGGATCAGATCTAAATTGCTACAGCAAATTGGAAAATGACCATGAGTGAAGATCCGCAGATTCGAGCCTTGTTGACGCACAGCATCCGGCGCACCGTCGCCCAGGAGGCCCTGGTGGTCTTTCTCGGTTTTTGCACCTGGCTGGTGATCGGCGTCACCGCGTTTTTTCTCTGCGACCTCAACTGGACCCTCGGCACCGGATGGCGTGGCATCGGCTTGATCCTGCTTCTGCTGCCGGCGATTATTGCGGCGGTCTGGTTCCTGCAGGCGATTTTCAACAGCCGCCGCAGCCTTCTTCATCAGGCTCAAAATCTGGAGACTGCCAACCCGGAATTGCAGGGCCGCCTGCTGACTTGCCTCCTCAGCCGCCGAAACAATGCCGCCGCCTTGCAGACCCTGGCACGCGAAATCGCCGAGATGAAGCTGCGTCCTGCTGCGGCGCCGCGAGCGCTGAAGATCGCTCTCTGGAGCCTGGCGGCTTCTTGTTTCTGTCTTCTCGTGAGCACCGTCGTCGCCGAGCCGCCCTTGGCCATCTCCGCCGCGAGATTGACCCTGCCCTGGTCGGAATTGCCGCGACCCACCGCGACCCGCATCGCCCAGATCCTCCCCGCCGCCGGCGAGACCGTCGATACCGAGGGCGAGTGGATGGTGCGAGCCACCAGCGTTGGCGCCACGCCGAAATCCGGACGGGTCAAGATGTCGCGCCACGGCGCTGCGGGTCCCTGGATCGATTATCCCTTCGTCCTTTCCAAAAGCGGGGAATACTCCGCGATTTTGCCCGCCGCGCAAGGCGAGATCTCGCTGCAAGTCGAACTCGGCGATGCGGTCACCGCACCCTATCAGGTGCTGGTCCGTCGTCCGCCCTTGATGTCGAAAACCCGGATCAGCCTGAGCCCGCCGTCCTACTCGACCTTGCCGAAGTCCGAAATCGACGCCAAGGAGTTTTCCACTTGGATCGGAACCCAGGCGGTTTTCTCGGTCAATTTCGACCAAGCGGTGGGATCGGCTGATTTGTGGATAGCAGGAAGCAAACACGCTCTGAAGATCGATGTCTCGGGCAAAAAAGCCGTATCCCAGCCGGTGTTGCTCAATCGCTCGACTCTGTGGCGTCTTGAGTTCAAGGCCAAGGATGCGCCTTTCTCGGTGAAGAGCCGTTTCTGGCCAATCAAGGTGCTGGAAGATCAGCCGCCCGTGGTGCAGATGGAAACTCCTCTCAGCAACGAAATCGAAGTGCAGAAAAGCCAGCCGTTGGAAATCCTCTGGAGCGCCAGTGACGACCAAGGATTGGCTTCGGTGAGTCTGGAGAGCCAGGAGCGCTTCTCGGCGGAGATCAAGAGTGTGAAGCTTGCCATTCCTCACGCCGGTACCGCTGCCAACGGCAAAATGATTCTGATCCCTGCCCGCGAGTTGGGCGCCAAAGCCGGTGATCTGATGTTGGTCCACCTCAGTGCTTGTGACTCTCGCGGCCCGACTTCTAAAACCTTCTCTAAGCTGTTGAAAATTAAAATTCTTCCCGATCCGGAAAACAAGGGAAATCAGGGGCAGGACAAGAAAGATCAACAAGGCCAAGATCAACAAGGCCAAGGTCAACAGGGTCAAGGTCAACAGGGTCAAGGTCAACAGGGTCAAGGTCAACAGGGCCAAGGTCAACAGGGTCAAGGTCAACAGGGTCAAGGTCAACAGGGTCAAGGTCAGCAAGGCCAAGGTCAACAGGGCCAAGGCCAACAGGGTCAAGGTCAACAGGGTCAAGGTCAGCATGGCCAAGGTCAGCAAGGCCAAGGCCAACAGGGTCAAGGCCAACAGGGTCAAGGCCAACAGGATCAAGGCCAACAGGGTCAAGGCCAACAGGATCAAGGCCAACAGGGTCAAGGCCAACAGGATCAAGGCCAAC
>CAMCSH010000254.1 GCA_945877655.1 Lentisphaera araneosa HTCC2155 | reverse complement strand
ATGCCTTTGCTCGGGTTGCCGGAGCGGCTGCCGGCGGCTTCAAGGCGGTCGAGGACATCAAGGCCTTCGATGACGCGGCCGAAGACGGTGTGTTTGCCGTTGAGCCAAGGAGTGTCGTTGAAGCAGAGGAAGAACTGCGAGCCGTTGGTGTCGGGGCCGCTGTTGGCCATCGACAGGATGCCGCGGCCGACATGGAGGAGCTGAGGGGTGCATTCGTTGTCGAAGGCGTAGCCCGGGCCGCCGGTGCCGGCGTGGCCTTGTTCCTGGCCGCGACGGGTGTTGGGGCAGCCGCCCTGCGCCATGAAGCCGGGGATGATGCGGTGGAAGCGCAGATCCTTGTAGAAGCCGCTCTGGGCCAAGCCGACGAAGTTGGCGACGGTGTTCGGGCATTTGTCTTCGAAGAGCTCTGCCACCAGGGTGCCTTCGGTGGTGACGATGCTGACCTGAGGATGCTGGTAGGTGGCGGTGACCACCGGGCCGGACTGGGCCGCGGGTTTAGCCGGGGCGCTGGCAGTCGCGGTGCTGGTGCTGGTGCAGGCGGCGGTGAAGGCGAGGGCGAGCAGGAGGAGGAGTTTTTTCATGGGAGCCTTTTTGGGTTGGGGAAGCCCGGAACTCTAGTGCTCCCACGAAGAGGGCGCAACAGCTCCGATGATTTTTGCCCCAGTGGTCTGATCTTAGCCCGGGCTCGTCGAAGGGGTGATTTGCCCCAGGGTTTGTCCTCGTTCCTCGGACTATCGGCCGGCTGCCCAACTGGGGCAAATGGCTGCATGGCTCTGCGTCTCGCCCCCCTCAGCTCATCGCCGCATAGTAGCCTGCGTCGAGGACGTGCATTTCGCCTTGGAAACGGATAAATTCACCGGTGCGGAGGAAGGGCGGGAAGCTCGGTTCGTCGGGGACGTAACCAGTCTCGCGGCCGGTGCCGTTGGGACCAAGGAGCGCGAAGATCTCGCCGCGTTTGACCTCGAAGTCGATCTTGTCGACGGCGAGAAAGGCGCTACCCTGGGGGCTTCCACGCCTCCTCGAATCGGCCTTCGGCCCACAGGGTCCGCAAGGTTGTGGCGCCGTCGCGTTTGGCGAGGCGACGGCCCTCGGCGTCGGTGATCAGGGGGCAATGGTAGAAGGCCGGCGCCTTCCAACCGAGGGCCTCGTAAAGCAACAACTGGCGGGCGGTGGAGAGGAGCAGATCCTGGCCGCGCACCACCTCGGTGATCCGCATGGCGCCGTCGTCGGCGACCACGGCCAATTCGTAGGAGGGAAAGCCGTCTTTGCGCCAGATCAGGAAGTCGCCGAAGTCCTCTCCGGCAACAAAGCTCTGGGGTCCGCAACGGCCGTCGACGAAGTCGATGCGGCGTCCGTCGGGAACGCGGAAGCGCCAGTTGATTTCGCCCGGCGAAAGCGCGTCGCTACCGCTTCCTTGCGGCGGCCGCAAAGAGGCCGGGAAAAGGGCTTCGCCGTCGCTGCCGTGCGGCGCGGTGAGAGCTTCGGTCACGTCCTTGCGCGACGCCGAGCAGGGGTAGATCGAGCCGCTGCTCAGGAGGCGTTTCCAGACGATGAGGAACCAATTGAGCCGCTCGCTTTGGCGGTAGGGCCCTTCCGGTCCGCCGATATCCGGTCCGGCATCCCACTCGATGCCGAGGCGTCGCAGATCCTCGATTGCGGCCGCCGCAAACTCCGGTTTACAGCGCAGGGGATCGAGATCTTCATCGCGGTAGACGAGCGTACCTCCGGCCGCCCGCGCCCGTTGCCACGCGGTCCAGAAGGTGGCGGCGTGGCCGAGGTGCAGGTAGCCGGTGTGTGTAGGGGCGATGCGGCCGCGCTAGGGCCTGGGAGGGGAGGGGAGGGGAGGGGAGTTTAAGGTTTAAAGTTTAAGGTTTAAAGTTGAGCTGGGAGCGGCTCTTCCCTGGGAGCGCGGCAGCCCTCTGCCGCTGTTTTGTTCGATGTGGCTCGATCGTCCCGATCGAATTGTTCCCTGGGAGCACCGGCCTCCGTGCCGGGTGTTTTGCGCTCGTCGCGAAGCGACGGTGTGAGTGTAGCCGGGGGTTTTAACCCCCGGATAACGCCGCACGAGGATCGCCGTCGCGAAGCGACAGGATGACGGGGAATCGGGGCGATTATTCAAAGAGGAATTCCTCACGAAAGGGAATCCCGTGTTTCTTAAGCAATTGGCGGTATTCATCCTCGAAACTCTGATGGTGATGATGTGCCTCTTGACCACGAATATATTGTGCAACTTTAGTGATTTGGGAATGGCTTACCGAAAACGCGCCATAACCGTCCTGCCAGGCAAAGCCCTGCAATTCCGGTAGGTTTTGATGGATGCCGAGCGAGCTGCCGCCCTTAAGAATTTGCGCTAATCGTGCATGGCTCAAGGTGGCTGGCAAACCGACAAGTGCATGACAATGATCTTCGACGCCGCCGATTTCAATCGGCGTAATTTTATTTTCCTTGGCAACTCCCGCAACATAAGCCCAGACGCGTTCGCGGAGGCTAGGAATGAGTACAGCGCGACGCTTCTTGGTGCTGAATACCAGATGAGCGTAAAGCATCGTATAAGTGCTGGCCATACAAGGAACTCCTGGCTTGGTGGGGTGCGATGCGTCTAGGGCAGTCATCCTGTCGCTTCGCGACGGCACATCGATTTCATCAATACCGGGGGTTAAAACCCCCGGCTACAATCATACCGTCGCTTCGCGACGAACGCAAACCGGCTGGCAGCCGGCGCTCCCAGGAAACAAAAACACCGCACGGAGTGCGGCGGTCCCAGGGGGAAGTAGGCTCACTTGAACAGCGTCGCCATCAGCGCCTTCTGGGCGTGGAGGCGGTTTTCCGCTTCGTCCCAGATCACGGAGCGGGGACCGTCGAGGACTTCGGCGGTGACTTCCTTGCCGCGGTAGGCGGGCAGGCAGTGCATGACGATGGCGGACTTGTCGGCGTGAGCGAGGAGCTCGGCGTTGAGCTGGAAGGGGCCGAGGGCCTTGAGACGATCGGCAGCTTCGGCTTCGAAGCCCATCGATACCCAGGTGTCGGTGTTGACGACGTGGCAGTCCTTGACCGCGGCGACGGGGTCGTCGGTGACGATGATCTTGGAGGTGTCGACCCAGCTCGGCAGTTGCGAGAAGTCGGGCTGGTAGCCTTTGGGTCCGCCGAGGCGGAGTTCGAAGCCGCAGAGCTGCGAGGCGAGGATCCAGGAGTTGCCCATGTTGCAGGCGGTGTCGCCGAGGAAGCTGACGCGCAGGCCCTTGAGGTGGCCGAACTTCTCGATCACGGTCTGCAGGTCGGCGAGGAGCTGGCAGGGGTGGAAGCGGTCGGTGAGGGCGTTGATGACGGGGACCGAGCATTCCTTGCCGAAGGCGGCGATCTGGTCGTGGGCGTGGCCGCGGATGACGATGCCGTGCAGGTAGCGGGAGAGGACGCGGGCGGTGTCTTCATAGGACTCGCCGCGGCCGAGCTGGAGGCCGTGGCTGTCGAGGTAGAGGGGGGAGCCGCCGAGTTCGTTGACGCCGACCTCGAAGGAGACGCGGGTGCGGGTCGATGACTTCAGGAAGATCAGGCCGATCGACTTGCCGGCGAGGGCCTTCTGCTCTTTGCCGCGATTCTTCTTCATCCAGGCGGCGAGTTCGAGCACTTGGGCAAGCTTGTCGGCGCCGAGGTCGCCGAGGTTCATCAGGTCTTTGGACATGGGGAGCTCAGGTTGAAAGGTTGAAAGGTTGAAAGGCGAACGAAGGAGGTCAGGTTGAAAGGCGAACGAGGAAGAGGGGGAAGTTGAAGCTTAAACCGCAGTCACTGAGTCATGAGTCACTGCGTTAATTGCCCGGTTGTTAAGCTGTTCGGCTGCTCGCCTTTCAACCTTTCAACCTTTCAACCTAGTTCTTAGCCGCTTCAGTCAGCACGCCTTCGAGCACGTCGATGGCCTTGTCGGCGTCGGCGAGCGAGATGTTCAGGGGCGGCAGGAGGCGGAGGGCCTTGTCGCCGGCGGCGAGGATGAGCAGGTGTTTGGCGCGGGCGGCGGCGACCAGATCGGCGGGGGTCTTGGTGATCTCGATGCCGATCATCAGGCCGCGGCCGCGAACTTCGGTAATCAGGTTCGGGAAGCGCTCGCGGAGGCCGTTGAGGCGTTCGAAGATGCGGGCACTGACGCGGTGGACGTTGTCGATGACGCCTTCGTTTTCCATAGCGCTCATGACGGCGAGGCCGGCGGCGGTGGCGAGGGCGTTGCCGCCGTAGGTGGTGCCGTGGCTGAGGTAGGGCAAGGTGCCGTCGAGGTGGCGGCCGAGGACGAAGCCGCCCAAGGGGAAGCCGTTGCCGATGCCTTTGGCGAAGGACATGATGTCGGGGGTGATGCCGCTGTGCTGCCAGCCCCACCATTTGCCGGTGCGGCCCATGCCGGCCTGGACTTCGTCGGCGAGGAGGAGGAGATTGCGATCGTCGCAGAGTTTGCGGAGGGCGCGCAGGTACTCGTCGGTGAGGGGCAGGACGCCGCCTTCGCCGAGGATGGATTCGCACATGATGGCGACGGTCTTCTCGGTGATCGCGGCTTCGAGAGCGGCGAGGTCGTTGGCGGGCACGTGGGTGAAGCCGGCCATGTCGGGGCCGAAGCCTTCGCGGTATTTGGCGCGGCCGGTGGCGGCGAGGGCGGCGAGGGTGCGGCCGTGGAAGGAGTCGTGCAGGCAGATGATGTCATGGCGGCCGCCATGGGCCCAGCCCCAGCGGCGGGCGGCTTTGATCATGCCTTCGTTGGCTTCGGCGCCGGAGTTGGAGAAAAAGACCTTGCCGTCGAAGGAGTGGCGGACGATCTGCTTGGCGAGCTCGGGGGCGTTCTCGTTCATGAAGACGTTGGAGGTGTGGACGAGGGTGGCGGCCTGGCGGGCGATGGCGGCGGTGACGCCGGGGTGGCAGTGACCGAGATTGCAGACGCTGATGCCGGCGGCGAAGTCGAGATATTCCTGGCCGGCGTCGTCCCAGAGGCGGCAGCCCATGCCGCGCTTCATCAAGATGGCGGGCTTGTAGGTGGGGACGATGTAATCAGCGAAATCCTGTTTGGTCAAAGCGGCGCTCATCTGCGGGCTCCCGGGCTCTAGGGTTGTTGTCAGATCGGGAAAATAGCACGATGCAGGCGCGACACCAATGCCAATATGCGAGATGACCGAATTTCCAGAACCTGTTTCGCTCTAATCCGACTGAGGCTTGCGGCGCTGAGCACGGAAGGGCAGGGCTGCCGCCCCGCACCCCGCTTGGGGTCGCAACCCCAAACCCCATATGACTTGGCGTCGCTTCGCTCCTGCTGGGACAAGCCTTCGCACCGGGTTTTCCCAGACCCTTTCCCGACTTTCCGCCAAAATGACAACTCAATCTTCTGACTCTTCCGGCATCAGCCCGAGCAGCTCTGTATAGGCCTCGGCGAGGCGCGGGCGGAGCACTTGCGCCCGGGCCATGAGCTGGCGTTGGCGGCGGGCGTATTCCTCCCGACCCTGCGAGGTTTCGACCGGCACCGGCGCGAGGCCCTGGCCGCTGAGATCGTAGGGCGAGGCCTGCATGTCGAGACGGCGGCAATCGAGGGCGATTTCGAGGCAGTCGAGGAGCAGGTCGCCGTCGATCCACGGGTGCAGTTTGCTGGCCCATTTGTACAGATCCATGTTGGCATGGAGGCAGGCGGGCTGCTCGAAATCTTCCTGAGTGTCGCGACTGGACTGGTGGAGGTTTTTCGGCGCCGCTTCG
>CAMCSH010000253.1 GCA_945877655.1 Lentisphaera araneosa HTCC2155 | reverse complement strand
GGCGACGGTAGAATTCACAGGGTGTAATCACGGCAGGAATGGACATTGTTGGGCCTTTTTTGGAGGTAAAGTCTGGGGACGCCTCAAAAAGCCCTCAAAATGCCGATTTGACAAATCCTAGCCACTTTAATTCCTGAAGGTCCAAATTTTTCAGGACCTGGAGGTCTTTGACCGGACAAGCGCGCAGATCGAGTTCGATGAGTGGGCAGGGACTCAGCGGCGCGAGGTCCTGGACCGGGCAGCCGGCGAGGCTGAGCCGCCGCAGGGGCAGAGCGGCGAGGGGAAGCAGGTCCTGCACCGGATTGTTGGCGAGATCGAGATCCTCCAGCGGCATGCCGCGCAAGCCTTTGAGGTCGCTGACGCCGCTGCCCGCGAGATTGAGATGGCGGACGGGGAAATGCATCAGCGCCTCGATCCACTGCAGCTCGGGGTTGCCGCTGAGGTCGAGGCGCTCGGCTTGCAGTTCGCAATGGAGCTGCTGGATCTTGGGGTTGCGTAGTTTCAGCAAATGCCGGACGAAGATCAGGCGTTCGGCGTCCGGGTGCGGGGTCTGGCAATAGACGATCAGCATGCGGTTAAAGACATGGACGGTCCGGGCGTTGAGGCGGTCCATCAGTTCGAGCAAGTCCGGCATCGCCAGTTCCGGCTTATCCCCCTTGCGGCGGGCGAACTCGCTCGACCAAGGTTTCATGAAATCCCATGCCGGCAAGAGATAATGTCCATAACACAAATCGGCTTGGGCGAAATCCTGGTGGATGAAGTGCATCAGGCCCTTCACCCCCCAGGCCCTGTCGAGTCCGGGGTCGAGTTCGACGGCGAGATTGGAGAGCATGGCGGCACGTGGCAAATCGTAGTTTATATCGGCATCGTATGCCATGTCGTAATAACGCGGCGCCGCGGTTATGCCGATGCTATGGCTGCGCTCCTGCTCCTGACGCAGGGCGAGTTCACTGCGTTCGACCTGGTCTTTGGCGGCGAGGGCCGCGCGCTCCTTGTGGCGCAGACTGCGGACAAACCAGGCCGAGCCGAGCAACAGGATCAGGATCGAGATCCCCAGGGTCGCGCTGGTCGCCTTGTGGCGAGCCAGGGTCAGCCGCATCAGCTTGCTCCAGGTTGCCTGCTCGGCCTGCGGGGCAAAGCCGTGCCGGTAGGCGGCGATATCCGCCTGCAGAGCGAGGACATCCGGGTAGCGCTGCTGCGGCTCGCGCTGCAGCAGCTTGCGGCAGATCGCCTCGAGGCTGGCGGGAATGGCGTCGGCGGGACGTGACTCGAGCAGGGGCTGGAAGCGGCCGCGGCGGGTGTCGGCCAAAATCTCGTCGGCGCGCTGCAGCAGCTTGAGGCAGATCGCCCGGATGCTGGCGGGATTGGCGTCGGCGGGACGGGACTTGAGCAGGGGCTGGAAGCGGCCGCGGCGGGTGTCGGCCAAAATCTCCTCGGCGCTGCCGCGGAACGGGGCGTCGAAGACCAGCAAGGCGTAGAGGATGGCCCCGAGCGAGAAGAGGTCGCTGCGCTGATCCTTTGCCGTCTTCGGTCCGCCCGCCTGTTCCGGCGACATGTAGCCAAGACTGCCCTTGATGTAGCCATCACTAGTCAGGCTGCGCAGATCGGCCGCTTCGACCGAGTGCTCAAGCAGGAGGGGATCATCACAGACTTCGTCGAGAATGCGGGCCAGGCCCCAGTCGCAGACCAGAACTTCGCCGTAGAGATCGACCTGGATGTTGGCCGGCTTGAGGTCGAGATGGATGACGCCCCGGTGATGGGCATAGGCGATGGCGTCGGTGATGCGGCTGAAGAGGTCGAGGCGGTGCTCCAGCGACGGCGCCTGGTGGCGCCACTCGCCGATCAGCTGGTCGAGATTCCGGCCTTCGCTGAGCTTCATGACGAAGTAGGGCTGACCAGCGGGATTGAGGCCGATGTCGTAGACCGGGACGATGTTCGGGTGCTGCAGCAAGGCGGTGATCCGGGCTTCGCGGAGGAAGCGGCCAGGATCGGCCCCAGCCTGGCGCATCTCGGCCCGGGCGACGTGGCGACCGGTGCGGCGGTCAAGTGCCCGATAGATCCGCTTCATCCCGCCTTCCTCGATCAGCTCTTCCTCCTCGAAGGGCCAGCCCGGGGCCAAGGCCGCGAGGCCTTCCGGCCCCGTGGCGGCGTCGCGCAGACGCAGCGCGTCTTCATACAAGGCATCAAAGGGAAGCTCGGGATCATCCATAAATCACTCCTGCCGCAACTTGCGGCTTGTGGTCAAAATAGCCGAATTTCAAAAAAATGAGTTTCTCCTGCGACGATCTCTACCTCGGCCGGTTAAAGCTAATGACGATCCTTGCTCAACCCCTGAGTCCACACCTTGCTCAACCCCTGAGTCCACCATGAAAAAGTCCCGCTTCACCCTGATCGAACTCATCTGCGTCGTGGCAGTCATTTGCGTGTTGATATCGATGCTCTTCCCCGCCTATCTGAAGTCGCGAAAGGCCGCCCGGAAAGTTTTGTGCGCCAGCTCCGAGAAACAGATGTCGGTGGCGGCGATGAGCTTCGCCCTCAGCAACAAGAACTGCATGCCTTGGGGCATCCCCAATACCGGGTACGCGCCGGGCAGCACGGAAATTGGCAATGGCGCACGGTCGTTCGATGGCATTGAGCCCTTGTATCACCAAGATATCCCCGGCGGCTGGACGGGGATCGGCAGACTCCGGCCCTGGCTGGGGATTGTCGATGTCGGCGGGACGATAAATCAATCCATCGCCAACAAAGTGCTGTATTGCCCCAGCGGCCGCGGCATCTTGACCTATGATGGCTATTATGGGATGAAAAATTATGGATCTCATCCCGGCGTCAACTGGATCGCCACTAACTACATTTGGAACAGCAACTTCGGCATGGTCCCCGGGAGCACCTGGGGCCGACAAGTCAAAATTTCCGATCCCGGCCGGACTCCCTTGCTGGCTGACCAGTGTTTCAACGGTGATAGCCCGGAGCCTTGGCCTAACCATGACGACGGCTACACTGTCTTGCGCCTGGATGGCAGCGTCAATTTCATCAAGATGGATGCCAATGCTTTCCACATGACTATCCGTTGGGTTGATCATAACGCCATGTACGAACGAGCCTGGAGCATGAGCACCGGAGCCTTCCGATGAAAACCCTGGCTTTCGCCTCCTTGGTGATCTGCTTGCTGTTGTACCACAAGCGGCACAAGCTCATGCATCCTGCCGCTTGGATGCTGCCGCTGTCGGCGCTCTCGGGAATTCTGGCGATCCTCTTCGCCGGTCTCAGTCTCTGGACTAATGACGAGCACGATCCGGCCGCTTTTGAGCGCGACAAGTTGGCGATCATCAAGCGGAAAATCGCCTTTACCGGCGACGCCTTGGCCCGGATGAAACGGCCGCCGCGGCCGGTGGTATTCCTCGTCGTCGCTGGCACTCTGCCCGATACGGCGCAAGCCATGGCCAAGCAGTTTCTCACCAGTGCCCAGCTCGGCGATGTCAAGTACAGCATCACCTCGATGCCGATGGCCTCCTATCAGGTTGAGATGCAAGCCCTGCTGCAGCTTCTTGATCAGGCCCGGCCATCCCTGCTGGTCTCCTTCTGCGGCTTGCCGCCTCCCGCCGACCCCCTTTCCCCACGACTGACGGAATCCTTGCGCGACTGCGATGTCTGGGTCTGTGACGCCTATATCAACACGATTGATGACGAGGCTTTTAAGACCTATCTGCAGGGCTGGTGCATTGAGAACTACCCCAGCGGCTATGAGCTGATCGACAAGCTCAATCATGAAGCCGTCAAAGAGGCCAAGCCGCTGTTGTTCCCAGGGACCGGCCTTAGCGGCAGCGATTGAGCTCCGCCCCGTCCCCCGAGCTGGTCGAGGATGTTCTTCGACGAGATGGCCGCGCTGCGCATGTTCCAAGGTGCCATCTTGCGAGCCGAGACCAAACCAGTCTTTCACCAAGTCGCGAACCAAGGCCGCCTACCCCATCCTCCTCGACCTCAGCGCCCTGCGCACCCACATCGCCCGCGTCGCCCACGACCTCAGCCACCGCGAGGCCATCGCCCACACCATGCGCTCCCTCTAGCACGCCGATGTCCGGCAGGCCATCGAGCAGAGACTTGGACGTGGCGCCTACATGCAGCTCCAGCCCGCCATTGAGGCCATCGCCAAAGGTTTCGAGCCGAGATCGACCGCGGCCAAGCTCAAAGCCGTTGATCGCTTAGCCGGGATCAGTTCTGACCCTCATGGCTCGATTTGAATGTAGAGTGCCATCGTACGGCCATCAGCGGGACTGTATCAGATGAGGGCCCAGGATTTTAAGAGCTTGTCGACTTCATCGCGAGGCAAACGGGTGCCTTGGGTGATCATGCCTTGGAGTATCGAGGAAAGAAGAGAGGGCGCCAGAATGCCTTCCTCCCCAAGTTCCTTGAGCAACCAGAGGTGACCGCGCACAGTGACACCGCGTTTACTGGCTAGGCTGCGTAGAGGCTTGTCGCCAGTGAAAAGAGGGCAGGATTCTGCTTCCGCGAGGAGACAGGCGGAACAATCGGCGACAGAGGGGCCGCTGCCCGCCGTCGCTGGCGGCGCTGCTGGGGATTGGCGGGTTCGATTTCAGCGGCGACGAGGTCGGTGGTCAAGTTATGCAAGCCGAGGCCTTTGACGCAGACCGGCGAAGATGATTGTCCCCTCGCCGAAAATCTCGGTGAACGAAACATAGTTAGTGATGCCTGAAGCGAGGATCATGGCGTGTTCCTCCGCGAAATCAGCGAAGCTAGGAAGCTCATGGCACTGCATCCCAACGAGGCCAAGCAGAGGCCGGCAAGGGTGTTCAATAGGGACCTGCCCCCTGTTATCGCCTGTTATCTTTCTTGCGTTGGCATTTGGGATGGAGGCAAGTTTTTTCGAAAGTTATTTTTTGTGACTGACTCTTGCGTCAGTCGAGATCATTGGCTATCTTTAGATAGCCACAGGAGTTTCAGCTCATGAGTCACACCTACAAGCACAGCATCAACACCCAGACGCTCGACGAATCGACCCGGGTCTTCATCCATGTCTGGGTTCATTTTGACTGGGAGCTTTTCCTGACGCCACAGGAACGCGCCTGGATTCAGCGCTACATCCGCGCCCGCCTCAAATGCAGTGGCTTCCTCTGCTTCACCGATTACGAGTTCAACACCCATCTGCACATCGGCCTCGCCGCCAGTGGCAAGAGACTCACGCCCGAAGAACTAGAAGCTCGTTGGGACTCCGAAACCCTCGGACGGCTCGGAGGCCTCTGGCGCAAGGAATGGCTTTGCGAAGCCGGGGCCGACTTGCCGAAGCTGATGAAAAGCATCTTCGACGCCTTGGTCAAACGCTTCAACCGCCACATCCGACCCGGACGCAAAGGCACCATGCTGGCCCGTTCCTACCAGGCGAAAACCCTCGATGATGATTGCCTGAAAAAGTTCGGCGGCAACCCGATTCTCGCCCTGGGCAACCAGATCGCCTACATCGAATCTCAGGGGAACGCCGCCGGCACTGCCAACACGCCGATGCACGACCCCAACAGCCGCCTCCATGCCTTTGCAAAATCCGGCGACAGCCCCACGCGTATCCAAGATAGCGTGACGCCCCCACCAAGAAAATCGTCACCGCGCCAATAGGCAGGCGTCTGGCTTCATTCATCGTTTTGTGCCACCACAAAACCGTGAACTTCAGGAAGCCAGACGCCATGAGCAAAGATAACACCGC
>CAMCSH010000252.1 GCA_945877655.1 Lentisphaera araneosa HTCC2155 | reverse complement strand
CACGGATTCGATCACGGAAAGGGATTTAGAACTGAGGCGCTCCGCCTCTTTTCGCAGCATGTCCGCGGCTTCCATACATGCCCTGACCAGTTCGCTGGAATCGGAAACCGAGGGAGATTTCTGCGGCGCCGGAGCTTCGACGACCATATGGAGTTTTTGCAGGCGCCCGATGACCGCGGCGAGATCCGACACCTCTCCCGGTCCGCCCTGGGCGAAGTTGTTCAATCCCTCACGAAGGGAGTCGATCGTCTCCAGCGACGCCGACACGGCGGGCAAGGCTTCGACTTCACCATCCTGAACTGCAATGATCAAGGATTCGACTGCGTGACTGGCTTGTTGCAAGTCGCTGAGCGCAAGCAGGCCGCAGTTGCCTTTGAAGGTGTGGACGTATTGCATCACCAGCTGCAGCGAGGCCGCGTCGTCGGGACGTTCCATCAGCTTGAGGAGGGTCGATTCCGCTTCTTGAAGTTGTTCCAAGGCTTCGATCATGAACTGGGCGATCAGCTCAGGCGAGATTTCAAAGCTGAAGCCGGAGTCGTCGCCGCTCATTTTTTGCACCCGTTGAAATGATGACTTGCCATGTTCAATCGTCTCCCGCCGCAGCTTTGGCTGCAGCTTTGCCGTGTCGATTCAACGCAAGCCCTGTGCCGAAACCGTATACCGTGGCGATTGATTCTCATTTTTTTAAAATTCGGGCATGGCCTGCAACTGGCACCAAGAATGCGATGAATTTTTATGCGATGAATCCTAGGGAGTGTCCCGTCATGTCTAAAATCATCACCCAGTTCGAGTCACGTCGATTGCTCGTCATCGATGACGATTTGGTGACACGCAAGGCCATCTCGATGGGGCTGCGCCGGCAGGGCATGGAGGTCTTCGAAGCCGCCGGTGGCTTCGAAGGGCTGGAGCAATGCAAGTCCGCGACTTTCGATCTTCTCATCGTCGACATGGTGATGCCCGGCTTGTGCGGCGAAAAACTAATCAAGGTGCTCCGGGGGGTCGAGCACTACGCCGACACGCCGATCCTGGTGATGTCGGCAGAATCCGGCCAGGCCAGCAAGAACGAGGCCTTCAATGCCGGCGCTGTGGATTATGTCGTCAAACCCGTGCACATGAACGAGCTGCTTCACCGGGTTCGCGTTCATTGCGAACTTCAGGAACGCCGCCGTCAGGTCCGTCGTTATGCCGAAGACATGGAAAGCCTGGCGAAAAGCCGTGCCGAACAACTCCTGGTCGCCGACCGGCTCACCACCCTCGGCATGCTGGCGGCCGGCGTGGCCCACGAAATCAACAATCCGATGACCTTCATCGCCGGCAATGCCCAGACGCTCGAACAGCAATACTGGCCGATCATTCAAAATGCCTTGCAAGCCGTCGCCGCCGGCGAAACGCCGGAGAGCGGCAAGGCCCGTTACATCCTCGAGGAAATGCCAGGCATCTTCAAGTCCTTCTCGATGGGCACCACGCGGATCCGCTCAATCATTCAAAACCTCAAGATCTACGCACGCGACAACAATGAAGAAGGCGGTTCCTGCTCTCCCGCAGAGGCGGTCCGGGATGCCTTGCTGCTCGCCAAGGGATCTTTCAACATCCAGCCGAAGCTCTTTGTCGTGGTCCCCGATGATCTGCCGAAGGTCGCGATCGACATCCAAAAGCTGGAGCAGATCATCATCAACCTGACGGTCAATGCTTCCCACGCTCTTGAAGGCCGCCCGGATCCCAAGATCGAGATCACCGCGCGCGTCGACGGAAAATTCCTCGCTTTGCGCATCGCTGACAACGGCACCGGCATCCCGGAAGATATCCTCCCCAAGATCTGGGAGCCCTTCTTCACCACCAAGCCGGCCGGCAAGGGCACAGGGCTCGGCCTCGCCATCATTCGAGAAATCCTCGACAAGGCCGGTGGGCGCATCGAAGCCCGCAACCGCCGTGAAGGCGGTGCCGTCTTTGAATTCCATCTCCCAATCGATATTGCCCCAGAGGAGTCTCCATCATGAATTCCAAATCAGCCACCTTGCTGATCGTCGACGACGAAGAAGGCATCCGCGATTTGATGCGTCGTCACTTCACTTTCCAAGGCTATAGCGTCCTGACGGCTGCAGACGGCGAGGAGGCCCTGATGATTCTCGCCGAGCAGAAGGTCGATGTCGTGATTTCCGACATCATGATGCCCAACATGGACGGCACCGAGCTGATCCAGCGCATCCGCGCCGAATACCCGATCATGCGGGTGATCATGATGACCGGCTATGTCTCGATGAGCAACCTGCTCATCTGCCTGCAGAACCAGGCCGACACCGTCATCTTCAAGCCTTTCAAAAATCTCGATGAAATCGACGAAGCCGTCAAGCGGGCCCTCGTTCACCTCGATCACTGGAAACGCAAGCTCCTAGAATTGCAGGGGCTCAAAGGAGTTTGACATCTCTCGGTCTTTTTCAATGAAAAACCGCAAACCTCAACCAGGTGAACGATGAGCGATATCGACCAAAACCTGATCATGGAATTCATCGATGAATCCGTGGACATGCTCGGGGAAATCCCGTCGCAGTTCATCCGGCTCGAGAAAAACCCTGATGACATGGAAACCATCGGCGCGATCTTCCGCACCGTGCACTCGATCAAAGGCAACTCCGCCTTCTTCGGGCTGCTCAAAGTGAAGAAGCTGGCGCACGAGATGGAGACTCTGCTCGACCTCATCCGCAAGCGCAAGCTAGATCCCGAGAAGAAGCACTTCGATGCCCTGCTGCGAGGTCTCGACCTCCTCACCTCGATGTTCCAGAACCTCCGCGGCGGCGGCCTGGAAGTTCAAGACCAAGGCTTGTTTGAATCCACCGTGACGCAAGTCGTCAGCCTGCAGAAAGCGCCGACGAGAGACAACCTCGTCACACAGAACCTGCGCAAGGCGATGGAGGGTCTCAAGGCCATTGTGCAAAGCGGCAACGCGGGTGCCGCAGCCATGGCGATCACCGAGATCAACACCCTGCTCGGCGCCACCCTCAGCGCGGCGGAATCACCCGACGAATCCGCTTCGCAAGTTCCCAGCGATCCGATGTCTGGGCTGCCGCTGCTGGAGAAATTCAAGGCACTCATGTCGATCACCGACAACAACGAGCTGAATCCCGCCCAGATCGCACAGGTCATGCAGCTCTTCCAGGAAATGCGCGAACAGCTCGCCTCCGAAGACATCGCCAAACAGATCGACTCCATGCGCGACGACGCCCAGGCGATGACCGCCGCCTGCGGTTTCAATTCTCTACTCGCCGAGATTCTGACCGAAAGAATGGCCGCTCTCGAAAAATCCGGCAGCCTCGTCTTCCAGAAGAAAGCCGCCCCGGAAGCCGCCGTCGCCGCGCCAAGCGCCGCAGCTCCCGGCGCCGACAAGCACGAAGCCCACGCAGAGGACAAGAGCTCGACCAAATCGATGCGTGTTCCGGAAGCCGTCATCGATGACTTCCTCACTCACGTCGGCGAACTCATCACCATCCGCGAAATGTACGAATATCTCCGCCGCGACCTCGAGCACTCGGTCAACCTGCCGCACCGCATGGCGGTCGAATTCCGCCGTTGCAACGACTCCTTTGCCAACATCTCTCACGAACTCGAAGTCTCCTGCATGTCGATCCGCAAACAGACGGTGAAACAGCTTCTGCAGAAAATCCCCAGGATCATCCGCGATGTCGCCCAGGCTCGCGGAAAGGACATCGAAGTCACTCTCGAAGGAGAAGACATCAGCATCGACAAGTCGCTGCTCACCCTGATCGAAGCGCCGATGGTCCACATGACTCGCAACGCCGCCGATCACGGCATCGAAAAACCCGAATTGCGCGAATCCCTCGGCAAGCCCCGTCAAGGCAAGGTCACGGTCAAGGTCACCGACGACGGCGAGATGATCCACATGCTCGTCGCCGATGACGGCGGCGGCCTGAATTTCGAAGGCCTGCGCAAAAAAGGCGTCGAGATGGGGCACTTCCGTCCCGATCAGGTTCCCACCGAAGCTGAAATCATCAACGTCATCTTCCTCGCCGGCTGCTCCACCGCCGAAGAAGTCACCGACATCTCCGGCCGCGGCGTCGGCATGGACGTGGTGAAGAAGAACGTTGAATCCGCCGGCGGCAGCATCTCGGTCACCACCAAAGCCGGCAAAGGCACCGACTTCCGGCTCGCCCTGCCCAAGTCCGTCACCACCCAGATCATCAACGGCTTCATCGTCGAAATCGACGCCGTCAGCTATGTCATCCCCCTGAAGAACGTCATCGAATGCTTCCCTCCCACGCCAGAGATCTTCACCCTCATCTACGAGCGGCATGAAGCGGTCAGCCGCTTCGGTAAAATCCTGCCTCTGATCCGACTGTCGGAATATTTCCACGCCGAACGAGGCATCCGCTCGCAGGAGCAAGGCATCATCATCATCGTCGAACACAGCGGCCGCCGCTGGTCGCTCCTCGTCGACACCATCATCGGCATCCAGCAGGTCGTGCTCAAGCCACTGCGCGGCTTCGACATCCAGGATTCCGCCTTCGCCGGCGGCGCTTTGATGGGCGACGGCAAGGTCGCACTCATCCTCGACATTGAAAATCTCCTTGGCGAAGACGCCCTTCTGCGGCAGATCCACAGCTTCGTAAACTGAAAATATAAGGAAAAGAACATGGACCGAATCTTTCTGCTCCCGGGCGAATTTCACGCAACCAAAAAGCCCTGCGAAATCAGCACCGTCCTCGGCTCCTGCGTCAGCATCTGCCTGCACAACAGCGGCAGTGGCCTGGCGGCGATGAATCACTACGTCTTTCCCGAATCGAGCAATCCCGACGAAACTGATAGAGGCCGCTATGGCAGCACCGCCATCGATCTGGTCATCCGCTCTCTCCTCGCCGTCGATCCGATTGTCGGCCACTACACTGCCCAGATCTACGGCGGCGCCACGCCACTGCGCACCGAAGCTGCCACCGGCGTCAGCTCCGGCATCGGCGAACGCAATGTTGCCATCGCGGAAAAACTCCTCGCTGAACGCGGCATCAAAGTCACCGCCAGAAAAACCGGCGGACCTCGCGGCTACCGCATTCACTTCGACACCTCCACCGCGCAGGTGCGGGTCGAGGAGATCCTCGGAGCCAGCGAAAGGGCCGCGACCATCAAAAAGAAACGCATCCTCATCGTCGATGACTCCCCCACCGTCTGCAAAGTCCTCCAGACCGTCATCGCCAGCACCAACGAATTCGAAGTCTGCGGTGTCGCCAACGACGCCTATCAAGCTCGCGACATGCTGGTCAGCCTCGAGCCTGATTTGATGACCTTGGATATCATCATGCCCAAGATGGACGGCATCAGCTTCCTCAAAAAAGTCATGCAGTTCAAACCCATGCCAGTCCTGATCTGCTCCACCATCGCCAAAGAAGGCTCAGCGATCTTCAACGATGCCAAAGCCGCCGGCGCCTCCGACATTCTCGACAAAGACACGCTGCAGCTCTACCAAGGCACCGACAAAGTCCTCAGCGTCCTCAAGCCGAAATTGATGAGCGCCCTTGCTCGTTTCTCCCCCAATCGCGCCTCGATTTGAGGCGAAAAAAAGCGACCTGTGCAACTCTGTTTGAGCTTGTCCCCAGCATACCTCGGCGACCGGGGAGTGAGGGAGGAGGGAGTAAGGGAGTAGCTCCCTAAAACTCACTCCCTAACTCCCCTGTTCCCTTTGCCGGAAGTACAAATGCGGATCTCGTAAAATGGAGCGCGGCAGTCCGCGG
>CAMCSH010000251.1 GCA_945877655.1 Lentisphaera araneosa HTCC2155 | reverse complement strand
ATGCCGGGCCAGATCCCCGGTTCCATGTCGTCATGGCCGGGGCTGCTCCAGGTGACGATGGCGCCGCCACCTTTGAGTCCGGCGACGCTGGGCATGTCTTGAGCGGACAGGGTGTAGCTGTTGACTTTGAATTCGCTGCCACTGGCCTGGCCATTGGCGAGATAGCGCTGAGCGCAAATCCCTTCCAGACTGCCATCTTGGCCGTTGGCTGTCCAGACCACCAGGTAGCCGCCATCGCTGAGAGCAGCAACGACGGGTTCGTCTTGAACGCCGGCGCTGGTGCCATTGACCTGGAATTCTGCACTGCTGCGATGAGTGGCCGTCAGCGCGCTGGTCACTGCATAAGATTTGGCCACTTCGGTCGAGCCGCAGCCATCGACATAAGACCCGACGACGGAGATCTGCCGGCCGGCATTGGCACTGGTCATTTCGAGATTGCTGCCAGTGCCGAGGATCGCACCTTTCTGATCGACCCAGGTGTAGCTGATGGCTCCTAAGCCATCGGCGTCGCTGAGGGTGCTTTTCGCCTGCAAAGTATGGCCGAGCGTGGCGATGCCGTTGATGCTGACGCCGCCGCCGTGGACATGGTTGGCCGCGCCGCTGATGACGCTGCTCACTTTGCCGGACGGATCGGTGATGGTCAGCGAAAAAGCGGCCTCACCAGTGGTCAAGGCAAGGCGATTGACGCTGATCAGCCCGGCATCGACGTCGGCAAGGGTGAAGCTTTTGATCGCCGCCGTCAGCCCTTGACGATGGAACTCAAGGCCTTTGGCGCTTTTCACCGTGAAGAGATAGGCTCCTTCAAGAGCAAGCGGCGTCTCTTCATCAAACCAGGCAAAGAGGTTGCGATCAATGACATGGTCCGCCCGGCTGAGATTCAGGTACGACGCGAGGTTGTTGACCGCGAGTAGCGGCAGGTCGTTGACCACTTTGAAGCTCAGCGGCAGCCGCAAGGTGTCGATCAAGGTGCTTCCCTTGAGGAGGCTGAGCTGGACATCCGGAGGCGACTGGGTGCCGTCGTGTTTGACGCTGACTGAGCCGGCTTTGAGTTCGGCGACGGTGAAGCTGCTTTGGCTGCCGATTTTTCCTTTGACCAAGACTTGCAGGTGATCCGCCCGGTCGATCCGGACGGTGAGTGCGGGCAGATCCGCTACAGTCAAACCTGCGGGAATCGCAATCGGCAGATTGCCCGTGCTGAGCTTGAGCGTCGCACCTTCAGTCACCGCGATCGGCGTTTTGACCGCGAGTTCATGCGGGTCGGGTACGGCTGGAGTCGCCGTATTCAGAGCATCAAAATAGACGCCAGAGCTGCTGACGCTGATCGAGCCCGAGGCCTTGCCGTCACCATCAATCGCCTGAAGCGTGAAGCTGGGGGCGACGAGTTTGCCGTCATGTTGGAAGCTGACGCTGCCATGTTCGATGTCGGCGAGTGAAAAGCCTTTTGCCGCGAAACCGTTGAGGAGAAAACTGCCGCCCGAGACTTTGATGACTTTGAAGGAGATGGCGCCGATACCGGATGTTTCCGTGTCGGCGGCGTCGATCATGTCGCGGGTGATGACGACGCTACCGCCCTTGAGCAGCGGCGCGGCGGCACTGGCCAAGCCGGCAAGGCTGAGCGTCGGCGCCTGGTTGACGCTGTGGAAAGTCAAGGACGCCTGGAGGCTGGCCGAATCCTCAAACCCCGCGGCGCTGGCGCTCACCGTGAAGACTGGTGCGGCATTGCCACTGGCGACAAAACTCACCACGCCAGATTTGAGCTCAGTCAAGGAAAAGGTCCCGGTCGAACCGATGGAGCTGCCGCTGCGATATAAATTGCCGCCGACGACTTCGATTTTGAGGCTGTAATCCAAGGCTCCGACAGTGAAGAGCGAGTTGCTCAGTTTCAGGGTCGTGCCCTGCGTGACGGAAAGCGATTTGATGGCTAAAGAGAGAGTGCTCATGACCGTGTCTCCTGGTTGGTGAAACACCAATTTCAGAGCAGAGGCATGGGCTAGGTTAAAGCGTTGAAAGACAAGCTCATCAACGGCAACAACAAACAGATGAGAATACGAGCTGGTGGTGGTGCTGGGGGTCCGGCTCCGGATGACGCAGGCTTCGGTTCCTGCATAGGGGTGAGCCGGGAGCCATCGGGGAAACTAGCCTTGGGTCATCATCGGATACACCGCTGAGGCCGGATTTGCACCGAGGGCATCCATCAGGCCGGTGTACCATTCGCGCAGAGGAGCCAGCTGACGCGACTTCTCCATGTCGTCGCGGTTCATGATGCCGCCGACATGGATCAGCGTGAAGCTCTTGTCGCCGAGTTTGTCGGCAGCGGCGCGGGCGCGAGTGATCGCCTCGAAACTGATGTCGCGGATGGCGGCGCCGGAAAGACCGCCTTGGCGCTGCGAGGTGTACCAGCGGAAGAGCTTCAGGTCGCGCGGATCAAGTTTGGCCTCGAGAGCGGCGTAATCGCGCTGGGTGTTGACCAGGATGAGGCCATCGAGTCCAGAAGCGGCGATCATCTGCACCGTGATGTCGGCATCGGCCATCGAGCCGAGTTTGACCAGGATCGGCTTGGGGCAGCCCTTCTTGACGCGGGCCACCGCTTCGAGACGGGTCGCCAAGCCGTCGCCGGACTGGTGTTTGACGTTGGGGCAGGATTCGTTGATCTCGATGAAGTCGGCGACTTCAAGAGATTTCTCGACGCAGCGGAGGATGCCATCAAGTTTTTTCTGTCCATCCTGAGCGGGGTGGCCCATGATCGATACGCCGATGGGGAAATCCTTGGCGGCGACGCGCTGGCGGAAGGCCTTGATGTTGTCGAGCGCGGGTTCGAGTCCGAGCGAGGGCAGGCCGAGGGAGTTGAGGGCCGAGCCGGAGAAGGGCAGGGGAGTCCAGGGATTGACGTCTTTGCCGAAGGAGCGGACGAGGTTGCCGGTGTGCGGTGCGTCGAGGACGGTGCCGACCACGGCGAAGCCGGCGCCGAGGCGCCAGTTGAGTTCGAGGAGGGCGCCGTCCTTGTCGAGTCCGGCGGCATTGCCGAGGTCGTTGCGGAATTTCAGGCCCATGACTTCGACCGGGTGCGTATGGCCGTCGACGATCTCCGGCAGGGAACGGGAAAGCCGTTCCAGATAGCCTTTGCGGCTGCGGGAATAGAGATCAGAAAAGGCCTTGGCGCTGAGCAGGTGGGCCATGGCGGGACGCAGTCTGTGTTCGAGTCGGGTGAGGGCGAGCATCGGAGTTCCTTGGTTGATGCGGGGAACTTAGCGGCTTCCGCAGCATTGACTAGGATGCCATCGGCGCGGCGGTCGCAGCAAAATCCTCCGGCACGCTGGGAAACGACCGCCTTCGAATTAGCTTCGGGAAAACCCCCGAGGACATCACCATGAGCCAGCTCGATTTCGACACCCTTCGCAAAAAATTCTTCGCCGGTCAGCTCTATGCTGTCGCCGGAGCTTCGACCAACCGCGACAAATACGGCAACATCACCCTGCGCTGGTACCTCGAGAAAAACTGGAAGGCGATGCCGCTCAATCCCGCTCAAAGCGAGATCGAGGGGCTGCCCGCCTACCCCTTCCTGCAAGCCTGCCCGGAAGTGCCGCACGGCATCTCGCTGGTGACCCCGCCGCAAGTGTCGCTGAAGCTCACCCGCGACGCCATTGAGCTCGGCGTCAAAGCCCTCTGGTTCCAGCCCGGTGCCGAGCATCCTGAAGCCATCGCCGAGGCCATCGCCGCCGGCCTGACCGTCATCGCCAACGGTCCCTGTATCCTGGTCAGCGGCCTCCGCAACAACTCCTGAGGAAATCTCCATGGAACCTGAAGTCGTCATCATCGGTGCCGGCCCGGCTGGTTGCGTCGCCGCCGCCCGCCTGCACCGCGCCGGACACCGCGTCGTCGTCCTCGAAAAGGAAACTTTCCCGCGCTTCGTCATCGGTGAATCCCTGCTGCCTCAGTCGATGGTTTTCCTCAAGGAAGCCGGCCTTCTTCCCTATGCCGAAGCCTGCGGCTTCCAGCGCAAACGCGGCGCCATCTTCGTCTGGAAAGGCGAGACTGCGACGGTCGACTTCGGCGACATCCATGCCGGTGAATTCACCTGGACCTGGCAGGTGCCACGGGCGGAATTCGACCACTCACTCGCCCGCGGCGTCGAGGCCATGGGCATCCCCATCCGCTGGCGTTGCGAAGTGATCGCCGCCGACATTGATGATCCCGCCGGGCCTCGCCTCAAGATCCGCGATGCCGACGGAATCGAATCGGAGCTGCGTCCCCGCATCGTCCTTGATGCCAGCGGCTATGGCCGCGTCCTTCCGCGTCTTGCCGGGCTCGATCGTCCTTCCGCTCTCGATCCGCGCCGGGCTGTCTTCACCCACTTCGGCGGTGTCCGCGATGAGTCCGACAATGAACTCGAGCATATCGCCGTCGGCATCGACGACCAGCAGATTTCGACCTGGTTCTGGGGTATCCCCCTGTCGCGCCAGCGCTTCAGCTGCGGCCTCGTCGCCGACCCCGAATACTGGGCCAAACTGCCGAGCGATCCGAAGGCGGCCTTGAGCCAATACATCGCCTCGCATCCTCATCTCAGCCGCCGCCTGAAGAACTGCGAAATGCTCTTCCCGCCGCGCGAACTCTCCGGCTATTCCGCCGCGGTGAAACGCCTCCACGGCCCCGGCTTCGCCCTGCTCGGCAATGCCGCCGAATTCCTCGACCCGATCTTCTCCAGCGGCGTCACCATCGCGCTCAAATCGGCAACCCTCGCGGCCTCTTGCGCTGAGCGCGAATTGCGCGGCGAAAAGGTCGACTGGGCGAGCGATTACGCCGGCGAACTGATGCCTGGCGTCGAATGCTTCCGCACCTTCGTCACCACCTGGTATTCCGGCCTGCTGCAGGACGTCATCTTCACCCAGCGCAAGGATCCCGACATCCGCCGCCGCATCAACGCCATTCTTGCCGGCTATGTCTGGGACAAGACCAATCCCTTCGTCCGCGAGCACCAGCGCAGCGTCAAGGCGCTGTCGGCCCTGTGCGCGCACTGACCCTCGCACTTCTCCTCCTCAGCTCTTGCGCCCACAACTGGCGCCAGGGCGAGGTAGTGACGTCCCTGCGTCTCGATGGCGGAGTGCCGCTGATCCCGGCCGCGCCTGCCTCCTTTGGCGAGCGCGATCTGCAGCAGCTCCTGGTGTTTCAGCGCGACGGCAAAGAAGCTGAATTCCATGCTCGCGTCGAAAACCGCGGCGGCCGCCTCAACCTGGTCGGCCTGACTCCTCTCGGTGAAGAAGCTTTTGTGCTCTCCTGGGACGGCTCCCTGCTGCGTTTCGTCCCGCATCCTGCGGTTCCTTTCCAAGGTGATCCACGCGGCATCCTCGCTGATTTCTGCCTCGCTTTTGCGCCCTCCGCATTGCCCTGGGATGGCTCCGTCGCCGGTCGCCTCGTCCTGCGCGACTCCAGCGGCGAGCCTCTGGTGACGATCGAGCAGCACGGCGAGGATCCCTGGGCCAGCGAAATCAAGATCACCCATCATCGCTACGGCTACAGCCTTTGTATCAGTCCGGAGTAAATTCAATCTCAAAACCGGTTGAAAGGTTGAAAGGTTGAAAGGTTGAAAGGTTGAAAGGTTGAACCTAAAAACCGCAGTTGAAAGGTTCAAAGTTTGAAAGGATTAGCTGCAACAGCAACAACTAACGACTATGAAGAAAAGCTTCGGCAGTCATCTTTGCCGCCCCTGAACATTGCTCTTAGAATCGGCTCTTGTTGCTGTTGTTCATGCGCTTGCGTTTCAACCTTTCAACCTTTCAACCC
>CAMCSH010000250.1 GCA_945877655.1 Lentisphaera araneosa HTCC2155 | reverse complement strand
AGTCGGGGAGGCTGAAGGTGGGGTTGACGTCGTAGGTCAGAGTCATGGTGCAGTCGGCGGTTTCGCTGACTTCGGGGAGGTCGAGCTCGGGGCTGCCGATGGGAGCGGTGGCTTCGTCTTTCAGGAGCTGGTTGAAGGTCTCATCGAGGAGCTGGCGACGGACGGTGTCGACGATCTGGGCGCCGTGTTTCTGCATCAGAATGTTGCGGGGGGCCTTGCCGGGGCGGAAGCCGGGGAGACGGACGCTGGCGTTGCAAGCTTCAACAGCTTTGTCGTAGAACTTCTTGACTTCGGCGCCGGGAACGGTGACTTGCACTTTTTTACGGCAGGATTCGACTTCGGTGACATCAATTTTGAAGCTGCTCATGGATGATTCCTTGTTGGGTTTTCGCTCTATCGTGAAAGTGAGTCCGGTCAGACCGGAGGTCGACCAAGATAACCCGATCCCCGCCGTTGCGCCAGCCGCAGAGAGAGGGAAATCCGGCTGCATTCCGTCAGTGATTCCGCCAACCCGGCCTCCAGCGTCCCGCCCGACGAAACCGTCACTGCCTCACTTCTTTAGCTCAGCACGCCCTTGATCACTTTGGCGTGATCGACTCCGGTAAGACGAGCGTCAAGGCCCTGGATCTTGAGGGTGAGGCGTTCATGGTCGATGCCGAAGAGATGCAGAATGGTGGCGTGGAAATCCCGGATGTGGACCGGATTCTCGACGATGTTGTAGGAGAAGTCGTCGGTGGTGCCGTAGCTGAGGCCCGGTTTGAAGCCGCCGCCGGTGGCCCAGAGGGAGAAGCACTTGGGGTGGTGGTCGCGACCGTAGTTGGTCTTGCTGAGGCCGCCCTGGCTGTAAACGGTGCGCCCGAATTCGCCGCCCCAGATGACGATGGTGTCGTCCAACATGCCGCGCTGCTTGAGGTCCTGGACCAGAGCGTAGGCGGCCTGGTCGACATCGCCGCACTGGGCCCGCAGGTCATGCGGCAGGTTACCGTGTTGGTCCCAGCCGCGGTGGAAGATCTGGACGAAGCGGGTGCCGCGTTCGACAAGGCGGCGGGCGAGCAGTGCGGAAGCCGCAAAGGTGCCGGGCTTACGGACATCCGGGCCGTACATATCGAGCACATGGGCCGGTTCCTTCGAGATGTCGGTGAGCTCGGGGACCGAAGACTGCATGCGGAAAGCCATTTCGTATTGATTCATGCGGACGCGGGTTTCGGGGTCGGCGATGTCGGCCAGCGTCTGGGCGTTCATCTGGCCGAGGCCGTCGAGCATAGTGCGGCGGAGCTCCGGCGAGATGCCGGGGGCGTTCTGCAGGTAAAGGACCGGATCGACCCCGGAGCGCAGGGCGACGCCGGCGTGTTCGCCGGGGAGGAAGCCGGCGCCCCAGAGACGGGCAGAGATGGCCTGGACATTGGAGCCGGGGTTGGAGTGGGTGGCGTTGATGACGGCGTAGGTCGGCAGGTCTTCGTTCATGGTGCCGAGGCCGTAGGAGAGCCAGGCGCCGATACTGGGTTTGCCGGAGTTCATGTTGCCGGTGTACATCAGCTGCTGGGCTGGTTCGTGGTTGATCGCCTCGGTGTTCATGGTTTTGATGACGCAGATGTCATCAGCCATCTTGGCCATGTTGGGAATCAGCTCGGAGAACATGGTACCGGACTTGCCCGAGGGCGAGAACTTGAAGATCGACGGAGCGATCGGGAAACGTGCCTGGCCTGCGGTCATGCCGGTGAGTCGTTGGCCTTGGCGGATGGAGTCCGGCAGGTCGGTGTCGTAGAGCTTGTCGAGCATCGGCTTGTGGTCGAGAAGGTCGATGTGAGAGGGCGCTCCGACCATCGACAGGTAGATGATCCGTTTCGCCTTGGCCGGGTGGTGCAGACCTTTGAGGATGCCACCTTTACCGAGGCCGATGTCGGCGCCTTTGGCATCGAGGAAGGGGAGAGCGAAAGCGCCGAGACCGAGGCTGGATCCGAGGAGGAAGTTGCGGCGGTCGAAGTGGGAAGATGTGTTCATGCTGGGCCCCGCTTATTGGTTCAGGGTTTCATCGAGATTGAGCAGCTGCGAGGCGAGCATCGTCCAGGCGGCGAGCTCTTCGTCTTTGAGACTGCCGGGTCGGGGCGATTCGCCGACGGCGATGAGGGCCGCCGCATCTTTCGGCTTGCCCTGGTAATGAGCCCGGAATTTCTGCAGCGCCTCGGTCATGATCTTGAGGCGGGCGGCATCGGGGTTGCGGCAGGTGACGAGGCGGTGGGCCATCTCCAAGCGGGCAGCGTCATCGCCGGTGTTGGAGAGGCAACGCTGGGCCAAGGCGCGAGCGGCTTCGACGAACTGCGGGTCGTTTAGGATGACCAGCGCCTGCAAGGGGGTGTTGGTGCGTTCGCGGCGGGCGCAAGGCGACTCGCGCGAGGTGGCGTTGAAGGTCTCCATGTTGGGCGGCGGCGCGGTCCGTTTGATGAAGGTGTAGAGGCTGCGGCGGTAGAGATCCTCGCCTTTGTCTTGACGGAAATTCCTGGTGTCACTTTGATCCATGGCAACGGCTTCCCAGATACCGCTGGGCTGATAGGGCTTGACCGAGGGGCCACCGAGTTTCTCGACCAGCAAGCCGGAGCTTTGCAGGGCGGTGTCGCGGATGACCTCGGCGTCGAGGCGGTGGCGCGGGCCGCGCGACAGGAGACGGTTGCGAGGATCCTTTTCGAGCTTATCGGCGGCGTTGCGGGCGCTTTGGCGGTAGGTCTGGCTGAGCACCATGAAGCGCAGCATCGCCTTGACGTCCCAGTTGGAATCCCGCAAACGCAGGGCGAGGTGATCCAGCAACTCGGGGTGGCTGGGCAGCTCCCCCGTGGTGCCGAGATCTTCGGAAGTGAGGACCAAGCCCTGGCCGAAGACCTGTTGCCAGAGGCGGTTGGCGGTGACCCGGGCAGTGAGCGGGTGGGCCGGGTGGAAGAGCCAACGGGCCAGCGCCAGACGGTTCTCAGGCGCGCCTTCCGGCAAGGGAACACCAGCGGCTGGAGGAACACCGGGAAAGACTTCTTCGCCCTTTTGGGCGTAGTCGCCGCGCTTGAGGATGTGGGCGCTGGCTCGGGAATTTTTCTCCCGGGCGATCAGGGTGATCCGGTTGCGTTTGGCGAGGACCGCATTCTCCGCTTCCAGTCGCCCCAGGTGTTGAAGCAGGCGCATCGATTCGACGTCGAAGCTAGAAGCGTAAAGAGCCAACAGGCGAGCATGTTCCTTCGGGTCGCGTTTATCGGCGGGAGTCTTCAGCACCTCGAGATCTTTGACGCTCATTCCGAGCGCTGCGACATCGGTCGCGCTGAGCTTGCGCGGGTAGACGCGCAGCTCACGCAACTGCGCTCCGCTGGAGCCTTCGCCGCCGCCCTTGCTGCGGTAGCCGAGGGTCAGAGGGACGTCGGTCTTCAAGGTGCCGGTGAGGGTCTGGACCTGGATTTCGACATTGCTCACCCGGCTTCCGTTAACATAGAGACCGACCCCTGCGGCGCCGCGGCTGCCGTCGTAGGTGACGAAGACGTGGTTCCAGGTTTTCGGGTCGATGGGTTCCTTGCTGACGACCTTGAGGGCGTTGCCGTTCCAGGTATCGATGAAGTGCGCCGCGATGCGGTCGCCTTCCAGCCAGAGATCCCAGCCGCGATATCCGGCTTGCGAGTTCATGCGGGCGAGGACGGCGCCGTTGGCACCGTTGCTTTTCAGCCAGCCTCCGTAGGAGAAGGAGTCGGTGGCATCGAAGTCGCCGACATTGCCGATGACGCCGCTGATGTCGCCCAGCTTCGGCGGATCCTGGGTATAGTCGCGGGTCTGGCCTGCCGCAAGAGCGGGAGCGCGACTGGGGAGGGAAATATCCTTGCCGTCGAGTTTGCCCGCGAAGCTGCCGTCAGCGGCGATTTTCATCGTCACCAAAGCATCGTCGGGAGCAGCTTGCAGGGTGAAACTGGCAGCCCAGGTCTCGAAGTCGGCGGCGACGTTTTTGCGGCGTAATTCGAGGTCTTTTTTGACCTGCTCGATGTCGGCGGCGAGATAATTGGCTCGAGCGGCGTCGGCGGGGCTCGGAATGACCAAGGTCGGAGCGGTGGTGGCGATATTGCCGTCCATCGCCGGGGTGTCGATGTTGCGGAAATAGGCGGCGAGGCGGTAGAAGTCTTTCTGGGCGATCGGGTCGAATTTGTGATCATGGCAAGAGGCGCAGCCGGTGGTCAGACCGAGCCAGGCGGCGGAGAAGGCTTCGACCCGGTCCTTGGCGTAGATGGCGAGGTATTCCTCGGCGATGGCGCCGCCTTCGTTGGTGGTCGGATTGCAGCGCAGGTAGCCGGTGGCGGTGAGCTGGTCCTGGCTCGGATTGGGCAGCAGGTCGCCGGCGAGCTGTTCGATCGAGAATTGATCATAAGGCAGATTGGCGTTGAAGGCCTTGATCACCCAGTCGCGGTAGGGCCAGATGCTGCGGTAGTTGTCGATGTGGATTCCGTGTGTGTCGCCGTAGCGAGCGAGGTCGAGCCAGATGCGGGCGCTGTTTTCGCCATAGCGGGGCGATGCGAGAAGGCGGTCGACCACTTTTTCGTAGGCTTTGGGATCTTCGTCCTTGACGAAAGCCTCGACTTCCGCCGGTTCTGGCAGCATGCCAGTCAGATCAAGGCTGACACGGCGGATCAGGGTGGCCCGGTCCGCCTCGGCATTAGGCTTGATACCGGCGGCGGCGAGGCGTGTGGCGACAAAGGCGTCGATGGCATTGCGGTTCCACAGCGGATCTGCCACCTTCGGAACGGGAGCGGGATGCGGTGCCAGGTAGGACCAGTGGGCTTGATATTTTGCCCCTTGCGCAATCCAGCGGCGGATGAGCTCTTTCTGGGCGGCCGTCAGCACTTTGTGGCTGTCTGCCGGAGGCATCAATTCGTCCGGATCGGTGGAGATGATTCGCTGCCAAGCATGGGACTTTTCGGGGCTGCCGGGGACGAGGGCCCGCAAGCCCTCTTTGTTGGGGCGCATCGCGTGCTCGAGAGTATCGAACTGGAGATGGGCCTTGGCTTTGTTGGCATCGGCACCATGGCACTGGAAACAAGTGTCCTGGAAGATCGGGCGGATGTCGCGGTTGAATTCTACCGGCTTGTCCTCGGCTTCTTCGGCAGCGAGGGCGAAGGGGAGAAGGGCACTGATCAGGGAGGCATGGAAGAAGCGCATTCGGATGACCTCGTGCATTGGGGTTGTGTACAAGTTGACGGCTATCAAGACGGAGCTGCGCCGCGAATGTTCCAAGCCGGAAACGGTGAATGAAGGAGCTGCCGGAAAGAATTTGAAGACGCTGAAATCCAGAGATGCCAAATTTTTCGACCTATCTCACTCCGTTTGAGGCTTCCCGTCCTTGCCTGAGGCTTGAACCTTCTTCACTGTTTCTCGGCGAGATCCTGCAATGCCCGATCATTCAACCTAAAAACCGCAGCAGAGGAATGAACCGGGTTGAAAGGTTGAAAGGTTGAAACGCAAACACATGAACAACAGCAATAAGAGACGAATCTAAGAGCCTCGCTCAAGGATGGAGCAGATGACTGCAGAACCATTTCTGAATAGTCGTTAGTTGTTGCTCTTGCAGCTAATCCTTTCAACCTTTGAACCTTTCAACCTTTCAACTGCGGTTTTTAGGTTCAAAGTCACAGCCATCCCATAGCTCCGCCGTCCCGTGCTCAGACTCGATTTGAGTGAGCACAGGATTTTTCGGGCGATTTTTAAGATTTCGGTGGTTTGAGCTGAGGCATTTTCTCGCAGTTGGCTTGGTTTGGGGCGTGGCGGGGCAGTCGA
>CAMCSH010000249.1 GCA_945877655.1 Lentisphaera araneosa HTCC2155 | reverse complement strand
CGTGTGCAGGCCTACTGTTTCCGCATGTGCCTGACGGATGTGGAGGCCAACCGCATCCCCATCACCGAGCCACCGGGTTATGACCCCAAGCGTTACGAACTGTTGGCTCGCTGCTTCCAGGCGGGCTGGTACGAGCCCTTCCATAAGTTCGACCCTATCCCCAACCGCAAGACCGATACCAACAACCACGGTCCGTTCAGTTTTGATAACATCGGCGCTAATTACGACTATCCTGAGGCGAGCTACGAGCGCCGCAAAGCCATTATCAAAGACCATGAGTATTACCAGAAGGGGCTATTGTGGTTCACCCAGACCGATCCCCGTGTGCCCGAGGTCATACGCGTGAAGATGGCCCGTTGGGGTCTGCCCAAGGACGAGTTTAAAGACAATGGCGGCTGGTCGCACCAACTCTACATTCGTGAGGCGCGGCGCATGGTCGGGGCCTTTGTCATGACCGAGAACGAGTTGATCAAGAAGAAGCCCACACCCGACAGCGTAGGTATGGGGTCCTACACCATCGATTCGCACAACGTGCAGCGCTACATCACTCCGGCGGGAACGGTACAGAACGAGGGTGACGTGGGCGTGGAAATCAAGCCCTACACCATCGCCTACGGCTCGCTGGTGCCCAAGGTGGGACAGGCGAACAACCTGCTGGTGCCGGTAGCGATGAGCGCCTCGCACATCGCCTACGGTAGCATCCGCATGGAACCGGTGTTCATGGTACTTGGTCAGACCGCCGCCACAGCTGCGTGTCTGGCCATTACGAATCCAGTTCCAGTGCAGCAAGTGCCCTACGCTCAATTGCGGGAACGTCTGCTGGCGGACGGGCAGATCCTGGAAATGCCGGCAAAGAAGTGATCTGGAAAGAAGATTAAGGACACCCACTTGTTACCGGTGTTTCGTGACGCTTGCGAGTAGGCCCACGTGCAGCTGCCTCATCGTCAAAGCATCGTGAATGGCAGCATCGTGTTGGCACTTGAGGGCCGATTCGGGGAGGCGCTGCAGATTTTGGGGCGAAAGCCGCAAGTCAGCCTTATCCGGCGTCCAGTGTCGAAGCTTTCTCGGCCTTGGGATATTGAAATTCATAGACGACGAGAGCTTAGAAAGCGGGGGGATGGCAGGATCTTGCGGCCAAAAAACCAAATGCAGGTCAAGTTCATCATTTTTGCAAAAATCTTATCAATCTTAACAATAATGATTTTTTTTTGTCTGAGCGGTTTGCATGGGGGAGAGAGGCAGCTAGTATCGGCGCGCCACCGCAGTCGGCGGCAGAAGCTAGGCGCCCGAACCGCTAGGCATCGCCGTCGACTCACTGAGTCCCCTGAAACTCAGAAAACAAAACTCACAGGAATAAACTGATGAAAGTCAGAGCCTCCATCAAGAAGATGTGCGAGAACTGCCGCGTGATCCGTCGCGAAGGCATCATCCGTATCATCTGCTCCAAAAATCCGCGCCACAAGCAGAAGCAAGGCTAAGGGAACCAACACATGCCTCGTATCTACGGTGTAGACATTCCCGGCAACAAGAAAGTTGTCTTCTCCCTCGCCTATATCTACGGTATCGGTCGCAACAACGCGACTGACATCGTCGAACAGTGCGGGATCAACCCCGACAAGCGTGCAAACGACCTCACCGACGCTGAGATCACTGCCATCACCAAGGCCATTGATACTGGCTATCAGGTGGAAGGTGACCTTCGCCGTCAGATCGCCATGGCGATCCGTCGTCTGCAAGCGATTAACTGCTACCGCGGCATCCGCCATAAGCGTAGTCTCCCGGTCCGTGGTCAGCGCACCAAGACCAACGCCCGTACCCGCAAGGGCAAGCGCAAGACCATCGGTGCGATCCGTGATAAGACCGCCCGTAAGTCTCTGAAGTGATAGGACCAGGAAACTAACATGGCTGAACAAACCCCCTCCACCTCTACCGTGCTTTCCGACGATCCGAACACGATCGCCCTGAAGCAGGTCACCCGTAAAAAAGGTGCCAAGGCCAAAATGCCGAGCAACGTCTCTCACGGCGTCGTTCACGTTCTGGCCACTTTCAACAACACCAAAGTCAGCGTCACCGACACACACGGCAACGTTCTGGCTTGGTCATCCTCCGGCAAGATGGGCTTCAAAGGCTCCCGCAAGTCGACCGCTTATGCCGCCCAGGTCGTCGCGACCGAAGCTTCTAAGCGTGCCATGACTTACGGCGTTCGTGAAGTCGAAGTCTGGGTCAAAGGCCCCGGCGCCGGCCGCGAATCCGCTGTCCGTGGCGTCACTGCCGCCGGCATCGAAGTGAGCGTCATCAAGGACGTCACCCCCATCCCCCATAACGGCTGCCGCCCGCCCAAGCGCCGTCGCGTCTGATCTAGGAGTCAATCATGGGTAAATACAGCGTCAACAAGGGCAAGCTCTGCCGCCGTTTCGGTACCAACCTTTTCGGCAACCTGAAGTTCGATAAACTTCTCGCCAAGCGCAGCAATCCCCCCGGTCAGCATGGTGCTGCCGCCACTCGCAAGAAGCTTTCCGAATTCGGCCGTCAGCTGAAAGAAAAGCAGAAGCTCAAGATCGCCTATGGCCTGCGTGAAAAGCAGTTCAAGATCATCTTCGAGCGTTCGATGAAGATGAAAGGCGTCACCGGCGACAACTTGCTCCGTCAGCTCGAGCTCCGTCTCGACAACGTGGTCTTCCGTCTCGGCTTCGCCCCTGGTCGCACCGCCGCCCGCCAACTCGTCGGCCACGGCCACGTGTCGGTCAACGGCCGTCGCACCAACATCCCTTCCTACACCGTCCGTGAAGGTGATGTCATCACCGTCAAAGACGCCAGCAAGTCCAAGGCTCTGGTTCAGCGCGGTCTCGACAGCGCCCGTTCCGATGTGCCCCAGTGGCTCATCCTGGAGAAGGACGAGATGAAAGGCTCCATCGCCCGTCTCCCGCTCAAGGAAGAAATTCCTGTGCTCGCCGACGAACACATGATCGTCGAACTGTACTCCAAGTAACGGAGGATCTCCATGAACGCCATCAAGGCTCAGTTCGCTATGCCCAGCCGCTTGGTCCAGGAGGAGGAATCCTCCAGCGACAAGTACGGCAAATTCATTGCTGAACCCCTCGAGAAAGGCTTTGGCCAAACCCTTGGCAACAGCCTGCGCCGTGTCCTGCTGTCTTCTCTCGAAGGCATCAGCGTCACCTGGATTCGCATCGACGGCGTTCTCCACGAATTCGCACCCGTCCCCGACGTGCTCGAGGATGTGACCGACATCGTGCTGAACTTCAAGAAGCTCCGCTTCGTCTCCGAAGGTGAACTGCCCCGCAAGCTCGTTCTCGAAAAGAACACTCGCGGCGCCGTCACTGCGGCCGACATCCGCGAAGACGGTGTCACCACCGTCCTCAACAAGGACCAGCACATCTGCACTCTTGACCGCGAAGGCAAACTCCGTATCGAGTTTGAAATCGCCAAGGGTCGCGGCTGGCGTTCGGCCGATGAGAACAAGCCCGAGGACGCGCCTATCGGCCTGATCCCGGTCGACTCTCTCTTCAGCCCCGTGGTTCGTGTTTCCTACGACGTCACCCAGGCGCGTGTCGGTCAGACCACTGACTACGACAAGCTCATCCTGGAAGTCTGGACCGATGGCCGCGTCAGCCCCGCTGACTCCGTCAAACAATCCGCTGCCATCCTCCGCGAACACCTGGCTGTCTTCACCGACAACCGCGGTGGCGACGACGCTCCCCTCAACCTCTCGGTTGAAGACGAAGCGATGTTGCGCAAGATGATGATCGGCGTCCACTCCATCGAGCTCTCCGTCCGCGCTCAAAACTGCTTGAAGAATGCCGAGATTCGATTCCTCGGTGAACTTCTCCAGAAGAGCGAGAGCGAGATGCTCAAGTACCGTAACTTCGGCAAGAAGTCTCTGGACGAAATCAAAGACCGCATGGCCGAACTCGGCCTTGGCCTCAGCATGAAGCTGAAGGACGAAGTTCGCGGCGCCTTCCAGAAGATGATTGAGAAAGAGGAAGTCAAATCCGATGCGCCATAAGAAGAAAACCTTCAAGATCGGCCGCACCGCCGAGCACCGTGGCTGCCTGGTCGCCAACATGGTCAGCAGCCTCGTCCTCCACGGTCGAGTCATCACCACCCCCACCAAAGCCAAAGAAGTTGGTCGTGTCACCGATAAAATGGTCACACATGCCAAGGTCGGTGATCTGCACAACCGCCGTCTCGCCCTTGTCACCATGCGCAACCTCGACGCCGTCCGAGTTCTCTTCGACGAAGTCGGTCCCCGCATGAATGGCCGTCAAGGTGGTTACACCCGTATCATTCGTCTCGGCAACCGCCGCGGCGACGGAGCGGCAACCTGCCTTCTAGAACTCGTCGGTAACGAAAACGCGGCTCCCGCTGTCGATTCGACCGCCGAAAAGAAAGCCTGATCGCTTCACCTAGTTTTTCTAGGATCAGCCGCCGCCTCGCAAGAGGCGGTGGCTTCTTGCTTCCCGCGGGTTCGTAAAGACCACCATTGCGCCCGTCGTGAAAAGTCTCATGTAAAGGTTCCCAAGCAGCCTTCGATGCGCTCGCAGTGCTTGTAATGATCGAAAAAGTCTTTACGCACCAACGCATTTTGTATATGGCAGAAAAGCAGCTAGAGGGAAATTGACGGCGACGAAGATTGGTCGCCAGAATCTCCGGCGAACCATCGGCCAGGGTGACCTTGACCAGGCGGACGCGTTGGCTCGAACCGAGGCGGCGTTTGACGCCATGGAAGGCGCAGAACTTCCGCTGCTCCTCATCCAACGTCAAGTCGACAATGAGCTCATCCTTGCCGGATTCGAGGAGCGTTTTGATCGCCTTGACGCGGCGGTCAAGAGGGACGCGAATGACGAATTTGACTTGTTGATGGTCGAGCATGGCATAGATGCCGGTGCTGGGGTAGCCGCGATCGCCGATGAGAAGGACGCCTTTCTTCAGCTTTTTGCATGACAGCAGGAGTTCGAGCTCGCTGCAATCGAGGAGGCTCCAATCGGCACCGTAGGGGAGCTGATTGAGGATGTCGTGGAGCAGGACCATGCGAAGCTGCGGCGCTCCGTCGGTGATGCTGTCGTCGAGCTCGCGTTTCTGCTGGGCGACGCGGGCGCAGTATCATCTACCTCGATCCGCTCGACAAGGAGCTGGAGCGCAGCGGCCTCGCCTTCGCGCGATACGCCGACGACTGCAACATCTACCTCGACACCGAGGCAGAAGCGCAGCTCGTCTACGCGGAGATCACCGAACGGATCGAGACCCGGCTGAAGCTGAAGATCAACCGCGACAAAAGCGGCACCGGCAGACCGTGGGAACGCAAGTTGATTACACCAAGGCCAGCAAATGCAGGGTCATTCCCAGCATCATGTCCGTGTCGATGCCGGCGCCATCAAAGGACTGCAGCTGGACTCTCGCGGGATCGACAGTGAGATCCTGATTCTCCTGCAAAACCCCGCCCGTCACATCACTGAGATTGCTGTTGGATCCGAGATCCATCAAGCTGAGGGCGAGAGCTTCGTTGAGATCAACACTGTGTTGATTGAAAAGTCTCATGTAGAATTGACCACTTCCGTCTCACGAAAAACTGACCATCCCCAGTGATTTCCCCCTGCCCAGACCCCCGCGGGGGTCTGGGCAGGGGGGGGGGCGTCGGCCCCTCCACACCCGACAAGTTTTTCGTGAAACCCCAATCAGATTCTCCGTCGTCATTACGACGCCGGAGGTCATTATGGTCAAGGATATTGAGAAAATGGATATCATTCAAATGAAACGCGAAGGCCATTCCCT
>CAMCSH010000248.1 GCA_945877655.1 Lentisphaera araneosa HTCC2155 | reverse complement strand
TCAGGTCGGGCTGGAGGGCGAGAAGATGACGCATGGCGAAGCTCCTTGGCTGGGATGACTCCAAGCTAGCCACGGTCCGTTCGCTGTCTTTAGCGGCTCAAGGTGCCAAGGCCTTCACAGCCGCGCCGTGCGGCGGGTCAGGAAGTCTGTAATTCCTTCACCGCCGCCGCAGTGGTTTTGCCGGCGAAAGGCCGGGATTCGACCTGGCATTACTTCGTTTGAGGCGGATTCAAGCACTGCGGCTGGCGCGACGGAGATTGCACGAAGTTGCGGAATTCGCGCAGAAAGAGGGCGGGATTGGCGTCGCAGGGAGCCGAGTGATTGCCGCCTTCGATGAGGAGGAAGGACTTCTCCGTCGAGGGACAGGCCTGATAGAGTTGGCGGCCCATTTCGACCGGTATGAGTTCATCGACGCTGCCGTGAATGACGAGGAGAGGCCCTTGCCAGCGGCCGATGCGTTCGAGACTGTTGAAATCGATGTTCATGGCCCAGCGGGGGATCCAGGGGTAATAGATCTCCGCCATGTCGGGAATCGAGGTGAAGGAGGCTTCGAGGACGAGTCCGACGCTCGGTCGTTTTTCCGCCAGGGCAAGTGCGACGGCGCCGCCGAGAGAACTGCCGTTGATCACCAGATTTTCCGTGCGGTAGCCGAGTTGCAGGGCATGATCATAAGCCGCCACCGCATCGAGGCAGACACCTTCTTCATCGGGCGATCCCTCCGAATGGCCGTAGCCGCGATAATCGAAAAGCAGCACCGAGGCCCCGGCGCCGTCTGCGAGATCCGCCGCCCATTGAATGCGGTGAGTGAGGTTGCCGCCATTGCCATGGCAATGGAGAATGAGCCGATCCGAAGGACCGCTTGACGGCCGAATCAGGAGTCCATGGAGCTTGATCCCGTCAGCAGCCTGGAAGTACAGCTCCTGCAGGCGTGGATGCTGGCGCAGCGGCGAGGCATCCCAGCCCCTCATGTCGACATTGGGATGGAACAGCAGGGCATTCTGGCAGGACGTGAGGACGAGCAGGATGAAGAGCAAGATCAGGCGCTGCATGGCTTTCTCCGGTGAATGCATACTGCAAGCAAGCTAAAGCCTTATTTGGCCGGCGCTTCAAGCAGTTTTTTGTAGGAGACGAAGGAGATCTGGACGATCAAGGGGGTTTTGACGCCGCTTTTTTCGCAAGTGTATTCGCGCTCGAGCATGAGCTCGCCGAACTCGGCGGGGAAGATCATGGGCTATCCTTGAATTTGCGATGGGCGCGAACTTGGGTTTCTGCAGTCTTTGCTGCCGTTGGTCCGATCACGGGCTCGGCGCCGGCGAAAAGCACGTCTCGACGGTTCTGGACCGAGCCAAGGGGAGGCAGATCGAGGGCTTTGATTTCGGCACGGATGAACGCCAGATCCGGCTGCGTGTGCGCAGCATGTTTGGGCGGCAAGGTGGCGATTTCACTGGCCGTGAAACGGCAGGTCTTTTCGACGCGGCGGATGTAGGTGCCACGCTTGAAGAAGGCGGGGTAATCTTCCCAGATGACCCCTTCGCCGCGCAACATGTCCTTCATCTCAATCCAAGATTTCTTGTTCAAGGCGGCATGCGAGAAGTAGTGCCGGGCGGCCATGGAGACCGAGTTTTTGGTGGCATCGGTTTCGCGCCAAAAGAAGACATTGGCGGCTTCGGCGAGGTTGGGAACCTGCCAAGCACGGCAGTCAAACAAGGCTAAGGACGAAGCCTTTTCGGGCAAACGGCGGTCCTTTTCGTGATTGAAATAGCTGCTGGCCATGGCGGCGAGGACGGAGACCATTTTCTGAATCCGGCCATCGAAGAAGACGGCGGCATCCCGCTCCGCCCAATCCCAGGCGAGGCTGATCTCGTCTGATTGGGTGTAGCCGACGGAGGCCCCGGTTTCCTTGACCAGATAGAGAGTGGTATCGATCATCAGCTGCGACATGCGTTGATCGTAAGGACGTTGCAGTCCCCGGGTGAATTTGCTGAAGCCACGTCCGTCAAGGCGAGCACAAACTGGCAGCAGTGGTAAGAAGCGGCGTGCAGCCTCGCGTCCTTCGTAATCCTTCATCCGGTCGCCAAAGTCGTCTTTCATGTTTTTGTCCAGTTTTCGAGTTGGAATGAGTTGTCGCGAAGAATGACGCTGATGATTTCATCAAAGCCTTCCTCGAAGGACGGGACTTCGAGGCGTTTGAGCGCCGCGCGGATGCCGATTTCCGGGACCTGCCGGGAACGCGCCGCATTGCGCTCGAGGCAGCTCTTCACGTCGGGAGGAAAATAGTAGCAGCTGCGACGGAAGGGAAAGGGAGCGGCAGCGAGCTTCTCCAGATACACGGCCCGCTCCGCGCGACTGACGTTGGTGTTATCGATGACTACGGACTGCTTGGCTTCGAAACAGGCTTTGAGCAGCAAATTTTCGCGATGACGGGTGCGCAGCATGTCGAGATTGATACGAAGATGGCTGTCAGCAAATCGCTGCTGATAAAAGCTCGATTTGCCACTGCCTTGCAAGCCGGTAAAGATGATGAATTCTGGATGCATGCTGATGAAACTTTGAGGCTGATTGCTGAGAATAGCCTGAACTTGACGAAGGCGCAACTGATCGCGTCAGGCGCAGTGGCGCTGATAGGCTTGCGGATTAAGCTCTGGGCGAGTCTCACTTCCACCCCTTTCCCAGATGACATCATGCTTGCCATCCTCACCATTCTGCTCCCCTTGATTCTCCTCACCGCTCTCGCCCGTTACGGCATCAGCCGGGACTGGTTCAGCGCTGCCTTTCTGCGCGACTGCTCGAAATTCTGCTATTGGGTCGCCCTCCCGGCCTTTCTCTTCGACGCTGCGGCGAAAACCCGGCTCCATACCAGTGACGCCCTGCCTGCGGTGATTCTCCTCGCTGCCACCTTCGCCACCTGCGGCTTGGCCTGGCTGGGGGCGAAAAGCGCCCGCATGAATCCGGACAGCCGCGCCGCTCTGATTCACGCCAGCTTCCGCGGCAATCTCGCCTATGTCGGCATCCCCGTCGTCGCCTTCGCCGGCCAAAGCCTGCATCTCCCCCATCTCGACGAAAGCTCCGCCGTCCTCGCCGCCGCCCCGGTCATCCCCTGCTTCAGCATCCTCGCTGTCGCCGTGCTGACTGTGAACCTCGGTCAAAAAGGCTCGGGACGGATCAAGAATGCCGCTTGGGAAACCTTGAAGAACCCCTTGATCCTGTCGACCCTGGCGGGACTCATCGTCGCCTTCAGCGGCATGACTCTTCCAAGCATCCTGCAGCGCTGCGTCGAAATCCCCGCCAAGGCCGCCTTGCCGCTGGCTCTGATTCTGTTGGCGGAAGCGGTCGACACCGAAGCCTTCCGCTCCCGCTGGAAACCTGCCCTGGGCGCCGCGATCTTGAAAACCGCCGTCAAACCCTTGTTGGTCTTCGGCCTGTGCCAGGCATTCGGGCTGGAGCGAGGCATCACCACGACCTTGCTGCTGCTGGCTGCCTGCCCCACCGCCATCGCCTCGCAAATCCTCAACGACCGTCTCGGCGGTGACTCCCGTCTGCAGGGAGCGGCCATCGCCTTGTCCACACTCCTCGCGCCGGTATCGATGTCCCTGATTCTGATCTGGGCTTCGCGCTGAATCTCAGGCGCCGAAAATCTTGCCGCTGGCGACCATCAGGCCGATAATCGCGCCGATGCTGGAGAAGATGAAGACCAGGAGGATGCGGGTGCAGCGGTTGCGCAGCCAGCCGCGGAAGCTGGCGGAGTCGTCAGCCAAGGTCTCGAGATCGCCGACGGTAGGTTTGCGGACCCAGGCTTCGACCAAGCCGGTCGCCATGCCGACGCCGAGCTGGGGCAACAGAGTGGTGATCGGGGCGGCGACGAAGGCGGCCAAGATGGTCAAGGGGTGAGCCAAGGCGAGCAGCGAGCCGAGGGCCGCGCCGCCACCGGTGCAGAGGATGAAGGTCGTCGCCATTTCACCGGCTTTGGCGAGATCGCCGCGATAGACCGCGAGACCGATGACCGCGACCAGGGAGACCGGAATCATCCACTTGAAAAGAGACGTGAGTTTCGACTCCGGCGGCTGACGATCGAGCTCTTCGAGATCGACCTTGGTCTGCCAGTTGGCGATCATGCCAGGAACATGACCGGCACCGACGACGGCGAGGATCTTCTTGCCTTGCACATGGCGGAGTTTCTCGACCATGTAGAGATCGCGTTCATCGATCAGGCGGTGCTTGATGTCGGGGAAGTCTCGGCCCATTTCGGCGAGCATGTTCTGCAGGACATCCTGCTTCTTCAGCTCTTCGATTTTCTCGCGGCTGAGCTCTCCTTCGGAAACGCTTTCGCGTCGGCGTCCGATGGGGATGAAGCTGATGGCGATGGCGGCAAGCAGGCCGTAGAGGAGGAATTTCTTCTTGGTCAAGCCAGTATTTGCGGGAGCCGCAGCTGCAGCGGCGTTGCTCAACGCGGCGCTGTCGGTTTTTGCGGTGGGCGCAACCTCCGTCTCTTTCGACTCGGGGATGAAGAAGGAACCGAGGACGACGAGGAAGATCAGCAAATTGGCGATCAGGGCGTTCCAGCCGAAAATGCTGGAGAGAAAATTGAGCTTGCCCTTGCCGCTCATCAGGCCCCAGGTGCGCGACAAGGTGGTGCGGACATTGCGGTCGATCGGCTGCGGTGTCAAGCCCGAAGCGGCGGCGGATTCACAAGCCTGGATCATCTCGAGGCCGGGTTTGACGCCGAGTTTTTTGGCGATGTTTTTCTGATATGAGGCGAGGACCAGATTGCTGATCAGGAGCATCGTCTTGCCATCGCGGAAGACCTTGACCAGATCGGTCTTGCGCCAGGCTTCTTTATCGAGGATGTTCTTCAATCGGGCGTCGCAAAGTTCGACCGCGACGCAGTCAGGCTTCTCTTCTTCGATCAGGCGCTTGACTTCATCGGCGCTGTCCTGGGAGACGTGAGCGGTGCCGAGGAGCAGGATTTCAGCGCCATCGGCGCGTAACAGGCGGGTCAAGTTCGACATGCGGATTCCGGAGTTCAGATTGGAGAACTCAGAGATTAAGTGCCTTCGGCGGATTGGAAAGCATGAAGGAGCGCAAGTTGAGCGAAATGGAACCGGGTTGAAAGGTTGAAAGGTTGAAAGGTTGAAAAGCAAGCGCATGAACAACAGCGACAAGCGACGAAATCTTGCAACGAAAAACCTGAAGTTGAAAGCTGGAATGGCTAAGTGTTTGAGCTCCCCCAGTTGTGTCCCAACTGTGTCCCAACTGTGTCCCAACTGTGTCCCAGTTCAGATTCAGCTCAGCAATTTGGCTTCGAAGATGCCCTGGATCTGGGTCAGGGCCGGCACCTTGGCGCGATCGAGCAGCGACAGGTAGAGTTTAAGCTCGGTCAGGGCCTGTTCGGCGTCGTCAAGGGCGCGGTGGGTTTCGCCGCGGCCGAAGCGGACGTCGAGGACCCATTGGAAGATCGCCTTGAAGGAGGAGATGTCGATGATGCGGTAGTGCAGGTGCTGCGAGAAGCGCGGCATGTATTTTTGCAGGAACTGCTTGTCGAGGCTGATCGAGTTGCCGCAGAGGATGATCTTCTCGTCGGGGAAATGGCGCTTCGCGAGGTTGCCCATTTCCATCTCGACTTCGGCGAGATTCTTGCCGCGGGGGATTTCGTTGATCAGGCCGCTTTTGCTGTGGGTGTCGCGGTTCCAGTTGTCCATCTTGTCGATGAACTCCTGCGGGCAGGAGATGACGCGGGTGTAGCGCTCGAGGATGTTGAACTTCAAGTCAGTGATCACGACCGCCACTTCGATGATGCGA
>CAMCSH010000247.1 GCA_945877655.1 Lentisphaera araneosa HTCC2155 | reverse complement strand
GTTTTTTTTAGTACCATATTCAACCAGGGTCAGGAACTCCCATGCGGGCAAAAAAAGCGACCTGTATCACTCCATTTTGATCTTGGATTTTCTTCGCAGTCAGCTTCGAACCAGGGAGTGAGGGAGTTAAGGGAGGAGCGCATAAGAGTTCACTCCCCAACTCCCTCGTTCCCTTACTCCCAAGCCTGGAGATTAGGATCCCGAGTGATACAGGGCAATAAAAGCGGGCTCTCCTGTCGGAGAGCCCTAGCCTAGCGGCTGAGAAGAATTACTTCTTCTTGGCGGCGGGAGCCTTGGCGGCCTTGGCGGCGGCGAGGATCTTGTACATGCCGGTCTTGCAGGTCTTGCAGGAACCTTTCATGGCGGGACGGCCGTTGGCCATCTTGACTTCTTGAGCGTCAACCATTTCTTTCTTGGCTTTGCACTTCACGCAGTAAGCTTCTTGAGCGGCCATGGTGTATCCCTTCCGGGTTGATTGGGTTGTTTCTCTCTCTGTGGGCTGAGCTTGATTCAAGCTCACCCATGAGCTCATTCTAGCAAGTCCGGACAAGGCTGCAAGTGCTGTGAGCACGAAATCAGCACGAATTCTTGTTTTTTTTGAGCTTGGCTTGTGTTCACGCCCCGACGGCAGCGGCCGCATGGCGCCGAATCCTTCGAAACGGGATATCTTGCGGCCACCGCAATCGATCAAGAAAGGCTCTTCCATGTCTGCTGAATACCCTCACTTCTCTTCACCGGGTGTCGCCCTCGTTCTCTCTGGCCCAAGCGGCGCTGGCAAGACCACCGTCCGGCAGAAGCTGACCCAGCTCGCGCCGGCTCTCGAGTTCAGCATCTCCTGCACCACCCGCAAGGTGCGGGCGGGCGAGAAGGACGGCCGTGATTACCACTTCCTCAAAAGCGAGGAATTCCTCCATCGCCTCGAGAACGAGGAATTCCTCGAACACGCCGAAGTGCACGGCAATTATTACGGCACCCTCAAAACCGAGATCTACGACCGGGTCAAGAATGGCCGCGATGTGCTGGTCGACATCGATGTGCAAGGCATGCGCCAGCTCCGCAAAGCCTGCGAGAAGGACAAGGTCCTGCGCCGCGCCTGCGTCTTCGTCTTCATCGCCCCGCCAAGCTTCTCCGAACTCGAAAAACGCCTCCGCAAACGCGCCACCGACAGCGAAGAGACGATCGCTAAGCGCCTACTCAATGCCCGCGATGAAATTGCCGCCTGGCAAGAGTACGATTACCTCGTCCTCAACGATGACGCCGACCGCGCCGCCGAACGGCTCAACGCCATCCGCCAAGCTTCCGCCATCCGCTCCTCACAACTGCACCCGCTCGATGGCTGGCCGCATCTCAAAAATTAAGAATTAAGAATTAAGAATTGAACGAAGACAAGAACTCAGAACCCCAAGTACACCTCATGAAAAAAGCCAAGACCAGCGTCAATCCGAAGATCGAAGGGCTCACCCTTCTCGCCAAGAACGAAAGCGGCTACTTCTCCAGCCCCGAAGAAGCCAAACTCGAGAGCTTCGCCAACCGTCACCCCGGGCGCGACTACTGGATCACCTTCGACTGCCCAGACTTCACCTCGCTCTGCCCGGTCACCGGCCAGCCCGACTTCGGCCATATCACCATCCGCTACCTCGCTGATCAACGATGCGTCGAAAGCAAGTCCCTGAAGATGTACCTCTTCTCCTTCCGCAATCACAACTCCTTCCACGAAGAAGTGGTGAACCGCATCCTCGATGACGTCATCAGCACCTGCGCTCCCCGACGCGCCATCGTCATCGGCAACTTCCGTCCCCGCGGCGGCATCGCCATCAATGTCGAAGCGGAATACAACGCGCCGGAAAAGAAGGCCGGCAAAGCCAAGAAGTGATGGCCTTAGCCATGCCAAAAATCCTTAAAGAAGTCCTGCAGCTGTCGACCGAGTGGCTGGCGAAATCAAAGTCGGATTCCCCTCGTTTCGAGGCGGAATGGCTGATCGGTCACGCTCTCGGCTTGAGCCGCATCCAGCTCTACACCCAGCACGACCGGACTCTCATGGAGAACGAGCTCGACAAGGTGCGGATTCTGCTGCGCCGTCGCGTCGCCGGCGAGCCGCTGCAGTACATCTGCGGCGAAATGGATTTCTACGGCTTGACCCTGTTGGTCGGCCCCGGCGTGCTGATCCCGCGCAACGACACCGAGATCCTCGTCGACCACGCCCGCCGCCTGCTCAAGGCCGGCGATCGGGTCCTCGACCTCTGCACCGGCTCCGCCTGCATCCCGCTGGCCTTGCAAAAAAGCTTCAAGGGCGGCCTCAGTATCGACGCCGTCGAATTGTCGCCGGAGGCCCTCGCCTGGGCCCGCCGCAATGTCGAAAAAACCGGCCTCGCGGTGGAGCTTCACGAAGGCGACCTTTTTGCCCCGGTGGCCGCCGCCGGCCCCTACGCATTGATCAGTGCCAATCCGCCTTACATCGGACGCGATGAAGCCCCGAGCCTGGCCGTGGAAGTGCGCGACCACGAGCCTCATCTGGCCCTCTTCGCCGAGGATCAGGGACTGGCTCTCCTGAGCCGCATCGCGACGGAAGCCCCGCGCTTCCTCATCCCCGGCGGCTGGCTGATATGCGAAATCGGCTGGCGCCAGGGCGAAGCCGCCATTGGCCTTTTCGCCGCCGCCGGCTTTGAGAGCATCCGGGTCGAAAAGGACCATTCCGGCCACGATCGGGTCGTCATTGGTCGTTGGTCGTCTTGATCGCGTCATCGTGGCGGAAACCGGCCTTTCTGCGCCCTTTTAGATCTATTTCCGTTCAGCGCGAGTTGAGTTCGCCCTAGCACTTGGCTCTCTGACTGACTGATGTAGCACGAAAAAAGCTCCCCGGAATCTTCCGGGGAGCTTTTGCCTTCAGATCTGTTTGGAGATCAGAATTTCCAGACCATGTCGAGCTGGTAGAGGTCGCGAGAACCAATTTGAGACGTGTTGTCTTCGATGGTCTTGGCGAGCAGGGCGGTACCGCCGATTTCCAAGTTCTTGGTGATGTTGTAACCGAGCTTGATCACATGGCCTTGATAGTTGGTGGCTCCATGGGCGAAGTCGGAATCGATCATGAAGATCGGCAGCGAGTCAGCTTCGACGTGAGCCCAGCCGTAGCTGGCCTTGAAGTCGCTGAACTTGCCTTCGATGGCGCCGTAGTAGGCGAGTCCTTCGCCGAATTCCATGCCAGCAGCTTCGGTGACGCCAGTCTGGGTCGAGTCATCCGAGGCGCTCAGGTTGTAGCCAACGTGGCCGAGTAACTTGATCGAATCGGCACCGTCTTCCCAGACCTTGAATTCGCCATAGGCATCGACGATGTTGTAGCCGTAATCCTGGTCTTTAATGTCGGTGCTGTCGACTTTATCACCATCAAGGTTGGTGTCGCGGACACCGTCGTTGTAGTGGGCAATGCCGAGAGCGATGACGCCGAGTTCACCACGATAACCTGTTTGAGCTTGCGCGACAATGATATCATTGGTTTCGCGGCCGCTGGCGCGGTGGTCAACGGTGTAGACACCGAAGGTATTGAACCAGGACTGGCGCTCTTCGATCTTCATGTCGGCATTGCCGCCAGTGAAAATGTTGTACTGGTAGGTGACGCCGATGGGGGTCAGGTCGCCGTCATTGAAGATGAAGCTGCTGAGGAAGAGGTTCTTCTGCTGACCGAGGGTGAGGGCGGAGTAGAAATCGTCTTCTTTGGTGGAGAAGTTCATGCGGGCATAGGCCATGTCGAGACGGATGTCGCCATGTTCGTAAGCCTGCATGCCGGATTCGTCACCAAAGGTGTCGTTGGTGGAGCGGCCATCGGCACCACCGGTAACGAGGCGCGTGCCGACGGTCCAGTTCTCATCTTTCGAGGTCCATTCCATGCCGATGCGGAGGCGCTGACGGAAGCGGTCACGGCTGTGTTGATTGGCGGAGACTGCCTTCGAGCCATTTTCGCTGAAGTCGTTCTCGCGCTGGTAACGGAGACGCAGGTCGCCGCCGATCTTGAGCGAGGAGATGTGCTTACCGAGGCTGAGCAGCGACTTCTGGGCTTTCATCTGGTTGTCGACTTCGGTCTTGACGTACTGGGCGACGGCTTCTTTGTTGCTGGTGTCTTGCTCTTTGACTTGTTTGTTGAGAGTCTCGAGCTGGGCTTGTTGCTTGGCGACGATTTCTTTCAGGTCTTTCAGGTCGCTGGCGTCATCGGCGTGGGCGGCGAAGACGAAGCCGAGGCTGAGGGCGGTGACGATGGTTTTCTTGACGAACATCTTTGGGGTTCCCTTCTTGTGTTTCTTGCGGTTGGAGACTTGTTGGCCGAGTGGCACTGGAAGGATAAAAACGCCTCTTGGTAAAGATCCGGCTCGAGAACTATTAAGTTTGCGTTAAATCATTGATTTTTATGTATTAACACAATCTTAACCAAGCTTGAATGAGACTTTCACCGGAAGCGGCAGGCGTGGACTGTCCCGCTGAGGAGATTAGGGGCAACCCCAATGAAAAGGAGATTCCCAAGATGAAATTGCCTCTCTGCGCCTTGTCCGCTCTCATCGCTCTCAGCGCCTGCCACAGCACTGCCAAAGTCGCCGCTCCGGTTGTCGTTCCCGACCGCAGCATCACCTCTCATTCACCGGTCACCGGCGAACTGAGCTGGGCCAAAATCGTCGACATCAACGCGCCGATGAAGACTGCGATGATCGACGGCAAGACCGTGGTCTACGCCAGCGCCGCCGCCACTGCCGCCGTCGCCGCCGGCAAGCTGCCCGCCTCCTGCATCGTCCACCCCGGCGAAGCTGCCGATGGTAAGGACCTCGTTGTCGAAGCCGACCCGCAAGTTTCCATGCTGCACGACCGCCTCTACTCCGCCACCGCTCTGTATCAGGAAATCGAAGCCAACGGCCGCACCTTCGTCATCGGCAGCCCGGCCAGCCGCAAGAACTTCCAAAGCACCAACGAAGTTCCTTACACCCGCACCTTCATCGGTGATGGCGTCAAGGGCGAAACCGTCGTCGTCGAGCACGAAAAAGACGGCAGCCTCCTGTCGGCCCGTCTGATCCGTGAATACGCCCGTCGCCACGGCAAGGTCCTCGACCAGGCTGTCTGCGCCCCCGCCGCGATCAATCCCAGCGTCAGCATCAGCGCCGACGATCTGAAGCAGCTCGTCAGCTTCAAATATCGCGCGCTCCGCAGCAAGGGCCAGATCGTCCTGGTCGGCGGCGCATCCGACACTCCCGCCAGCAGTGAACTGCGCCCCAAGGCCGGCCCCGGCGGCGAAGACGTCATCGTCGAAACCCATCCCCGCCTGAGCCACTGGAGCCAGGATCTGTGGAGCCAGTTCGCTCTCGAAAGCCTCACTTATCACGAAGTCGCCGCCAACGGCCGAATCTATCTGGTCGGCAGCGTCGCCTCGCTCCAATCTTACAAAGAAAGCAATGAGATCCCCTACACCAAAACTCTTCTCGGCGAAGGCCCCAACGGCGAAACCCTGGTCTTCGAGACCGGTAAGGATTCCAACGCCGTCGCCCGCCGTCTGATCGCCGAGTACAACCGCCGCCACGGCAGCACCTTGAAAGCCGACTGATCGCAACATCACAAGCTGAAGAAGGCGCCGGGAAATCCGGCGCCTTTTTTTTCGATCTGTGCAACTCGGGATCGAGCTCAGGCAACCGCAGAAGACGCAGAAAGACGCAGAATAGAATTTCAGACTTCCTGACCCGCAGCGGGAGATTTTTGGGAAGCCGATGGCACCTGCTCGATGCTCAACCCCAATGGGGTTGCGGCCTCCAGCCCGGGGTTGGCGCATCGCCTACCCCGGGGATGAAACG
>CAMCSH010000246.1 GCA_945877655.1 Lentisphaera araneosa HTCC2155 | reverse complement strand
CCGCCGTCGATCGCTTGGTTCAAAACTCGATCATCCTGCACTTCGACGGGGATAGCATCCGCTCGAAAATCGCGATGGAAAAAGAAGGCGCCGCAGGCGACTAAATATAAGCCCCCCCTGGCCACCCCCGCGGGGGTGGCCAGGGGGGCGAACTCAGCTGGCAACCGCAAGGAGAGCGTAAAATGGACCCGTAGAACTGGACTAATATTAATTGTCGCAAGTGGATTGTTTTAGTTGTCGCTGGACGAACAAGTTCGACAGCGGTTTTTAGGATGAAGGTAATAAGCTTGGAAATTTTCTAGATTCATCTCCCCCATCCGGCCGCCGTCAACTCGGCCTACAGGGCAAGGCGGCGGTGTAGGCGGGGAAGTTCACTGCTTGGAGAAATGCGCTGGGATCTTCTTCAGCCGGGTCTCCAGCTGGCTGAGCCAGAGCGAGCGGGGGCTGAGGGTTTGGCCGAGGGGCTCGTTGCGGGCGATGCTGGAAGAATCGAATTGGATCTTGTCGAGCCCCGGGCCGTGCAGGCCGAAGATCTGGACATCAACGAAGCTGAGCGGGTATTTGCTTTTGCCGACGGTCCAGAAGTCGACTTTCCGGCCAGGGGTGGCGCTGACTTCGAGATTCCACAGCACGAGGTTGTGCAGGTGGTGGGGGAAGTTATTGGGAGCCCCGCCGACTCCGCTTAGATTGAGGCCGCCGCGGTTGTCGTCGTGCAGTGTTGCATAGGGGTTGTTGGCGTGGCTGTCAAAGCTGCCTTTCGGCGACCACGAACATTGGTGGAAAACGGTGGCGCAGGCGCCGCTCTGGACGCTGGGGCCGTGATGCATGCCGGCCTCATCTTTGACGCCGAGTGCGAGGAAGCCGTAGGTCTTGCTCGCCTGGATACCGAAGTGTGCCTCATGGCCGGTGATGCGGACATCTTCCATGGTCACTTGGCGCGACTGGCTGAGATGGAAGGCCCAGTTCATGTCGGAAAAGACGCAGCGGCGGATCCAGGAGTTTTCGACGCCGCTCCAGCTCATGCCGCGCCAGCCCGAGTCATCCAGCCAGGAGCGATGATGCTTGAAGCCGCCTTTCCAAGCGCCTTGGAAACAGAGGTCTTCGACGCCGATTTCGGAGATGAATCGGCAGTCTCTCCCGATCCATTTGTCAGCCGCGTCAATCGGCGTCATCAAGGGCTCGGCGAGCCTGATCTCGGCACCATGGACGGACGTGATCTCGTGGTATTCGCAGAAGACGACGCCGTCCCATTTCGACTCCCAGGGATGGGGCGCGACAAATTTGGCGGCGGCTTCGCCCTTGAAGGACTTCATCAAGGCGATGCGGTCACCAGCTTTGAAGGGGTGTTTCGGGTCGAGCTGGAGGCTGAGGGCGTTGAGCTTGGCGGAAGCCATGATGGCGGCGCTGGACTTGCCGAGTGCTGCACGGCCATTCACCACGATCGGGCAGCGACCGGTCCACATCTGCAGCGGATTCGCAGGCTGCATCTCCGCCGGTGAGGCCAGCACGGTGCCGCCAGGGCCGCAACCTGCGCCGCGCAGGACGATGCCGCTGCTGCGGATCGACACCGGAGCCTGGGTGGCTTGGCGGTCGGTGTTGATCAGGTAACGGCCCTTGGCGAAGAGGACCACGCCGCCCTTGGCCTCGGCACAGGCGTCGATGGCTTTCTGGATCGCCGGGCCATCAGGCTTGTCATCATCTGCGACGGCGCCAAAGTCTTCGACTTTGAAGACCGGTCCCTGGATGTCGGGGATCGCCTTTTCACCATGCTGGTAGCCGGCGTAGCTGAAGTCGGGCAGGCCCTTGGCCGCTGCGGGCCAGGCTGGAGCTGGCGCAGGCGCAGGAGCGGGAGCAGGAGCGGGAGCAGGAGCGGGCGGCTCTTGGCAGCTCGTCACGCTCAAGGCAATGGCCAAGAAAATGCTGGGGAATTTCATGCCTGGCTCCTTGCTCTTAATTCTTAATTCTTAATTCTTAATTCTTAATTGAATCCTCATCTCCCCATCCAGCCGCCGTCGACGGTGAGGATGGTGCCGTTGACGTAGTTGGACGCCGGCGAAGCGAGGAAGATCAGGGCACCGGTGAGGTCTTCTGGCTTGCCCCAGCGGCCAGCGGGGATGCGGGCGAGGATTTGCGCATTGCGCACCGGGTCGGCCTGCAGTGCGGCGGTGTTGTCGGTGGCGATGTAGCCGGGGGCGATGGCGTTGACGTTGACGCCTTTGCCGGCCCATTCGTTGGCGAGTGCCTTGGTGAGCGAGGCGATGCCGCCCTTGCTGGCAGCGTAACCGGGCACGGTGAGGCCGCCCTGAAAGGAGAGCAGCGAGGCGGTGAAGACGATCTTGCCGGAGCCGCGGGAAACCATGTCGCGTCCGAACTCGCGAGCGAGGAGGAATGGCGAGTCGAGGTTGACCGCGATGACTTCGTCCCAGAGCTCGTCGGCGTGTTCGGCGGCGGGCGCGCGACGGATGGTGCCGGCATTGGCGACGAGGATGTCGGGGATGCCGCGCTCTATCTTGACCCGGTTGATGAAGCTGCGCAGGGCGTCGCGGTCGGAGAAGTCGCAGGCGTAGGAGTGGAACTTGCGACCGAGGCCGGTGACGAGCTTTTCGACGTCGCTGCCGGGTTTGAGGGTGGCAGAGACGCCGATGATGTCGCAGCCGGCTTCGGCGAGGCTGGTGGCGAAGCTGAGGCCGATGCCGCGGCTGGCGCCGGTGACGAGTGCGGTCTTGCCGCGGAGGTCGAAGAGATTCATGATTTTGGAACCGGGTTGAAAGGTTGAAAGGTTGAAAGGTTGAAAGGTTGAAAGGCGGAAGGCGGAAGGCGGAAGGCGGAAGGCGGAAGGCGGAAACGTCACTGGAGCTTGAGCGACTTTGTCAGTTGTTCGCGTTTCAACCTTTCAACCTTTCAACCTTTCAACCTTTCAACCGGGTTCCCGATCGGATCGAAACGAGGGGCGAGAAGGTGGTTGATGGCGAAGGCGATGAGGTAGGCGAAGCCGCAGCAGCCGAAGAGGATAGCGTAGCCGGCATTGCCGGGCTGGCGGTCGAGCACCCAGCCGCAGAAGAGCGGGAAAGCGATGCCGCTGACGCAGCCGGCCATGCCGGCGAGGCCGGTGACCGAGGCGACGGCTTCTTTCGGGAACATGTCCGAGATGGTGCAGAACAGGTTGGCCGACCAGGCCTGGTGTGCGGCGCCCGCAAAGGCGATGATCAGGACGATGCACCAGTTCGCGGCGTTCTCGTGACCGGGTCCTAAAAGGCCGTCGACATGGGTGACGCCGAGGATCGGCAGGACGCAGAAGGCGCAGCCGAGCATCACCGTTTTGCGGGCGCGGGTGTTGTCCCAGCCGCGCTGCATCAGGCGGCCGGTGAACCAGCCGGCGGCGATGCTGAGGACCGTGACCAGTCCGTAGATCGCGACGAGATAATGCCAGGAGGCCTTGATGTCGAGGCCGCGGCCCTTCTTGAAGAAATCCGGCAGCCAGATCAGGAAGAACCACCACACCGGGTCGGTGAAGATTTTCAAGACCAACACGGCCCAGGTCTGCTTGTAGCCCAGCAGGCTGGACCAGGGGACCTTGGCTTGCGGCGTCACGGGATCGGACTCGATCAGCGCGAGTTCGTCGGGTGAGACATGACGGCTCTGGCGCGGCAGTGAATACAACGGCAGCCAGAGCAGCAGCCAGCACAAGCCGGCGATGCCGGCGACGACAAAGGCGGCCTGCCAACCCCAGTGCGATGCGATCACCGGGACCAGAGCGGGCGCAACCATGGCGCCGGCATTGGCACCGGCGTTGAACAAGCTGGTGGCGAGGGCGCGTTCGCGCTTGGGGAACCACTGCGCCACAGCGCTGACTGCGGCGGGGAAGTTGCCGGCCTCGGTAAGGCCGAGAAAGGCGCGTGCGACCTGAAAGCCGAAGACGCTGCTGACCAGCGCATGCGCCGCCGCCGCCAGGCTCCAACCGGTGATCGACAGGGCGTAGCCGGTCTTGACTCCGATGCGGTCGATGACAAAGCCGAAGCCGAGCAGTCCAAGGCCGTAGAAGGCCTGGAAGACTGAGTTCACCGCTCCGAACTGCTCGTTGGTCCAGCCGATCTCTTTGTCGAGAATCGGCTTGAGCAGCGACAGGATCTGCCGGTCCATGTAGTTGATCGTGGTGGCGAAAAACAACAGGGCGCAGATGAGCCAGCGGAAGCGGGTGATCATGGGGTGAAACCGGGTTGAAAGGTTGAACTAGGGGGAGAACTAGGGGAGAACTAGGGGAGAACTAGGGAGCTAGGAGCTAGCGGAACGAGGGTGACGCGGCAGTGTTCTGCTTGTTGCCTAGTTGTGCCCTAGTCGCCCCCTAGTTGTGCCCTAGTTATGTCCCGCCTTCAGCGCAGACTGGCGACTGGCACGGCGTCCATGTCGTCGAAGCGCTGGTTTTCGCCGCCCATGTGCCAGCAGAAGCGGTAGGAGGTGGTGCCGCAGGCGGTGTGGATGCTCCAGGTGGGGGCGAGCACGACTTGCAGGTTGGCGACCCAGAGCGGACGGGTTTCGTCGGGGCGGCCCATCATATGCAGGACGCGGTGTTCGGCGGGGACGTCGAAATAGAAATAGATCTCGGTGCGGCGAGCGTGGGTGTGCGGCGGCATGGTGTTCCAGACGCCGCCGGAGTGCAGCTCGGTGTAGCCCATCACCAACTGGCAGGAAGGGATGCCGTTTTCATGGATCACTTGCGACAAGCGGCGCTGGTTGGCCGTCTCCACCGCGCCGAGCTCACGGACGCCGATGTCGGCGCTTTTGCCGAGGCGGCTGGGGTATTCCTTGTGCGCCGGGTAAGAGGCGAGGTAGAAGAGCGCGGGATGGGCCGGGTCGTCGCTGACAAAGCTGATCTCTTTCGAGCCGCGGCCGATGTAGAGATTGTCGAGCTTGGCCATGGGGAATTCGACGCCGTCGACGAGGACCTTGCCGGCGCCGCCGACGTTGAGGACGCCGAGCTCGCGACGTTGGCAGAAAAAGTCGGCCTTGAGCTCTTCGCCGGCGGGGAGGGAGAGCGCCTTGTCGAGCGGCACGGCCGAGCCGACGATGGCGCGGTCGAGCTCGGTGTAGACCAGATCGAGCTGGCCGGGGGTGAAGAGGTTTTCGACCAGGAAGCCGGCGCGGAGCTCGGTCGTGGTCATGCGGGCGTAGGAGACTTCATCGGGACAGCGGACGATTTTCATGGGGGATTCCTGGGGTGAATTAAGAGTGCCTCGATTACTGCGCTTTTTGGTTTGCTGCTTTCCAAGCGGCGAAGTTGGAGACGCCGCCTTTGCTCCAGCAGGAACCGCTGGACCATTTGGCGCCGTCTTTCAGGGTGCCGGCTTCGATCAGGCGGTGCTTGGCGTAGCTGAAGGTTTTGGCGTCCGGAGCAGCTTTGACGGCGAGGCCGACGAAGCCGTTGTCCTTGCCCTCGGCCTTGTCCCATTGCAGCAGGAGTCCCGGAGCTTCTGCGGTCTCCGCCTCCTGACGGCTGGTGAGGGCGGCGACGACGCGGATGCCGCTCGCTTCGCCCGTGACTTCAAAGCGGCTGCTCAGTTCGAGGCAGCGTGAGCCGGCCTTGAGGCTGCCGCGGCGGGTTTCGACGATGCTGGCGCTGCCGACCTGAACCGCCGGATAAGTCAGCTCGAAGACCACTTCGTCGGCACTTGAGAAGACGATGGCGGCCTTGTCGTAGGCCGGGCTGGGGACGAGCTTGCCATCTGGCAGGAGATAGCCGAGGCCGCCGTTGCCGAGGCCGCCGTGACAGGAGTAGAAGTCGCCGCCTTGGCCGTGGTCTTTGTGGTAGTCGCCGGATTTGAACCAGGCGGCAGTGACTAGGGCGGGGGTATTTTTGCACCAGACGTCGATGGCGCCGACGGGAGCGACCTTGTCCTTCAGGCGTTGGCTGTAGAAGCGGCCGGCGATCAGGTCGTTTTCGAAGCTGAAGTCATCGAAGCGTT
>CAMCSH010000245.1 GCA_945877655.1 Lentisphaera araneosa HTCC2155 | reverse complement strand
GTAGCGACGAGGCACGAGTCGCAAACCCTGGGTAAGGGAGAAAATCGACCGGAGCCCCAGAGGGGCGAGCAGAATGCGCGTGATTGACGCGGATGATCTCTGGACGCCCCTCCGGGGCTAGGATCGACTCGGCATCCCACCCAGGGTTTGCCCTCGTCCCTCGGGCTACACCCTGGGCTATCTGCCGGCTGCCCCTCCGGGGCAAGAGGATATGGCAATCTCGAGACTTGCACAGGTCGAATTAGTTGATGACTTAACGGTGTTCCTTTTAGCTGGTGCGCTCTTGGCTGGCTGCTGCCAGAGCTCAAATCCAGAGCTACAAACCATCAACTCATGACCTCGAGAGTAGGAGGTCTTCGATTTCATTCAACCATTCACTCACCCCCGAATCCTGAATCCCATATTTAGAAACTCATTGCAATCTAGATTCTAAGGCGGAACAGAAGGAGGAATTGGTTTATCTGTTGGGAAGCTGAAACCGCTTTCCAGGAGATTTGAATCATGAACCAGCCCTTCATCCTCGCCGTCGATCTCGGCACCCAGAGCGTCCGTGCGGCGGCGATCGACGCCGACGGCAAGATCCTCAAGCTCGTCCAGATCGCGCAGGAGACTGATAACCCGCAGCCGGCTTGGGCGCAGCAGCGTCCGGAGCATTGGTGGCGATTGAGCTGCGAAGTGATCCGCCAGGTCTTGTCTTCGTCCGAGCTGGCGGGACGCTCGGTCGCGGCGGTAAGCTGCTGCGGCCAGATGCATGGTCCGGTGGGCATCGACGCCCATGGCGATCTGACCACGCCCTGGGTCCAGCTCTGGTGCGACAAACGTTGCGCCTCGCAGGTGGATTTCCTCCGACGCGAGCTCGGCGACAAGCTCTTTCTGGCGGAAACCGGCAACGCGCCGAATCCAGCCTGGACGGGGATCAAGATCCTGTGGGAAAAGGAGCATCACGCCGCGGCCTATGCGGCGAGCCGTCATTATCTGGTCCCCAAGGACTTCCTCAACTTCCGCCTCAGCGGAGTCGCCGCCACCGATCCGAGCGAGGCCTCGTGTTCGGCGATCTACGACTGGCGCAGCGGCGAATATTCACCCGGGCTGGCCGCCGCGATGGGGCTGGATCTCGCCAAGTTTCCACCGATCTTCGCCTCGCACGAGATCATCGGCCGGGTGACGGCGTCGGCCTCGCTCGCCACGGGCCTGCCTGTCGGCACGCCGGTGGTCGCGGGAGGCGGCGACTTCCCGGTGTCGATGCTCGGCTTCGGCATCGCGGGTGAAGGTCTGCTCGCCGATGTCACCGGCACCAGCTCGCTGCTGGCGGCGCACAGCCCGGCGCCCCTCATCGATGCCGGCATCCAGAATTGCCGCCACGTCATCCCCGGCTGGATCCCCTTCACCATCCTCGATTGCGGCGGCCTGAGCATGACCTGGTGCCGCGACCTGTTCGCCTCGAGCGGCGCGCCGGCTTCCTATGAGGATCTCATCCGCCTCGCGGCAGAGGCTCCCGCAGGCAGCGAGGACCTGCTTTTCCTGCCCTACCTGCGCGGCGAACGCCGCAGCGACAACCGCAACGCCAAGGGTGTCTTCTCCGGCATCGGCCTGCAGCATCGGGCGCCGCATTTCATCCGCGCCGTGATGGAAGGTGTCGCCCTCGCCATGGCGCGCGACGCCGAGGCCTTTGCCGCCCTCGGGTTGCGTGCGGGACGTGTGCTCAGCGTCGGCGGCGGCACCCGCAACGCGCTGTGGAACCGGATCAAGGCGGACGCCCTCGACCTGCCGCTCGAGGTCTCGCCCGAACCCGAGGCCGGACTGCAGGGCTGCGCCCTTCTCGGCGCCAGTGCCGCCGGCCTCATCGGCGATCCCGCCGCCACCGCCATCGCCCGCCGCCAAAGCGGCGAATCCATCACTCCCGATCCAGAAGGACGCCGCGCCCTTGCGTCCGCCGCAAACGAGAGCCGTCGCCTCTACGGACATCTGCTGGGATTCCACGATCACCTGAAAAGCCCTAGGAGTTAAGCATGAACACCCTCGATTCCCTCATTCCGGCCAGCCGGCCGACTTTCTACTTCATCGGTGTCAGCACCGGCCAGTCCTCGATCATGAAGGTCTTTCCGGCCTGGGCCGAAGCCCTCGGACTCGGTGACGTGGTGATCCGCGGCATCGACTGCAAGGTGCATGACGATCCGCAGGTCTATCGCAGCGTCGTCGACTTCATCAAGCACGACCCGCTCTCCCTCGGCGGATTGGTCACCACCCACAAGCTCGACCTCTTCAAGGCCGCCCGCGATCTCTTCGACGAGGTCGATCCGCACGCCGCCTTCCTCGGCGAGGCGAGCTGCATTTCGAAGCGCGGCGGCAAGCTGTGCGCCCACGCCAAGGACCCCTTGACCAGCGGACTGTCCTTCGAAGCCTTCATCCCCTCCGGCTACTGGAAATCGGGCGCTGAACTCTGCCTCCTCGGCGCCGGCGGCTCCTCGCTTGCTCTCACCCTCTACCTCGCGACCCTGATCGCCGCCGACAAGCGGCCGGCCGTCGTCCATGTCACCAACCGCAGCCAGCCACGCCTCGACGAGATGCGCCACATCCACGCCACGCTCGGCGCTTGCGGCATCGACTTCCGCTATCACCTCTGCCCCGCCGCGGTCGACAACGACGCCGTCGTCGCGACCCTGCCGGCGGGATCGGTGGTGGTCAACGCCACCGGGCTCGGCAAAGACGCTCCCGGCTCGCCCTTGACCGACGCTGTGCGCTTCCCGCAAAAAGGCATCGTCTGGGAGTTCAATTACCGCGGCGATCTGCTCTTCCTTGACCAGGCCCTGCGCCAGAAAGAATCAGCCGGGCTGACCGTTGAGGACGGCTGGGTCTACTTCATTCACGGATGGACCCGCGTCATCGCCGAAGTCTTCGCCATCGACATCCCCGTCAGCGGCCCAGCCTTCGACCGTCTTGGCGCCGTCGCCGCCGCCGTCTCACCCAACAAAAGGAAAGTCTGATGAACAGCCAAACCGCCTACTTCCCGCCCTTCACCGTCGACTTCGATCTGCAAGCCGGGATCATGCTCAATCCCGACCGCAGCAAATCGACCCGCGCTTCGACCATGATCCCCTACTACCGCGACCGCGCCGCCATCGAGGCCCTCGCCGCCGACGGGGATCCGGTCCACTACGAGGTCTTCGAGAAGAACATCCCGACCGAGGAGGGCCACATCATGATCTGCATCAGCAAGCTCCTGCCCGGCAAGATCGGCGACGAATTCTTCATGACCAAGGGCCACTACCACCAGCGCATCGCCACCGCCGAAACCTATCTCTGCCTCAGCGGCGAAGGCTTCATGCTGATGAAGACTCCAGAAGGCGAATGCCGCGCCGAGAGCTTCCGTCCCGGCCGCATGGTCTACGTGCCGCCCTACTGGGCCCACCGCTCGATCAACACCGGCAAGACGCCGCTGATCACCTTCTGCAACTACCCCGCCCATGCCGCACTCAACTACGGCGACATCCTCACCGAGGGCTTCCCGAAACTGATAGTCGACAGCGCCCAGGGTCCGGCCCTGGTCGAACGGGGTTCCTGACCATGCGCCGCATCCTGGTCACGCCGCGCTCGGTCACTCTCCGCGGCCATCCCTCCCTGCAGCGTCTGCGCGACGCCGGCTTTGAGCTTGTCTTGAGCTCGCCGGGGGTGCAGCCCTCGGAGGCGGAACTGTTGGAGAAACTGCCCGGCTGCAGCGGCTATCTCGCCGGGGTCGAAACGGTGTCAGCACAGGTCATCACCAGCGCAGCGCCGCAGCTCAAGGTGATCAGCCGCAACGGCGCTGGATTCAACAGCATCGACGCCGATGCCGCCGCTCGCCACGGCGTCAAGATCTGCCGCGCCGCCGGCTCCAACGCCCGCGGCGTCGCCGAACTCGCCCTTGGCCACATCCTCGCCGCAGCGCGCCAGATCCCCGCCGCGGATCGCGATCTGAAGGGCTGTTCCTGGCGCCGTCAGCAAGGCATCGAAGTGGCCGGTCGCCGCCTCGGCATCGTCGGTTGCGGCGCCATCGGCCGCCTGCTCAGCGGCTTCGCCGTCGCAATGGAGATGGAAGTGCTCGCCTACGATCCCTTCCCTGATCCCCGCTTCCAGCCCGGCCCGAGCTTCCGCTACGCTCCTATCGACGAAGTGCTCACCACGGTCGACATCCTCAGCCTGCATTGCCCGGTGCCGGCCGACGGCAGACCTCTTCTCGATGCCGCGACTCTGGCCCGACTCAAGCCCGGCCTGATCGTCATCAACACCGCCCGCGGCGAGTTGATCGACACCGACGCGGCCCTGGCCGCCCTCGATTCCGGCCATCTTGCCGCGCTCACGCTCGACGCCTATGCCAGCGAACCCCCGAGCGACTGGCGGCTGATTCAGCACCCGCGCGTCATCGCCACGCCCCACACCGGAGCCTTCACCGCCGAAAGCGTCGATCGCGCCGTCGACGGGGCGGTGGAAAATCTTCTCCGGGAGTTAGAATGAGCCATGCAAATCACCCGTCAAGATCATCCCGTTCGCCGCTGGCTTGAGCTCGAATTGAGCCCCGGTGAAACAGCCTTCTGGTGGCTCGGCCAGGCCGGTTTCGCCTTCCGTTCCGGCGGCCTCAATTTCGTCTTCGATCCCTACCTCTCCGACGCCTTGGCGGTGAAGTATGCCGGCAAGGAATTTCCGCACACCCGGATGATGCCGCCGCCGATCCTGCCGGAAGAGTTGGTCGAGCTCGACTTCTATTTCTGCACCCATCGTCACGGCGACCACATGGATGCCGGCACCTTGAAAGAGGCCCTGCCGCGCAATCCCCGCTGCCTCGTCATTGCGCCTCGTGCTGAGCTCGCCCACGCCACCGGCAAGGCCGGGATTCCAGCGGAACGTCTGCGCCTGATTGATGCCGGCGAGAAGCTGGTTTTGACGCCTGAACTCAGCGTCGAGGCGGTGGCTTCTTGTCACGAAGAGATCGTTTACGACGAGCGCGGCGCCTGCCACTTCCTTGGCTACATCCTCGATCTCGGCGGCCTGCGAATCTACCACTCCGGCGACTGCATCCCTTACCCCGGCCTGGCCGAACTGCTGGCAAGCAAGAACATCGACCTCGCCCTGCTGCCGGTGAACGGACGCGACGAATTCCGCGGCAGTCGCGGCGTGCCCGGGAATTTCACCTTCGACGAGGCCTTGTCGCTGTGCCGCGAGGCCGGCATTCCGCGCCTTCTCGGCCATCATTTCGGCATGTTCGAGTTCAACGACGTCGATCCGCTCGAACTGGCGAAGCGCGAGGATACCGCGGTGACGACCTGTTTCCCCCGGATCGACGAGGTGTTTCGCTGGAGAAAATCCGCTGACTGATATCGTTCACTAAACTGAATCGCCACCCAGCTCCCGGGGACTCGGTCACGGCCACGAACTCGCATTTCTGGAGCGTGACGATGCTAAGGCCTCGATACCGATTTCGCCCTTGGCGAGAGCAGCGATCTCCTGCGGGGTGGTGATCGGCAGGACGACGCTGACCATCGGGGGGTGTCCTCGATCTTGGCACCGTAGGAACCTTAAACCTAAAAACCGCAGCAGTCCAAGACCTTCCGCGACCCCTTCAGGGTCATAATTCATAACTCATTCCAACCCAGGGTGTCGCCGATGCGGCTTGACCCTAGGCTAAAATCTGAAACCCCTTTGGGGTCGAGCTGCAGTTGAGCTCAATCAAGTTCGACAGCGGTTTTTAGGTTAAACTTAAAAACCGCAGTTGAAAGGTTCAAAGGTTGAAAGGTTGAAAGGATTAGCTGCAACAGCAACAACTAACGACTATGAAGAAAGGCTTCGGCAGTCATCTTCGCCGCCCCTGAACATTGCTCTTAGAATCGGCTCTTGTTGCTGTTGTTCATGCACTTGCGTTTCAACCTTTGGTTCTCTACACCTTTCTGCATCTCCCTCACACCCTGAATTTGACTATCAAACTACCGATTCTGGGGGTCTGGACGCCTCTGACATCCGCAACGCAGTTAGCCTCCCTGATCGCTTCCGCAACCGAGTTAGGGGAGAGCCCTCCCCCGA
>CAMCSH010000244.1 GCA_945877655.1 Lentisphaera araneosa HTCC2155 | reverse complement strand
GAAAGGTTGAAAGGTTGAAACGCAAGCGTATGAACAACAGCAACAAAAGACGATTCTAAGAGCAACGTTCAGGAGCGGCGAAGATGACTGCCGAAGCTTTTCTTCATAGTCGTTAGTTGTTGCTGTTGCAGCTAATACTTTCAACCTTTCAACCTTTCAACCTTTCAACCTTTCAACCTTTCAACCTTTCAACCTTTCAACCTTTCAACCTTTCAACTGCGGTTTTTAGGGTCATCCATCCAAGCCATTCCAGCTCACCCGATGAGCTGGACATCGTATTTTTCAAAGACACCGTCTTGAGACAATACAGGAATGGCTTCGGCGCGAGCTTGCGCGATCATCAGTCGATCAAACGGGTCACGATGCCAGAAAGAGAGGGAGGCCAAGTTCAACAAATGACTGGGTTTGACCGGAAGAATCTCAAAGCCGTGAAACTCCAAATCGGCGAAAAACTGCTCCAAGCTGACAGGGAGCTTCAATCTAAAAACCGCAGCAGAGGAATTGAACCGGGTTGAAAGGTTGAAAGGTTGAAACGCAAACCCATAAACAACATCGATAAGAGACGAATCTAAGAACATCGCCCAAGGTTGGCGAAGATGACTACCGAACATTTGCTTCGTAGTCCTTAATTGTTGCTGTTGCAGCTATTCCTTTCAACCTTTGAACCTTTCAACCTTTCAACTGCGGTTTTTAGGTTCAATTTTCCGGCGTTGACGTGATCTCCCAAAGACTGGCAGCACTGACGACTGGGGTGTGGCCTGGAGCTTCCAGGTGACGTCGTTGAACTGGGCTCAGCTTATCGATGTCGCTTGCCGCCCAAAGCAGCACATGGGTATCCACCAAAAGCCTCACGGGGAGAAGTCCCGGAAGTCCTCCAGCGGCTCATCGAAATCCGGGCTGAGCACAAGGCCACCCGTCATCCAGCCGAGTTGACGCTTCGCTTGTGCCGGAGGCAACTCAGCCAAAGCGCACACTGTGATGCGTAAATCCTGGTCGACATATTCCGGGGGCAACTGAATGGTCAGCTCTCGGCTATGTGAACAAACGATAGTCTCGATCATGGTGAACTCCCTCCTCTGAAAACTAATTCTAAAGCATTTGACTGTCAATACTTTTTATCATTTCCTCGGAAAAACAAAAATCTCCCTTCGCGCTCAGCGCAAAAGGAGATTCGGGTTGCTGGCGCCTCAGGCCTTCCAGGCGGAGAAATAAGGCAGGCGTGCAGCAGTGACGGCGATCTGCGGGCGGTTGGCGAGCAGCTCGGCGGTGACATCCCAAGAGCCGGCGAGGAACTGCTGACGCGGACCTTCCGCCAACTCCGCCTTGACTTTGAGGGTGCCGACGGTCACGGTGAGGGTCTCGAGATCCACTTCGACTTCGGCTGCGGGATTGGCTTCCACCGCGTCCTGCAGAGACTCGGCATCGGCGGCGCTGACTTTCAGGCAGGGAACGCCGAGGGAGATGTTGTTGCCAAAGAAGATCTCGGCGAAACTGACCCCGACGATGACCTTGATGCCCCAGCGCATGATCGCTTGGGGAGCGTGTTCGCGGGAGGAGCCGCAGCCGAAGTTGGCGTTGACGATGAGGACCTTGGAGCCTTGATGCTCAGGCTTGTCGAAGGGATGAAGCTGGCCCTTGGCCTTCAATTGCGCCCGGTCGTCGGCGAAGGCGTGGGCGCCGAGGCCGTCGAAGACGACGGATTTGAGAAAACGGGCGGGAATGATGCGGTCGGTATCGATATCATTGCCACGGACCGGCACGGCGCGGCCGCGGACGTTTTTGACGACGAGTTCGTTCATCTGGATGGCTTCCTCAGGTTGGTTTGCGGCTCTAATATGCCCACGGACAAGCGCATGTCACCACTGTCGAAAGGCTTTTAGGGTTTTAAGAGTGGCATGAGGGTTCACCTCCAAAGAATCGCGGTTTCAGCTGCAGAATAAATTTGCTTTCCCGCGCCAAGCGGTGCTAAGTTGTCCCCATGTCCAACACCCTCGAACACTCGTGGCGCGCTGAACTGCGCTACACCCGCCGTCGCCTGGCCTTCGCCTGGTGGCTCGACCGCGTCCTGCCGGCGCAAGCCATCCTGGCCCTGTTGCTCGCCCTCAGCGGCTTCCTAATCAAAGGCCTGCCCGGCCGTTGGGAGCTGTGGGGCCAAGCCCTGAGCGTCGCTGGCCTCGGTCTCTTCCTCCTGATCAGCTGCGCTGCCGCTTGGTACGCCCGCCGCCGCCTGCCCGCCGAAATGCCACTCGTCGCCCACCTCGACCACCAGCTCGGCCTCAACTGCGCCCTGGTCAGCGCCTGGGAAGGTCGCGGCGACTGGCCGGCCCTGCCGGACCGCCTCGGCGAAGGCCGCAGCTGGGACTGGCGCCGCATCTTCGCCCCTCTGCTCGCCTCGGCCATCCTCCTCAGCGCCCTCGCCTGGAGCCCGGCCCGCCCCCTGCCGCTCTTCCACGGCAGCCCGCCGACCCGTCAAATCCCGATGGCCATGCAGGAAGCCCAGCGCCTCATCGAAACCGCCGAAGCCAAGCCTGAACTCGATCAGAAAGCGGTCGCCGCGTTGAAACAGCGCAGCGACGAAATGCTCAAACAACCGCAGGATTCCTGGTACTCCGACAGCTTCCTCGAAGCCGCCGAAAACCTCCGCAAAGGCGTCGAAGTCCAGCTCGCCCAGCAAGGCGCCGCCGCCAAGACCTTCGGCCAGGCCATTCACAGCTCCCTTGAAATCGCCGCCGCTCTCGACGCCATGGAGGACATGCCCTTGACCCCGGAAGCCAAGGACGCCTTGGAGAAATTCCGCGACAAGCTCAATGCCAGCGCCAAGGAAGCCCTCGATCAACTCGCCGCCTCCGGCCTTCCCGCCTCGCCCGAACTGCTGAAAAAACTCCAGGACCTGGCCCTCGACAAGCTCAGTTCCGAACTCTCAGCCGATGACCTCGCTAACCTCAAAAACGCCTTGCAGAACCTCGCCGATCTGGCCCCGGCCGATCTCGGCGTCCTCGACTTCGACGGCGGCGACGGCAAAGGCGACGCCAGTCCTTGGGAAAACGAAGAAGGCGACCTGCTCGCCATGCTCGGCCTCTACAAGGACGGTCAGGACGGACAAGGCAACGGTGAAGGCGGCGTAAGTCGCGGCCCCGGCGATGGCGGCGAGCCCCTCGGCGACGAACGGGAACGCCTGAAAGTCCAATCTCCATTCCACCTCAAAGGCGGCAAAGCCGGCCAAGATCCGGGTATCATCATCAAGTCCAGCAAACGCGCCCCCGAAGTCGATAAAAAAGCCTGGAAAGGCCAGACCGATGGCGGCCAAGCCGTCGCCGGCGACGGCGGCAGCGACGCCGAAAACTCCGACCTCCTCCCCGAAGAAGCTCAACTGCTGAAAAAGTTCTACAAATAAGCCGCTTGCTCTTCTACTCTTCTGCCTCTTAAACTCCTTAAACTGCTTAAACTCCTTAAACTCCTAACCCCCCGGCCCCGCATGAACCATGATGTCCTGAAAGACCACGAAGCCCGTGACGCCGCCGCCAAATCCGCCCTCCTGGTCGATGCCATGGAGCGGGTCCTGATCGGCCAGCGCGAACTCGTCAGCCTCACCGTCTGCGGCGTCCTCGCCCGTGGCCACATCCTCCTCGAAGGCCTGCCCGGCCTCGGCAAAACCGAGCTGGTCAAAGGCCTGTCGAAAGCCCTCGGTCTGAGCTCGCGCCGGATTCAATTCACCCCCGACTTGCTGCCGGGCGACATCACTGGCACCGCCATCTTGCAGGAACAGGAAGGCCATCGCAGCATGGTCTTCAACCCCGGGCCGATTTTCGCCAACCTGGTGATGGCCGACGAAATCAACCGCGCCTCGCCGAAAACCCAGTCGGCCATGCTCGAAGCGATGCAAGAGCACTGCGTCACCTCGATGGGCGTCACCCGCAAACTGCCGGAGCCTTTCTTCGTCCTCGCCACCCAGAACCCGATCGAGCTCGAAGGAACCTACCCCCTCCCCGAAGCCCAGATGGACCGATTCCTCTTCAAACTCGAGATCCGCCAGGGCGGACCCGAGTCGCTGCAGCGCATCGTCATGGAACGCGAAATGGGGATCTCGCCGGAAGTTCCGCAAGTGATGAGTTCCGACGACTTCATCCAGCTCCTCGCCCTCAGCCGCCGCGTCCACCTGCCGGAAGTCCTCGCCGCCTACATCGCCCGCCTCGTCGACGCCACTCACCCCGGCCGCTCAAAAGCCGCCGAAGGCGTCCGCTACGGCGCCTCGCCCCGCGCTGCCCTCGCCTTCGCCACGGCAGCCAAGGCCCGCGCCCTGATGCAAGGACGCATTCACGCCGGCTTCGACGACGTCAAAGCCCTCGCCGTGCCCATCCTCGCCCACCGCATCCTCCTCGACTACCGCGCCCGCCTTGAAGGCCAAAGCCCGCGCGACATCGTCCTCAAACTGCTGGAAGAAATCAAGCCCGCCGACATCAGCAGCCCGAGTGTGTTGAGGTAAGAGGACCTCATTGAACTCCTCACCCCGATCGACTCAATCGGGGTTTTTCATGTAATGCGATGTGGAGACATGAGGTTTGCACCGTAGTTGAAAAGCTCCAAAACCAAGTCTATATTTCTTGCAAATTGAATGACAAGGTTTCAATATGCAAGATTTTTCTCGAGCCATCCAAGCGCCCATTGAGGAATCCCTTGGCTATTTCCCGGCCGTCTGCCTGACTGGGCCTCGCCAATGCGGCAAGACCAGTCTTGCCAAGCTCTTGGGCGCAGCGCGGCCTGACAGTGTCTATCTTGACCTCGAACGCCCGGCCGATCGCCGCCGATTGGAAGATGCCGACGTCTATTTGGAAAGTCTCGCTGAGCGCCTCGTTATCCTCGATGAAGTCCAGCATCTGCCGGATCTCTTTCCCGTGCTTCGAGGTCTGATCGATCGCGACCGTCGTCCTGGGCGTTTCCTGCTCCTCGGCTCGGCCTCGCCGCACTTGCTTCGCCAAAGTCGCGACAGCCTCGCTGGCCGCCTCGCGAATCATGAAATGGCGCCCTTGCGCCTAGCCGAGACGGGCCTTGAGCACCAGTCGGGCTTGTGGCAGCGCGGCGGATTCCCCGGCAGCCTGCTCGCCCCTTCGGATCGCCTCAGCCGCCAATGGCGCGAACAATATCTCCGCAACTTCCTCGAACGAGACCTGCCGCAGCTCGGCTTCCGCGTCCCCGCCGAAACCCTGCGCCGTTTCTGGACCATGGCCGCACATCTGCACGGTCAACAGCTCAATCTCTCTCAGCTTGGGCAATCCCTCGGCTGCTCCCACACCGCCGTCCGAAATTATCTCGACATGCTGGCGCAGACCTATATGCTCCGCGAAATCCCGGCCTGGTCCGGCAATGTCGCCAAACGCTTGGTTAAAAACCCCAAGCTCTACCTCCGCGATAGCGGTCTTCTGCACAGCCTGTTAGGCATCGCCGACGCCAACGCTCTGCTCGGCCACCCGGTCTGCGGCGCTTCGTGGGAAGGCTTCCTCATGGAAGAGATCCTCGCCGCAACGCCCGAGTGGCAAGCCTCATATTACCGAACCTCGTCCGGCGCGGAAATCGACCTCGTCCTCGAACGCGGCCAAGAACGCCTCGCCTTCGAATTCAAACTCAACAGTGCCCCGCAAGTCAGCGCCGGCTTCTGGCACAGCATCGAGGATTTGCAGCCGAAAAACGCCTACGTCATCGCCCCGGTCCCCGCCGCTTTCCCGCTCCGCCAAGGGGTCCAAGTCCTGCCTCCGCAGGGACTTCTAGAAGTCTTAAAAAGTTTGTAATCTGAAAGTCTGTCGTTCAAATTGCAAAATTTTTTACGAACGCAAGCCAGCCTCATCCAAGCGGAAGAACGGGGATGAGCAACCCGTGCAACCCAGTCAGCGCTTGTGTGCTCGTCGCGAAGCGACGGTGTGAGTGTAGCCGGGGGTTTCAACCCCCGGTGCGCTTGAAAATGAATTTGGCGTCGCGGCAGCGACGCGGTGACAGATGCGCTGGGGTACGGCTTGTGCATCACCAACACCGACAGGTCATCCTGTCGCTTCGCGACGGCGATTCCATCTCGAT
>CAMCSH010000243.1 GCA_945877655.1 Lentisphaera araneosa HTCC2155 | reverse complement strand
TTCGCCCTGCGCCTCGCGGCGCCTGACGCATGACTCGGGGACAGCGTGACTCGCTATGTCTTCGCCGTATAGGACTTTCACCTTTTACTCCTTGCCGGTTTCTCCGGCGCACTCATGTGCTTGCGTTTCAACCTTTCAACCTTTCAACCTTTCAACCTTTCAACCTTTCAACCCGGTTCCATTCCTCTACTGCGGTTTTTAGGCTGAAGATCTACTTTAATTCCTTCTCGCTTACGCGGCTTCGCGTGAGGATTGTCCATCTTTTCATTCAGCAAGCATGTAACTTCAGGCGCCGACAAATACATTCCTGACGATATCGAAACCCCGTGGAGATCCGCAGCATGAGCACCGAGCGACGTGATGTGATCCCTGACAAAGCGGCGTCTCGGCAGCCGTCGATCGCCCTAGTCATGATCGTCCGCAATGAGGAGAAGGTGCTGCGCCGCTGCCTCGCTTCGGCCTCGCCCTGGGTCGACGAGATCATCGTCGTCGACACCGGCTCCAGCGACGCCACCGGAGCCATCGCGGCGGAGATGGGGGCGAAGATCTTCAGCTTTCCCTGGATCGATGACTTCGCCGCCGCCCGCAATTTCGCCGTCGCCCAGTCTGGCTGCGATTGGCTGCTTTCACTCGATGCCGACGAGGAACTGATCGACGGCGCCCAACTGCGTCCGCTGGTCAGCGATCTCGAGAACAAGGGCCACGACGCGGCGGCTTTGCGGATGTGCGATGTCGACGCCAAGCTGAATGTCTACAACGACTATGCCGTCGGGCGTCTCTGGCGGACCGGCCGGGGCATCGCCTTCGTCGGGCGGGTACACGAGAAGTTGCGGTTGTCGGCGCCGCCGATCCTGCTGCCTCTCCGGGTCCGTCACTACGGTTATCGCGACATCAGCCGCGAGTGCGAAATCGCCAAGTCGGAACGCAATCTGCGGCTGCTCGAGATGGATCTGGCGGAGCGCCCCGGCGATCTCGAACTGGCCGAGCACAAGCTGCGCTGCCTCGAGATCATCGGCCGGCTTGAGGAAGCCGCCGAATGGGCCGCGACCTTGCTGACTCTTCATGCGATCCCCAAACTCGGCTGCAGCTGCAGCTTCTCGGGCTTGTCGGTCCTTGAGCAGTGCGGTCGCCTGCCGGTCGATTTGCTGGAACAGGCCCTCGAAGCCTGGCCCAAGGATCCCGACCTGTGCTACCTCGCCGCGGTGGTCAGTCTACGCCTCGGCCGGCATGACGCCGCGGCTCAGCTCCTGTTGCTTTGGCTCCGCCTCGTCTTGCTCCTCCGCCAGGAGGCCGCGGCGAAGCGCTGCCTGAGCCTCGGCCGCCTCGGCCAGATCGCCGCCGCCCTGCGTCAGCTCGCCGCCGCGCCCTCCCGCGCCCACATGCTCGCCGAAGCCGACGAGCTGCTGCGCCGGATAGGCAAGGAATAAGGGACGAGGAAATTCCCAACACGAGCTAAGTTTGACGCCGACTTCACGACAACTTCATCCGGAGATTTTCAGCCATGACACTTGACCGACGCGAATGGATCCTTGGTAGTGGACTGGTGCTCACTGGCGCCTTGAACGGGGTCGCCGTGCCGACACCTTCGCCGCGTTTGGATAGCCTGCCTGCCGATAAGCTGGAACTGGCTCCTGGATCGCGCCGCTGGCTCGGCCCCCGCTGGTGGGCCAACCGACTGCAGGACTGGCGCCGCCAAGGTGAATGGCTGGAATGCGCTCCCCGCAAATGCTTCGAGCCTTGGCGCAATGCGGTCGAACTCTGCACTCTCTTGGTTCAACCCACCGTCACCTTCCGCGCCGAATTCAAAGTCGACCTCTCCGGCCCGGGCAAGGAATTCCAGGAAGGCCGCTTCGCTGGCATAACCCTCGGGCACGGCCACGACCTCACCTGGCGTCAACGCCCGATGGTTTTCGAGCACCGCGCCAGCTTTGGTTCGGGCCATTTCTACGGCATCACCGGCGACGGTCGTTTTGCCTTCATCGACATGGAAGACCCTGAGGCGTCTCCGGTGCTCAGTCCGGAGGACATGGACCGTGTCGACATGCACTCGGGGCCGGTCAAGCTTTCCCTAGCGGTCGAAGATGCAGGTGAGAAATTCCGCATGCACATGATGGCCGAGGAGCTTAGCGGACAGAAACGCAGCTTCGAAGTCAGCTTCAATAACACCGATCTCCACAAGCTCATCGGCGGCTACACCCTCACCTGCCATCACGGCGCAGCCAAGAAAGGCGCCAAGGCCCCCGGCGTCCACGGCATCGTCACCCGTTTCAGCGTGCCGGTCTTCTCGGAGGTGAAAACCGAGTTCAGCCCGGAGCAGGCCTTCGGCCCCTTCGCCCTCAGCCAATACACCGTCCATCAAGGTCAGCTCAAGCTCAGCGCCCAGATGCTGCCCCTGGCACCCGAAGAAACCAAGCCGGTCCGCCTCGAATTCAAGAAAGGCGATTCCTGGCTGGAAGTGGCCCGCGCCGACATCGCCCGTCCCGAATTGCTGGCACTGCTGCGCGTCGACCTGAAGACCTGGGGCAGCGGTAAAAACGCCATTGATTTCCGTCTCGTCACCGAGCTGCCGGGCATCGGCGACGCCTATCGCCACGGCCGCATCGCGGCGGAACCCACGGGCGAAGTCAGCATGGCCGTCCTCGGTTGCATCATCCACCGTCCTTGGGGACCAGCTCGTGATTGGGAAGAAGATCTTTATTTCCCTCATGCGGATGCTGTCCAACGCATCGCCGAGCGCGAGCCGGATCTGATCTTCTTCTACGGCGACCAGATGTACGAAGGCACGCCGACTTATCCCGATTGGGCCGAGCCGGAAGAGGACTATCTCTACAAGTGGTACTTCCACGCCTACGCCTTCGGTGAGCTGCTGCGCAACCGCCCGAGCGTCTCGATCACCGACGACCATGACGCCTTCCAAGGCAACATCTGGGGCAACGGCGGCGGCGCCGCGCCCGGACGCGATCCCAACAAGGGCGGCTTCGTCGGCTCGGCCAGCTTCCTCAATGTCGTCCACTCCACCACCTGCGCCCACCTGCCCGACAGCGTCCTGCCCGTGCAGGAACGCGGCATCCGTCCCTACACCTGCGAGCTCAAATGGGGCGGCGTCTCCTTCGCCATCCTGATGGACCGCTTCTTCAAGAGCGGGCCCATCACCCTCAAGCTGCCGGAAGCCGACGGCGGACGTCCCGATCACTATCTCGACTCCAGCAAATTCAAAGCCAAGGACTTGGATGTCAAAGGTCTGACTTTGTTGGGCGAAGCGCAGGAGAAATTCCTCCTCGACTGGGCCGGTGACTGGCAAGGTGCCGAGCTGAAAGCGGTGCTGTCGCAATCGCCCTTCGGCATGTACTCGACCCACCACGCCCGCGATCTCGGCTATTACTGGCTCGACCTTGATGCCAACGGCTGGCCGCAGACCCCGCGCAACCGCGCTGTCGACCTGCTGCGCCGCGCCCGCGCCGTGCACATCGCCGGCGACCAGCACCTGCCCACCCTGGTGCGCTATGGCGTCGACAAGCCCGGCGACGCCGGCTTCAGCTTCACCGCGCCTGCCACCGCCAACGCCTACCCCCGCGCCTGGGCGCCGAAGCAGGCGAAGAAGAAATTCAGCTTCGATCCGAACGACAAGTCGATGCTCGGCCCGCAGCTCGATCCCTTCGGCAACCCGATGGACATGATCGCCTGCGCCAACCCGCACGACTGGGGCGGCATCCGCAAGAACCGCGACGAATGGTCACCCGGCTTCGGCTTCATCGTTTTCAAACCGCAGGAGCAGAGCACCCGCATCGAATGCTGGCCCCTCAGCAGCGCCGCCTGCCTCGGCGGTCAATACCCCGGCTGGCCAATGATCCTGCGTCCCCAGGATCAAGACGGCCGCAAGCCCCTCGGCTTCGTCGAAGTCGAAGCTCCCGGCATTGCCCGCCCGGTGGTCCGGGTCAAATCCAGCACCGGTGAACTCCTCTGGGCACAACGCTTCAGCGAATCGAAGGTGCGCGTACCGCTCTATTCGAAAGCCGAACACATCATCGAGATCGGCGACGGATCTGGATCGTGGACGAGCAGCAAGGGCAAGATTTGAGATGAGGGGGATTGACCATAGCGCGTTCATTCAGGCTCGTGCCTGGTCATTTCATATTGGTTTTTTGCCCCGGAGGGGCAGCCGGCCGATAGCCCAGGGTGTAGTCCGAGGAACGAGGACAAACCCTGGGTCCAGCCCGAATTTCATTGAGCCCCGAAGGGGCGTCCAGAATGCCGCTGGAACTCAGAAGGAGAGCCTCATTCTGAACGCCCCTGCCGGGGCTCGGATTCCTATTCATCCTTACCCAGGGTTTGCAACTCGTGCCTCGTCGCTACACCCTGGGCTGACATCCGGCCGCCCTTCCAGGGCGCAAACGAACATTCATGATTGATCTCCCCGCCACATTCGTCGACGCGATGACGAAAATGCCGTCAGGCCCCGCTTTTCTCGGCTTCTCCGGCGGCGCCGACAGCCTTTGCCTTGCCGAGCTCTTGTGGCGTTCCGGACGCCCCTTCACGGCGGTGCATTTTCACCACGGCGCCCGCGGCGATGCGGCCGAAGCTGATGCGGAATTCTGCCGCCTTTGGGCGGAGCAACGGGGAATCCCCTTCATCCGCCGTGATTTGCAGGTGCCGCAAAAGCTCCTTCCCGGCGAAGCCTTCGAAGAGGCAGCGCGCCGCCTCCGACTCTTGGCCTGGCAGGAGATCGCCGGCACGGCCTCGGTCTTCCTCGCCCATCACGCCGACGACCAGATCGAAACCCTCCTGATCCGGCTCTGCCGCGGCTCCTCCAGCAGCGGCCTCCGCGGCATGCGCCCGACGCAAAAAATAGGCAACGTCACCTTCTGTCGCCCCTTGCTTGAAATGACGCGGCGCGAGATCGAAAGCTTCTTGAATGCGCATCAGCTCGAATGGCGCCACGACGCCAGCAATGACGAGGCATTTTGTCGACGCAACCTCCTTCGCCTCGACATCCTGCCGAAGCTGGATGCCGCCGCGGCTTTGCGGAAGACGCAAATCCGGCTTGCCGAAGACGCCGATTTCATCGAGTCCGAAGCTCGTCGCTATTTGGCAGAAGCGCCCCTCGGAAACCATCGTTTTGCCGCCGCCGCGCCCGCTCTTCGTTCGCGCTTGCTGCGCTTCTGGCTTGCCGATCAGGGCTATTTCCGGACCTTGACGGAAAGCCAGATCGAACGCCTCCTGCTCGAGTCTGGCCGCGAGGCGAAACGCCAGCGCAAGATCGCTCTCGACGACGGCTACCTTCTGCTCATCGGCGTCCACGGCGACTGGCAATTGCAGCAGCCCTTGCCCGAGCCAATAGAGTGGCATTGGCAAAGTCAACGACGCTGCCGATTTGGCGACTGGGATTTGGAACTCAGCCGCGACGGCGAGGGACAACAGCTGCATCTCGACCCGACCCTGCCCCTGCTTTTGCGTTGTCCGCAAAGCGGCGACGCCTTGCTTCCTGCTGGACGCCAGACGCCGCGTCGCGTCGCTCATCTTCTCGCTGACGCCGCGATTCCCTCTGCCCGCCGCGCCACCTGGCCGCTGCTGGTGGAGGAGGGCCAAGTGATCGCGGTCGCCGCTTTGGTTACGAGGGAGGAGGGCGAGTGGCGGCTGAGAGCATCAAGAATATAAAAAAACCGCCGCAGGATCTGCGGCGGTTTTTCTCTGATGGCAAATTCAAAATCTGTGGCCACGAGCAGGCAGGAAATATTCCCACCAGGTGATGCCGAATGCGAGTAGAGCAATGATCAAACCGATAACAACTCCATGAGGATTTTCTGGAGGCAAGCCTTTGATGCAATGTTTATTAGGATCTTTTTTGTCGTACAAGATCGCCAGCGGCTCTTTAGAGTTTTCGATTCGGCGCAGATCTTCGACATCGATATCCCGTTTACCGGTGTGCGAGCCAATATGGGAAAAATATTGGTATAGGAGTTCTCGAGAGTCACGAGTTCTCCTCCCTGATCCCTAGCAGCTCCAGCTGGCCGGGAGGCAAAGAAACAGGATCAGGCGGCGGCTTGATCCTGTTTCAATTGCTGCGCCTGGATGATCATCGCGATGAGGAACTCCGAGGGGGACTGACCT
>CAMCSH010000242.1 GCA_945877655.1 Lentisphaera araneosa HTCC2155 | reverse complement strand
GCGGGTGGCGAGGGAGTTGACGAAGAGGCGGTCGTGGGAGACGAAGATCATCGGCTCTTTGACTTGCGTCAGTGCGTCATTGAGGGCTTCGATCGACTCGAGGTCCAAGTGGTTGGTGGGTTCGTCGAGGACGAGGAAGTTGCCACCTTCGAGGAGCATCTTGGCGACGATCATGCGGGCCTTTTCACCGCCGGAGAGGACCTTGAGAGGCTTGAACTGGTCTTCGCCGGAGAAGAGCATTTTACCCATGGCGCCGCGGAGTGCGGTTTCGGTCATGCCTTCGGGAGGAGCGAATTGGCCGAGCCAGTCGATGGCGCGCATCTCGGGCTTGTCGACGACTTCCGAGGAGTCCTGGGGGAAGTAGGAGAGGCGGACGGTGTCGCCGAGCTCGATCTTGCCGGTATCGGGGGTGAGCAGGCCGGCGAGGGTTTTGAGCAGGGTGGTCTTGCCGATACCGTTGGAGCCGATGATGGCGATGCGGTCACCGGGGTTGACGTGGATGGAGAATTTCTTGAACAGCGGCGCTGCGGGCGGGTAGGCCTTGCTGAGGTTTTCCGCCGAGATCACCTTGTCGCCGAGTTTAACAGTGGAGATGAAGCGGATGTAGGGCGCGACGCGGGACGAGGGGACGAACTTCTCGATGGTGAGTTTTTCGAGTTCCTTCTGGCGCGAGGTGGCCTGTTTCGCCTTCGAGGCGTTGGCGCCGAAGCGCGAGATGAAGTCCTTCAGTTCGTCGGCGCGTTTTTCCTTGCGCTCGTTGTCCTTATTCATCTGCTCGATCATGATGGTGCTGGCGGTCATGAAGTCGTCGTAGTTGCCGGTGAACATGCGCAGGGCGCCGTAGTCGAGGTCGGCGATGTGGGTGCAGGCGGCGTTGAGGAAGTAGCGGTCGTGAGAGATGACGATGACCGTGCCTTCGTGGCGCTTGAGGAAGTTGACCAGCCACTCGATGGTTTCCATATCGAGGTGGTTAGTCGGTTCGTCGAGGAGGAGGATGTCGGGATTGGCGAAGAGGACCTGGGCCAGCAGGATGCGGACTTTCCAGCCGCCGGTGAGCTGGCTCATCTTCATGGTGTTCCACTCGTCGGGGATGTTCAGGCCCTTGAGCATCTTGACCGCTTCGGATTCCATTTCGTAGCCGCCGAGTTCACCGAAGACTTCTTCGAGCTCGCCGAGGCGGTCGGATTCGGTGTCGGTGATGCTGCCGTCTTCGGTTTTGCTGTAGAGGATTTCGCGCTCGGTGTGGACTTTCCACAGGCGGTCGTTGCCTTGGTAGACGGTGTCGAGCACGGTGAATTCGTCGAAGGCGTAGTGGTCCTGGCGCAGGTAGCCCATGGTGCAGTCTTTGTCGATGACGACGGCGCCGGCACTTTGCTCGAGCTTGCCGGCGAGGATCTTCATGAAGGTCGACTTGCCGACGCCGTTGGCGCCGATGAGGCCGAAGCGGCAGCCTTGGACGAATTTGTTGCTGACGTTTTCGAACAGGATTTTCTTGCCGAAGCGCATCGACAGGTTGGAGACGGCGATCATGGGCGGGGGTCCTCGTGGGTTTGATTTCGGCGCGCAATTTAGTGGGAAAAGAAGTCGCCGCAAGCTCTTCCGAGGAGCTTGCGGCGGAATTAACCAAGAGAAAGCCGCCCCGTGAGGAGCGGCTAAGCGAGCACGGGGCTCAGCGCTTCATCTCAAGTTTGTTCTGATGCTCGAGGATGCGCTTCTTCTCGATGTCATACTCCGGGTCATTCAGCGTGTTAAGGACGGGCTCAACTCTAGCGCCGCGGCTCTTCAGGTGTAGACTTGGCGGGTCAAATCCAGGAATCGAAACCATGAGTTTTCTTGAAGAGTTCAACAGCCGTGACCGCAGCGATCTGCGTCAAGTGGCGGAGTGCCGCGATGCCGATGCCATCCGCCGCCTCCTCGCATCGGAGAAAATCCCCGAGGGTCCCGAGACTTTTGCGCTGCTGATTTCTCCCGCCGCCGCCGGCTTCATCGAAGAGATCGCCGCCCGCGCCGCCGATCTGACCGCCCGCCGCCACGGCAAGGTGATCCGCTTCTACGCCCCTCTCTACGTCTCGAACGAGTGCACCAACACCTGCACCTATTGCGGCTTCACGATGGAGAACAAAATCGAGCGCAAGACCCTCGGCGGCTCCGAGATGCGGGCCGAGGCCGAACATCTCAGCCGCCGCGGCTTCCGCCATGTCCTCATCGTCGCCGGCGAACAACAGAAGATCGTCACGCCGGAATATGTCGCCTCGATGGTGCGCGAAACCAAGGGTCTGTTCTCCTCCACCTCGATCGAACTGGCGCCGTTCCGGACCCAGGACTATGAGCTCCTGGTGCGCGACGGAGTGGACGGCTTGACCGTCTATCAAGAGACCTACGACCGCGAGGTTTACGCCAAGGTCCACCTGCGCGGCAAGAAGCGCGACTTCGACTGGCGTCTGGCCTGCGCCGAACGCGGTGCCGAAGCGAAGATGCGCCGCATCTCGATCGGCGTCCTTCTCGGCCTGGCGCCCGACTGGAAAGCCGATGTGCTCGCCTGCGCGACTCACCTGGAATATCTGATGAAGCGCTGGTGGCGGGTGCAATATTCCGTCTCTGTGCCTCGCCTCTGCTCGTCAGAAACCGATTATCAGCCGGCGGTGGAAGTCAGCGACCGCGAAGTGGTGCAATTGATCTTCGCCTGGCGCCTCGCCTTCCCCGATGCCGGGATCAACCTATCGACCCGCGAGCCCGCCTACCTGCGCGACGGCCTGATCGGCCTCGGCGTCACCCACATGTCGGCGGAATCAGCGACCGAACCCGGCGGCTATTGCTCCCCCGAAGCGGCCTTGAAGCAGTTTGACATCACCGACGAGCGCAAGCTCGACGAGATCGCGGCAATCGTCAAAGCGAAAGGTTGCGAGCCGGTGTACAAGGACTGGGAGCCCTGCCTGATCGGCTGAGCTTCATTCCCCGGTGGCAATTTGCTTCATTTGTACTTAATCTTGCAAGCCAAGATCCTGCGGAATGGAAACTTCAGCCGCGCAAGTGCTCGGCGAGCTCCTTCGCCGAGGGCTGTCCCGGCGCCGCGGGGCGATCGAGCCAGCCATAGGTCAAGGCCGAGCCGCGTTTCGGGAAATCATAACGGGTGCGGCAGACGGCGTCGCCCATGGCGATCAAGCAGAGCGGCTTGGGCCGCGGCAGGTCGAGCAGCCGGGCATAGGCTTCGGCCTCGGCCTGGTTGGCGGCGCGGCAGGCGAGCTTGGCGATGTCCGCGCCCCAGCTCTCGGCTTTGGCAAGAAGTCCGGCGAGTCGATCCGGAGCGGGGATGCCCTGGTAATCATGGAAGGAGGTGACGACGATGGCCTCCGCCGGGAAATCGCTGCGGCGGGTGGCGGCGAACAAGGGGGACTCGATCTCGATGTCGAAAATCTCAACCAGCCCGAAAAAACTGCGGAAGAGCTCAAGGCGATCGCGGTCGTTGATCTCCCAGCTTCCTCCTTCGCGGCAGGTTCGGATGGTCAACATCACCGGCAGATGACGGGAAACCAGGGGAGCCAAGCGCCGCGCTTCGGCCAGATCCATGTGCTGGTCAAGACGGAGCTCGACCAGGTCGGCCCCGTCGGGGACTTCACCGGCGGCGAGGCGGCTGAAGGTGGCGAAGTCGGAAATGGTGCCGACAATGGCGGGGCGGGGGAGCTCGGGGCGGGGCATGAAGTTCTCCGGATTTGCCGCCTAAGATAAACGGCGGGACGCTCCGTGGCGGGTTCGATGACGGATTTTTCTTCCGATGCGGAAGGAAGCTCTTTCCTTAGGCAGACGGCGGCGGCGCTCTCCCGGTCCTTGGCATGGAAGATGCCTTGGTAGCCATCGTAAACCCCGCAAGGAATTTTTCATGAACCCGGAATCACGCACCAAGATCCTGCTGCTCTTGATCCTGCTGCTCAGCGTCGTCGCCGCCGGCAGCCTGTCTTTGGCCGCCTATGTCATCGCCACCGACAAGCGCCCCTTCGGCCTGCAAGCCCTGAAAGCTTTCCGTCCTCCCAAGCCCTTATCGGCAGAAGACTACGAGGCGGCCGAGCCCTGGCTGCTGGTGATGAAACAAAAAACGCAGCGGCCATCTCCTTTGATCCCCGCCGAACACGCCCACGTCCGGACCCCGGCAGAACAGAAAGAGGATGAAGAGGCGCAAAAACCCAATCCGATCCACCCCGGCAGTAAGAACGAGGAGTTCGTCGACAAACTGGTGCTCGATCTGGCCACCAAGACCAAGTCGCTCGAAGTCCGGGAACGAGCCCAAAACGATCGCGAAAAAATGCTGGGCACGATGATCCAAAGCAATCAGTCCCTGCTTGCGGCGATGGAGAAGAAGGAATTGGACATCAAGAAACTCCTCAACGATCAGAAAGCGGCCATCGACAAGCTGATTCTCGACCGCGACCAGGCAAACAAGGATGTGCTCGATTACATCGGCAAAGCCAACATCGAAAACATGCAGAGCCTGGCCGACACCATCGACAAGATGCGCCCGGACGCCCAGATGCTCGCCATCGGCGCGATGGATGTCACCATCGGCTCCCGCGTCCTGCTGAAACTGGACCCGACCAAGCGCGCCACCATCCTCGCCAATATGCTCGAAGGCAAGACCAAGGCTCCGGAAATCTTCCCCGCCTCAATGAAGAAAGCCATGCGTGACCAGGCTCAACAGATCATGCTCGAAATTAAACGGATGACCGAAGGAAAAGCACAATGAACCAGACTCCCGCCGCCACGGCCCAAGGGCTCTTTCCTTCTCCCGTCGCCACCAAACTGCAAGGTCTGCTGCGCAAGCTGAATCCTGCCGCCACCGAGAAGACCGATCCGATCCCCCAGGCTTTTCCACCCCCTGGGACCGAAGAGCCCGCCGTCCCCAAAAACCCCGGCAAGACCGCGACGGCGAAAGAGCCGGCCGCCGCCACGCCGAAACGAGGCAAAAGCCGCTCGCGTGAAGACCTGGAAAAAGAAGTGTCGGAGCTGATGCTCAATCTCGGCATGAATCCCGCCACCCCCGAAAAGCCGCCGCAATGGCTGCAAGCGCAGCCGAGCGTCCCGGCCACCGCCACGCCGCCAGTGACAAAGGCCAAGCCGTCCGCCCTGCCCGGAACTCTTGCCGGAGCCAAGGAAGAAATGGCACCGAGCCGTCCGTCCGTCCCAACCATGGGGCAGGAGAGCCAAAGCGTCCTGAAATCAAAAACTCCGCCCCAAGCGGAAGTCGCTCCCGCATTGCGAGGCGCGACGGAGAAAACCCAGCCCGCAAAAATGCAGCCCCGCCCCGAAGAGGTGACGCAAGCCCAGGTCTCGGACAAGTCATCCAAAGCTCCGGATCGTCGCGACATCCCCACCAATTCTGCGACACTTCAGCAATCACTCAAGCCTGATTCCGTGAGCTTGGATAAATCCATCGTTCAGCCCGAAACGCAGCCTCCTCCCGCCAAGGCCATCATGCCCCTCGGCAAGGAATCGATGTCGACGAAAAACTCCGCGCCCGTCCCTCAGACGAGCCGGATGGAGCCGTCCGTCCAGCATGGCTCCTTGCCCAAAATCGAGTCGACGTCGCCAGCCAACTCCGTCCTCTCCTCTTTGAGCGATTCCGATCTCCAGGAAATGCGCGGACTGCTTCTCCAGATGAAAGAAGTCGTCGGCTCGCAACAGGCCCAGCCCGCCGCACCGATTGAGCTCACGCCGCGAACTCCTTCGAGCCCTGCCAAATCACCGGTGCCCCCAACTCTTTCCGAGCCGAAAACGATGCCCGCCAAAGGCCCTTCGGAACTCCCCTCCCCTCGCCTCATGGGTGAGAACATTCGCCTCAGCCAAGAAGGGAAAAGCCCGCTCGAATCTCGCCTCGCCGCCGCCCGGGAAAGCTTCACGCCTTCTCAAGCCGCTCAAGCCGAGCCCGCCTTGAAATCCCGTCCTTATCCAGAGCACCTGAAAAATCAGACCACCACCTTGACTGGGGGCGCTCCGATCCTGCCGGAAAAAACTTCGATTAAAGAATCGCTCCTGAAGACTGACTTGAACAAGGCCGAAATCAAAGCCGACCTCAACAAGCCTGAGTTCAAAGCTGACCTCAGCAAGCCCGAGTTCAAAGCCGACCTCAGCAAGCCCGAGTTCAAAGCCGACCTCAGCAAGCCCGAGTTCAAAGCGGACCTCAGCAAGCCCGAGTTCAAAGCCGACCTCAGCAAGCCCGAGTTCAAAGCGGACCTCA
>CAMCSH010000241.1 GCA_945877655.1 Lentisphaera araneosa HTCC2155 | reverse complement strand
CTACTCCCCTACTCCCTGAAATCGCGAACGACTGGCGGGACGGGCTGATGTGGCTAAAGTGCGCGGGTTCAAAAAACAACAGCATCTGGAGTTCAGTACATGAGCATCGCCGTCATCTTCCCCGGACAAGGTTCGCAATCCATCGGCATGGGCGCCGAACTCTTCGATAAATTCCCCGAGCTCTGCGCCGCTGCCGATGCGGCTCTTGGTTGGTCGGTGAAGGACCTTTGCCTCAACGGCCCGAAAGAGAAGCTCGACCAGACATGTTACACCCAGCCCTGCCTTTACGTCGTCTCGGCCCTTGCCTGGCTCGACCGGGTCAATTCCGGTGCTGAGGCCCCTGCCTATCTCGCCGGTCACTCGCTCGGTGAATACAACGCCTTGTTCGCCGCCGGCGCTTTCGATTTCATCACCGGCCTGAAGCTGGTTGCTCGCCGCGGCGAGATCATGTTCAAGGTCGAAGGCGGCGGCATGGCCGCAGTTCTCGGCATGACCGCTGAGAAGGTCGAAGAAGTGATGAAGTCCACCGGCCTTGCCTCGCTCGACGTCGCAAACTTCAACTCCCCGCTGCAGACCGTCATCTCCGGCAAGAAAGATGACATCATCGCCGCCGAGCCCGCCTTCAAGGCCGCAGCCGCCAAGCGCTATGTCGTGCTGCCGGTTTCCGGCGCCTTCCACTCGCGTGAAATGAGCTCGTCGCAGGAAGAGTTCACCGCCTTCGCCCGCCAGTTCGTCTTCAACCCGCCCGGCACTCCGGTGGTCGCCAACTTCACCGCCCGTCCCTACGATGGCAAGGCCATCTTGAACAGCCTGTGCTCGCAGATTTCAGGCTCCGTCCGCTGGACCGAATCGGTGCGCTGGATGCATCAGCAAGGCGTCACTGAATTCATCGAAATCGGTCCCGGCAAAGTCCTCAGCGGCCTGGTCAAACAGATCGTCGGATGAGCTTCAAGCAATTACGAATTAAGAATTACGAATTAAGAATTGAGCTGCATCGCCTTGCGACGTTGTTCATTCGTAATTCGTAATTCCCTATGTCCAACTCCCCACAGCCGCACCACCCTTGGTCCTTCTGGGCCCGGCTCTTGCTGGTGCCTTTGATCTGGGGCATGGCCTTTGTCTGGGCCAAGATCGGTGCCGATGGGATGGAAGCCGCAGCCGCGGCCTTTGTCCGATATTCCTGCGCCACCTTGGCTCTTCTCTTCGCCTGTTGGCGATTGGAAGGGCGCCTGCCTGCCTTACCGCGGCGGCAATGGCGCGGCGCCGTGCTCTTGGCGGTGACCGGAGTCAGCCTCTACAACATGATGATTTTCGGCGCGCTGCAAAGTCTTGAGGCGTCGCGAGCTTCGCTGATCATCGCCTTGTCGCCGGCCTTGATCGCTGTCGGCTCGACCCTTTTTTTGCGGGAAGCGCTAGGCTGGCGGCGTTTCCTCGGTCTCTTCCTCTCCTTGGCGGGGGCCTGGGTGGTGATTCTCCGTGGCGAACTCAAGCATCCCTCCCTTGGCTTCGGCCGGGGCGAGATGATGATGCTGGGAGCCGTCGCCTGCTGGGTGGTGTATTCCCTCTATTCGCGCCGTTTCCAAGTGCGGAATCAGGAGCTGGGTTTGTCGCTGCTGGCGATGACCACTTGGACCTCCTTGATCGGCACGCTGATGCTGCTGCCGCTGGCGATCCCTTCTTTGATGCATCTGAAGCCGGCGGCCTCGCATCCGGCGCCCTGGGCCGCCCTCGCCTTGATGGGTTTGCTCGGCACCGCCGTCGCCTTCATCTGGTATGCCGAAGGGATTCAGAAAATCGGCGCCGCGCGTACCGCGGTCTTCACCAATCTGGTGCCAGTGTTTGCCGTGCTGTCGTCAATCATCTTCTTGAACGAGGAGATGCATTGGTCTCTCTTCGCCGGCGGCGGCCTGATTCTCGGCGGGGTCCTGTTAGTGCAACGGAGGTGATTGACATCTCCCTGGGAGTGCGCCAGCCCTCTGGCGCCCTTGCTTTCGCAATTGGCGGAAGCTGCACAGCAAACAGGGCGGCAGGGGACTGCCGCACTTCCAGGGTTATTTCGCCGTTTCAATCACTGCTTGGCAGGCGGCGGGAGCCATGGAGAACGCGCCGTCGCCGATCGGCAAGGAACTGCGGCTCAATTCACTGCCGTCGCGTTTGTAGCTGATCAGCTCCGCTTCGTGGATGCGGGCTTTGACGCTGCCGTCTTTGATCGAGCGGCGGAGCTCGATCTGGATCTTCTCCGGCTTGCCGGATTGAAGCACAAGGCGGCTGATGTCGAGGCCGATTTCAATCGGGCCGGGCTTGCCGCCGAGGTAGTTGGTGGCACCGAGGAAGGGCTGGGCGGAAAAGATCATCGGCTTGAAGGCGGCTTTTTCGGTCTCGGCGCCGGCCGGGCGGGCGCCGAGTTCGAGCAGCACCTGATCGCGGCGATCGGACTCGATCTTGAGGCGCAAGGCGAGCTTCGGCGTGCTCTGACAGACGCGCACGATGGCGATTTCCCCGAGGTTGATGCCGCCTTTCAGATAGTCTTGTGCCAAGAGGCGGTAGGGGATGTAGCAACGGCCTTCGTTGGCCCACTCGTAGCCCCAGGAGTTGCACATGATAAGGCAGCCTTTTTCCCAGTCCTTCATGTCGATGACGCCATCGCCGTTGATGTCGACGTCGTTGCTCACCCGTCCGTCGCCGTTGAAGTCGTAGCCGACTTCGTCATCGTAGCCGGCAAAGGTCATGGCGTGGTGGTAGTCGTTGCCGAAGGCGAGAATCATCTGGCGACCGCCTTCCGGCAGGCCTTCCGGAATGATGGCGAACTTGAGGTTTTTCATCGGCGCATGGAAGTAGGCGAGTCCGCCGTGGAGGCGGTTGCCGCCTTCGTAATTCCACAGCCAGCGCTTCAGGCGGCGGAGGCCTTCCGGGGTGTCGCCCTTGAAATATTCCCAGTCATGGACCCGGTTGTGGGCGGCTTCGAGGTAGCGGGAATAACCATCCATCCAAGCGCTGCTGAAGGCCAAGGGCTGTTCGCCCCAGGTGCGTGAGTCGGGCACGCCCATCTCCTGGGCGACTTTCCAGCCGTCGTGAACCCAAGCACCGACGTTTTTGCCGCCGTTGAGGAAGTTGTAGGTGTAGTACTGCGGAAAGAGGTTGCGCGGATCAGAGGAATCGCGGTCGAGAAGGCGATTGGTTTCGTAGGTGAAGATGTAGCAGATGGCGCTCATCTGCGAGCAGTTCCCAATCTGGCCCTGATTGCTGATCGGCGGGAAGTAGCGCGAACGCGAGTTGTCGACACGGCTCGGAGGCTCTTCCTCCTGGGCGACCAAGGGGACAGCGGAAAGGATCAGGATCAGCAGAAGGCGAGTCATAAAAGAGCTCCTGAACGACTCAGACTCGATTGGGCATCGCCTGTTCCCGCAGAATGAAGGCTTCGCGCATCTCTTCCGCAGTTTCGCACACTCGCAGGCCGTCGGCGAGGTCGGTCTGGCGCAGCATCAGGGCGAGGCGCGACAGGATGCGCAGGTGCGAGACGTCGTCGCTGCAGCAGGGCATGATGAAGATGTCGGTGAAGCGGCCGTCGAGGGCGCCGAAGGGGATGCCGTTGGGGATCTTGCCGATGATGATGAAGTCGCCGAAAAACAGGGTTTCGCTGTGGATCCGGGTGTGCGGGAAGGCAATGCCATCGGCGATGCCGGTAGGGCAGTCCTCTTCTCGTTCGAGGAGAAGCTTGAGAACTTCGTCTTCGTCGGCGGCGAGTCCGGTCTGGAAGGCGGCGGTGGCCAAAGCCTTCAGGACCTTGGCCTTGCTGCGGCCGTCGAGGAAGGGGATCAAGGAGCCGTCGACCAGCAATTCATGCAAAGGACCTTGGCCGAGGGCGCAGTGTTGACGCCGCCGCGCTTCTTTGTCGACCTTGCCGGCGTGTTCCTCGCCCACTTTCGGGCAGAGCAGGCGGCTGACATTCCAGTCGCGCAATTCGTTTTTGCGGAAGATCACTTGGCCCCGGGTGTGATGGAAGGGGATGTCGCGTTTCGACACCAAGCGGTCCAAGTCGGCTTTGCCGAGGTGGAGATAATCGCAAGCTTCGTCGAAAGAAAGAGTGGCGAAAGGCATTTAAATCATTCCGGGGCTAAGGCTTATTTTTGTAAATGGCGCGAAAATATTCCCTTGATCCCTTTTATTTCCAAGCATACCATGCTAGAATTAAGTAAAGAACCACCAGGAATCATGACCTATGAAAACCAGCAGTCTCCCCATTTTCTTCACCATAGCCGCCGCTCACGTCGTCGGTCTCGGTCTTCTTTATGTCGCCACCAGCGGCGATTCGAAGCCGAAACATGCGGATGTCGCAAACAATTCCGGCAAAACTGAGATGAGCAGCAAAGCCGTCGAGCCGGTCAAATCTTCGAGCTCGGAAAACAAGCTCGTCAGCAATGATGTCATCGCGCCCGCCGGCAAGTTCGAAATCTACAAGGTCAAGGCCGGCGACAATCTCTCCAAGATTGCCAAGGATCGCAAGATGAGCGTCGCCGCTTTAGCCAAGGCAAATAAGCTGACAACCACAGCTGGTCTGCGTTTGAATCAACAGCTCGTCATCCCGATGAACTGATCGCCGGATTCCGGTTTTTTCTCTCTCCAGCGGGCCACCTTCGGGTGGCCCGCTTTCTTTGCGCTTGTAGCGTAAAAAATCGAGCTCCTGCGTCTCGTTTCATCCGTTCAAATTCTGGAGATTCCCACGATGAAAGTTGCCTCTCTCTGCGGCGTCGCCGCCCTCTGCGCCAGCGTCCTCTTCAGCTCCGGCTGCCAGACTGGTCCTTTCCTCGGACGGAACGCCGATAACACCGTCAACCGCAGCCGCATAGACACCGCCATCGCCCGCGTCCTGCCCGCCCTCGTCCGGGTCGAAGTGGTGCAAAACCAGCATGACGACGGCCGCGCCGTGCGCCAGCAAGGCACCGGATCAGGCACCATCTTCCGCATCGACGGCAACACCGCTTACATCCTCACCAATTTCCATGTCACCGGCTACCCCGACAAGCTCCGTGTCATGCTCAGCGACAAACAAAGCCTCGATGCCACACTCGTCGGCCTCGATCCTCTCGTCGACCTGTCGGTCATCAAAGTCGACCTGTCGCAACGCAAGATCCAGACGCCGATCGAGCCGGTCGACTTCGGCGACAGCGACGATGTCAAAGTCGGCGATCCGGTGCTCGCCATGGGTTCACCCGGCGCCCTGTCGCAATCGATCACTCTCGGCATCGTCGCGATCACCGACATGATCCCGCCCCATCACATGTCCGGCGGCCTGTCGCTGGAAGGCGAAGTCCCGCCCGAAGTGATGCGCTGGATCGGTCACGACGCGGTCATCTTCCCCGGCAACTCCGGCGGCCCCTTGATCAACCTCAAGGGCCAGATCGTCGGCGTCAACGAAGTCGGCATCGCCTCGCTCGGCGGCGCCATCCCCGCCAACATCGCCCGCCGCATCTCCGCCGAACTGATCGACCACGGCCGCATCTCGCGCTCCTACGCCGGCTTCGAAGTGCAGCCCCTGCTCCGCTCCATGCCGCAGGAAGGCGCCCTCATCAGCACCGTCTTCAAGGACTCCCCCGCCGCCGATGCCGGACTGAAATCGGGCGACCTCATCCTGAGCTGGAATGGTCAGCCGACCCTGTGCCGCTACGCCGAGGAAATCCCGCTCTTCAACTGGCTCGTCCTCAGCACTCCCGCCGGCAAGCTCGTCAAGCTCCATCTCCGCCGCGACGGCAAGGAGATCGACCTCGAATTGCGTACCATCGAGCGCGGCATGAAAAAGGCCCCGGAACAAGAGATCGAAGGCCTCGGCATCGTCGTCCGCGACCTTAGCGTCTCGGAGTCGATGGAACGCAAACGCGGCCTGCATTCGAAAGGCGTCGTCGTCCACTCCCGCCGCCCCGGCCGCCCTGCCGATGTCTCCGATTTCCCCATCGAGCCCGGTGACCTGATCACTCGTTTCGACGGCAAGGACATCATCGACTCCGGCTCGCTGAAAAGCGCCATCCGTGCGGTCAAGGATCCCGCCAAGCCGGTCGCGGTCGAAATCCTCCGCGGCACCGCCACCTTCGTCTCGCCGATCGTGGTCCAGCGCCCCGCCGAAACCCAGCCTCCCGCCAGCGCAGCAAAACCCTGGTTCGGCATCGGTTGCCAAGTCGTCACCCCCCGCCTCTGCGAAGCCCTCGGCATCGCCACCGTCGCCGGCATCCGCGTCA
>CAMCSH010000240.1 GCA_945877655.1 Lentisphaera araneosa HTCC2155 | reverse complement strand
ACGGGCTCCGAAGCCTTCTGCGCCAAGTGGACCCCGCTACTGCGCGCCGCCGGCGCCGAGGTGCGCACCGACCTGCCGCCGCAGCACCATGGCGCCCATGCCGCCGGCGCCGAGCGGCTCGATCACCCACCAATCTTCCATCAGGTGCGGCACCAGGAAGAGGTCATTGCATTTCGGGCAATTGCCGAAGCTGAGGGGGACGAGCTGATCGAGGCGGGTTTCTTGTTTGCAGTTGGCGCAGGGATAGAGGCCCCGGTTGAGGACCTCGATCAACTGTTCGGGAGTGCGCGCGAACAGGTTTTTGATCTTGTCAAAGAAGCCCATGTGCCCTGAGTGGCTTAGATGTGGATCGGGCGCTTGTCGAAGGCGGCCATGGCGGCCTCTTTCAGCGGCTCGGTGAAGGTCGGGTGGGCGTGGCAGATGCGGGCGATGTCCTCGGCCGAGGCGCGGTATTCCATCGCGACGACGGCTTCGGCGATGATGTCGGCGCAGCGCGGGCCGATGAGGTGGACGCCGAGGATCTCGTCGGTGGTCTCGTCGGCGAGGACTTTGCAGAAGCCGTCGCCTTCTTCGGCGGCGCGGGCGCGGCCGGAGGCCTTGAAGGGGAACTTGCCGACCTTGTAGGCGATGCCGGCGGCTTTCAGCTGCTCTTCGGTCTGGCCGACGGCGGCGACTTCCGGCCAGGTGTAGACGACGCCGGGGATGGTGTTGTAGTTGATGTGGGCCCATTTGCCGGCGGCGTCGTCGGCGGCGAAGACGCCTTCTTCTTCGGCCTTGTGGGCGAGCATGGCGCCGCCGCGGACGTCGCCGACGGCGTAGATGTGCTGGTGGACGGTGCGCAGGTGTTCATCGGTCTTGATGAAGCCGCGTTCGGTCTCGATGCCGAGGGCGGCGAGGCCGAGGCCATCGGTGAAGGGGCGGCGGCCGACCGAGACGAGGGCGTGGTCGCCGGTGACGACGACTTCCTTGCCCGACTTGTCTTCGGCGGTGATGGTGATCTTGCCGCCTTCGACGAGGCCCGATTTCACCTTGGTGCCGAGGTGGAAGGTGAAGCCGATTTTCTTGAGAGTCTTCTGCAGTTCCTTGCCGAGTTCGAGGTCCATGGTCGGGATGATGTTGTCCATGAATTCGATGACGGTGATCTTGCTGCCGAGGCGGCCGTAGACCGAGCCGAGTTCGAGGCCGATGACGCCGCCGCCGATGACGATCAGGTGTTCGGGGACTTTCTCGAGCTTGAGGGCGCCGGAGGAGGAGATGACGAACTTGTCGTCGTACTTTAGGAAGGGCAGCTCGACTGGTTTCGATCCGGTGGCGATGATGAACTTGGCGGCGGTGACGGTTTCGGAAGTGCCGTCGGCCTTGTCGATCTTGAGGGTGTGTGGGTCGACGAACGAGGCGTGGCCGCTGAGGCGGGTGACCTTGTTCTTGCCGAAGAGGTAGTCGATGCCTTTGCAGGTGTCGGAGATGACCTTGTCCTTGCGGGAGAGCATTTGTTTCCAGTTCAGGCTGAGGCCGGAGACGTCGATGCCGTGAACTTTGAATTTCTCATTGGCGAGGTGGTAGAGTTCGGAGGAGTCGAGCAGGGCTTTCGAGGGGATGCAGCCGACGTTCAGGCAGGTGCCGCCGAGGGTCGAGTATTTTTCGACGCAGGCGGTCTTGAGGCCGTTCTGGGAAGCGCGGATGGCGGCGACATAGCCGCCGGGGCCGCCGCCGATGACGATGAGATCGAACTGATGCTGGGACATGCTGACTCCGGATTTCGTTTGGGACCAATTTTGGCAGCACAACAATAGCGCAATCCGGCGGAGCGGGTAGGGGGGGAAGGGGTTTTAGGAGTTTTAGGGTTTTTAGAGGTTTCAGGTAGAGGTTGAAATTCTGTCATCGAAGCTGAGGCATGCGTTCAGCGCCTTGGGTTTGCGCCTCGTCACCCGGGCATTTGGTGCTAATGTCGCGGCGCAGAAAAATATCACAACGGAGTCACCCATGTCTGAAGTGCCCTTAAAGAAGTTGAGCACCATCGAAAAGGCGCTTGAGGTCAACCTCAATCCGGAGCGCTACGGCACCTTCGCCGAGATCGGCGCCGGGCAGGAAGTGGTGCGCTGGTTCTTCCAGGCCGGCGGTGCCGCCGGCACAGTCGCGAAAAGCATGTCGGCCTACGACATGGTGGTGTCGGACTCGATCTACGGCAAGTCGGACCAGTACGTCTCACGCAAGCGCCTCGAGGCCATGCTTGAGTACGAGTACAAGCTCAACCTCGAACGATTGAGCGAGATCCGCGGCGACAGCACCGCCTTCTTCTCCTTTGCCGACACGGTCACAGCCAAGAGCTTCTCCGGCAACAGCCGCTGTCACGGTTGGATGGGGGTCAAGTTCCAGTCGCATCCGCGCGACCAGTCGTCGCAAGTGCTCATCCACGTCAACATGCTGGACAAGACCAACAACCTGCAGCAGGAAGCGATCGGCATCGTCGGTGTCAACCTGCTGCATGCCTGCTTCACCGATTTCCACCGTCCCGAGCGCATCCTCGAGCGCCTGATGGACGGGCTCAGCCCGGAGCGCATCGAGATCGACATGGTCGAATTCTCTGGCATCGAATTCCGCCACGTCGACAACCGCATCGTGTCGCTGCGCCTGGTTCAGCTCGGCCTGTCGAAGGCGGCGATGTTCGGTCCCGACGGCGCCATTCTGCAGCCTTCGAGCGTCTTCCGCAAGAAGCCGATCCTGGTCGAACGCGGCAGCTTCCGTCCGGTCTGCAACGTCAACATCGACATCATCGAATGTGCTCGCCGCGCCTTCGCCGCGGAGGAAAGCGTCGATGCCGAAGCGGTGGTGCCGGTGATGGAGATCACCATGAGCAACCTGCTCACCGAAGGCAAGCTCGATCTGCACGACTTCATGGCCCGCTCCGAGCTCCTCGGCGCCATGGGCTACCGCGTCCTGATCTCCGACTACTTCGAATACTTCCGCCTGTCGCAATACCTGCACAGCAACACCAACGAGCCGATCGGCCTGGCCATGGGCGCCAACTCCCTCGTCGGGCTTTTCGACGAGAAGTTCTACACCGGTCTCGATGGCGGTATCCTCGAAGCTCTCGGTCGACTCTTCAAGACCGGTCTGAAGCTCTACATCTATCCCTGGCGCGATCCGGTCAGCGGCAAGGTTTTCACCGTTCAAGACATTCAGCTCGATCATGAGCGCCAGCTGCTGTTCAACTACCTGGTCAAACGCAAGGCCATCGTCCCTCTCGAAGGCGCCGACCCTACCTGCCAGGAGATCTTCTCTCGCGACATCTTGGCCCGCATCAAGAGCGGCGATCGGAGCTGGGAGAAGATGGTGCCGGCGCAAGTCGCTGAGATGATCCGCAAGCGCCACTTCTTCGGCTACAAACCCTGATCGACAGCCTGATGAGGGACTCTTTCTTATGAGCTGGGTCTACCTTCTCATCGCCATCGTCTCCGAAGTCGCAGGTTCGACGGCGTTAAAGAAGGTTGACGGCTTCAACCAACCCATTCCCCTGGCGATCGTCGTCTGCGGCTACGCCTCGGCGATTTATTTCCTCACCTTGACGATCAAGACCATGTCGCTTGGTGTCACCTACGCCATCTGGTCCGGTGTCGGCATCATCAACCTGTTCTCGAAGACGATTCACACCGGCTGAGTTTTGCGCAGGCCGCAGCCCAAAATGGAGCGCGGCAGTCCGCGTAGCGACTGCGGCCGTAATGTCCGCGACTAGCAAGGCAAAGAGAACGTGGTTTTGCGGCCGTCGCAGATCACGAAAAAGGCTTGCTCAATTCTTCGGATTGGCGCCGGACATTAAGGGCCGCAGTCGCTACGCGGACTGCCGCGCTCCGGCTGGTGATCAGCGCCGCAGGACTTCCACTTCGACCAAGCCGGAGGAACCGATGCTGACCGAGAAGTCGATCGAGCCGCTGCGGCCGTCGGCGAGGCTGAATTCGCAGCGGGAACGGCAAATCGACAGCTGTTGGCAATCGCCTTTGGCATCGCAGCGATGTTCGACGAAGGTGCTAAGCTTTTGGCAGTGGCTTTCCTTGATCTCGGGCAAGGATCCGGCGCGGCTGACCTGGATTTCCAGTCCGCTAAAGGAGGCGAACTCGGTCTGGCCGGGGCCGCAGACGCGGCTCTCGGCTTGCCATTGGATCTTCAGAGCGAAGGCTTCGCCGGCTTGCAGTCGCAGCCCGAGAAGCTTCAGCTCGCCATTCAAGGGCAGGAGGAAATCGGCTTCTCCCGGGGCTGTCTTTGTCCCGATTGCACGCGCCGCAAAATTCTCCGGCGCGCTGCGGCAGGAGCCGCAAAGCAGGCCGCCGCCGAGAACGGCGGCGGCAAGCTTGAGGATGAGCCGTGAGGCGGTCATTTGCCGTCGCGGTTCTTCAGGGAGGCGGCGACGAAGTCGCGGAAGAGCGGGTGCGGTTTCAGGGGGGTGGATTTGAATTCCGGGTGGAACTGGCCGGCGACGAACCAGGGATGGTCGGGGCGCTCGATGATTTCCACCAGCTCGCCGTTGGGCGAGGTGCCAGCGAAGACCAGGCCGGCCTTTTCGAGGGCGGGACGGAAGGCGTTGTTGAATTCATAGCGGTGGCGATGGCGCTCAGTGATGCGGGTCTGGCCGTAGGCGGCGGCGGACTTGCTGCCGGCCTTGAGGTCGCAGGGGTAGGAGCCGAGACGCATGCTGCCGCCCATTTGGGTGACGCTGCGCTGGTCGTGCATCAGGTCGATCACCGGGTTCTTGCTGTGCATGTCGAACTCGGTCGAGTTGGCATCGGCGAGGCCGGCGACGTTGCGGGCGGTTTCGATGCAGGCGAGCTGCATGCCGAGGCAGATGCCGAAGAGCGGCACCTTGTTCTCGCGAGCGAAGCGGATGGTCTCGATCTTGCCGGCGACGCCGCGATCGCCGAAGCCGCCGGGGACGAGGATGCCGTGGCAGTCCTTGAGCAGGTTGGCGGCGGTTTCAGCGGTGACTTGTTCGGCCTCGAGGTGGAGGAATTTGATCTGGGCGTGGTTGGCAATGCCGGCGTGGATCAGCGATTCGTTGATCGACTTGTAGGCGTCGGAAACCGAGACGTATTTGCCGACGACGCCGATGGTGACTTCGCCTTGGCGGGGGTGGATGTAATCCTGCACCATGGCTTCCCAGTCGCTGATCTCAAGAGTGTTCTCGGGCAGGCCGAGGGCACGGAGGATCTTGGCGTCGAACTGCTGGGCGGCGAGGACGGTGGGCACTTCGTAGATGGTGTGCGGGACGTCGACCACTTGGATGACGTTCTCTTCCGGCACGGAGCAGAACATCGCGAGCTTCTCGATGTTGTCCTGGGTCAGCGGCTTCTCGCTGCGGCAGAGGAGGAAGTCGGGCATGATGCCGATGCCGCGGAGGATGCTGGCGGACTGCTGGGCCGGCTTGGTTTTGACTTCTTTGGCGGCGGCGATGTAGGGGACGAGGGTGAGGTGCAGGAAGAGGGCGTTCTTGGCGCCGACTTTCTGGCGATACTGGCGGATCGCTTCGAGGAAGGGCAGCGATTCGATGTCACCAGCGGTGCCGCCGATCTCGGTGATGGCGATATCGACGTCATCGCCGCCGAGGCTGGCGATGCAGCGGTTGATTTCGTTGGTGATGTGGGGGATGACCTGGACGGTGCGGCCGAGGTATTCGCCTTTGCGTTCGCGCTCGAGGACGGTCTGGTAGACGCGGCCGGCGGTGAAGTTGGAGGCGCGGGTGCAATCGACGCCGGAGAAGCGCTCGTAGTGGCCTAGGTCGAGGTCGGTTTCGGCGCCGTCTTCGGTGACGTAGACTTCACCGTGCTGGAAGGGCGACATGGTGCCGGGGTCGACGTTGAGGTAGGGGTCGAGCTTCTGCATACGGACGCGGTAGCCGCGGCGGGCGAGGAGGAAGGCGACGGAGGCGGCGGTGATGCCTTTGCCGAGTGACGAGACCACACCGCCGGTGATGAAGAGATGTTTGGTCTGGTGCTTGGCGGCAGGAGAGCTGGACATGAGTGTTCCGGGGTTCTGGAGGTTTTAGGATCGGCAACTATGTCGCGCCGAGTCCGGCTGTCAACGCCGCCGCGTTCCGTCTACGGGGAAATCGGTCTATCGCGGGAGTCGACAGGGCTCGAGGGGCATCGCCGAGGAGCTCCTTCAGGGGCCGGCAGAAAATCACCAGGGCCACGGCGAGGGGGCTTTTGCAACGGGGAGCTACAGCGGAAACTCAGTCGATATCTATCGATGTCTATCGATAGCTAT
>CAMCSH010000239.1 GCA_945877655.1 Lentisphaera araneosa HTCC2155 | reverse complement strand
CCTTCTCTACGCCCAGCTGCTGAAGTTCTCCGGTGTCGACCGCGTCGTCACCGTCCACAACCACTCCTACTCGAGCCAGGCGCTCTTCGTCAAGCAGTTCGAAGGGATGTTCCACAACTTCGTCCCCTCCGACCTCTTTGCCGACTACCTCAGCGGCTCCGGCATCGTCAAGCCCGACCAGGTCGTCCTCTGCGCCCCCGACCGCGGCGCCGTCCCCTTCGTCCAGATGATCCGCGACGAGATGCAGGAATTCCATCCCCTGGTCTTGAAGATGGACAAGGTTCGCTCCGGCGAACGCTCGATCACGATGGAGCCCTCGGCCGATTCCCAGGTCAATCTCGAGCAGGTGGAAGGCAAGGACGTCATCGTCTTCGACGACATGGTCCGCACCGGCACCACCATCGTCCAGTGCTGCCGCATCATCCGCCAGTACAAGCCGCGCAAGATCATCTTCTGCGTCACCCACTTCCACTCCTCCGCCGAGACCCGCGAGAAGCTCAGCGACCCGTCGATCGACGAGATCGTCACCACCAACACCATTCCCGCCATCCTTAACCGCGACACCCAAGGGCGCCTGCGCAAGAAGATCATCGTCCTGAAGCTGGAACGATGGGTCGCCAAACACCTCGCCGGCCTGATGAAGCTGCCCGGCATCCGCTTCGACGAACGCCACCTCTATTCGGTCGACATGTCGTCGAAAAACCCGCGATGGAATCCCCAGACGATCAACCTCGGCCGCGGTCACCTCGGAGAGACCCACCGATGAGAATCCTCCTCCTTCTCCTCACCTGCGTCGGCTTCTTCAGCTCCTGCAAACTGCCTAGCACCCGCGAAGCCGAAGAACACTTCGTCACCATTCACGCCGTCGAGCCGAGTGGCGGCCGCAGCCCGGGCTTGATCCAGCTGGTCGAAGGATCGAACTCGAAGATCCCCCTCGTCCGCATCCCCTTGATCACCAATTTGGACATCTATCACGCCGAGAATTACAGCCGGGGCGACAAGGTCTTCCTTCGCTTCTCCTTGACTCAAATCGGTGCCAACAAATGGCGCACCGCCTCGGCTGAATACGCAGGCGCCTCGGTCGCCCTGGTTTTGGGCGGCGAGTTCAAATGCCGGATGTTTTTCAAACCCTATTGGCAGGGCGATGCTAGCAACGTCCTTGACTTTGAGACTTCGCTGACCACCAAAGGGGCGGATGAGATTTGTTCACGTATCAAGAAAAACTATCAAGTACTGAAGGACTGACCATGGAACCCAACGAGCTCGAAAAAATCCTCTTGGCTGCCGCCGATGCCGGCCAAGCCGACAATCTACCGAAACGCTTGGCGCAGATGCCGCCGCTGGTCAACGAAAAATCCAATCAGGCGGGCAAAGTCGGCGAGGCCGCGGCTCTGCTGATCAGCACCTATTCAAAACCGTCCAAAGCCCTGGTCGAATCCTGCATCCAACTCGCCCGGATCAAGGTTCCGGGTACGGCCCTGCGCCAGGCTCTCGGCAGCCAGGCCCGCGCTCTCTTCCCGAAATGGCCCGACGCCACTGGCCTGGACGCCGCCCTCGGCCTGAGCATCCCTGGCACCGAAATCGCCCATGCCGGCGCCCGCCTGCAGTTGCTCTCTCTCCTCCTGCACGAGCACATCACTCCCGAACTCAGCCTCCACGACAACCCGCCTAAAGGCCACAAGTTCCACGTCTACAACAGCAACTTCGGCTTCGGCCGGGTTGAAGGTGTCGATGCCGCCGCCGGCAGCGTCACCACCGTCTTCAAGGCGAAGCAGAACATCCCCCTGCACCAGTTCGCCGAGAAGTCGCACCTCGTCGTCCCCGGCTCCCTCGCCCAGAAACTTCTCGAAGGCGCCAAGATCGATGTCGCCAGCTGCATCGCCGCCGACCTCGCCGCCGAGCTTGAGCTCTGCTTCGTGCCGCACCTGAAGATCTCGCAAGCTCTCCTGACCCGCCTCCTGATGCCCAACTACATCAAGAGCGTCAAATCCTTCGAGGCCTGGTTCGCCCGCAAGCGCGCCGCCAACACCGCCGCCGCCAGCGCTGGCGCCCCGATGAGCAGCGCCGCCACCGCAGCCGCTGCCCGTGCCAGCGACACCGCCCGAACCCTCGCCGAACTGAAGGACCTGCTCGCTTCCGCCCAGAGCGTCACAGCCGCCCAGCTCGAACCTCTCGGCAAACTCTTTGACGTCGCCGGCGACAAAGAAGCTCAGAAGCAGATCTTTGCCGAAACCCTCGCCACCATCGGCACCCTGTGCAGCGACACCGAGGCCTTCGCCGCCTTCGCCAAACGCAGCGACAAGGCCCTGATCTGGAAGGACGTCAAAGCCCTCTTCATTCTCGCCGACAAGCTTCCCGCCCGCCTCGCTCCGGCCCTCACTGTTGCCGCTGTCGCCGCCATGGGCAGCGACGCCATCCTCAAAGGCATCATCGAAATCCCCATCCGCTATTGGGACCCCCTCGCCCTCGCCCTCGGCGACACCTGCGAAGCCGAACTCCTCGCTGCCGTCGCCGCCGCCTCGAAAAGCGGCGACTGCTCGCCCGACGCCGTCTGCTGGCTGTGGAACCGATTCGGCAGCAAACGCCAGACCGAGCTCGGCCCGGTCATCGGCTCGAGCCAGCTCATCCTCCGCGTCATCGCCAAAAAAGGCGACACCAAGGCCGGCAAGGACCTGCGCAAAATCCTCCTCGACGATGAGAAGTTCCAACGCTTCCTGATGGGCGACGGCCAGGCTCAGCTCATCCGTGAACTGGTCTCCTCGGTGCGCTCGCTTCCCGGCCTCGACTCCGGCGAAAAGCAATCGCTCCTCGTCCGCGTCGTCCGCCTCTTCCCCCAGCACAAGAACCTGGTCGAAGAGAAGAGCGTCTCGGTCGCCGTCCGCGGCATCGAAAAAGTCACCTCGATGCGCTCCTACAACGAAAAGCGCGCCGAACTGGAAGACATCACCCGCAACCAGATCCCCGCCAACTCGGAAGCCATCGCCCGCGCCCGTGACCACGGAGACCTGCGCGAAAACTTCGAGTTCAAGGCCGCCAAGGAAAAGCAGAAGTTCCTCAGCTTCCGCCAAGCGGAACTCGAAACCATGCTCAACGAAGTCCGCCCCACCGACTTCAGCGAATTCCCCTTGAAAGACCGCATCGTCCCCGGTTGCGTCGTCACTCTGAAGACCGGCAGTAAGACCGTCGTCTACACCGTCCTCGGCCTTTGGGACTCCGATCCCGAGCGCCTATACATCTCCTTTGACACCCCCCTCGGCAAAGCCCTTCTCGGCCGCGCCGTCGGCGATCAGGTCGACATGCCTGATGGCAGCGAAGCCAGCATCGCCAAGTTCGAAAGCCTCAGCCCCAAGCTCCTCGCCGAGCTCGCCGGCTGATCGCCCAGATCCCTGCAAGAAAAAACCGGAGGCCGACAAGCCTCCGGTTTTTTCGACGTGTACAACTTAAGACTTCCTGATCCGTCGCACGGCGCCGTGGCGAAGCCTTTGGCACCTTCTGCTTTACCCCGAAGGGGTTGCATCTGCCAGCCCAGGGTTGGCGCCTCGCCTACCCTGGGGAGGAGACGATTTAGATTCCAAACCCCAAGGGGGTTTCGTCTCGTTCCGTGCGGCCGGGGAGCCCAGAGGGCCGAAACCCCGTTGGGGTTTGAGGACACTGGCAAGCCCCCGGGGTAGCTCCTCGTTCCTCGTCGCAACCCCGGGCTGGCAGATGCAACCCCTTCGGGGTAAAATAAAACCGAAGGTGCCATTGACATTCCCATCCTTTGCCGCTGCGGGTCATGAAGTCTGAACTCAAGACCAAGCTCCTTTCAGAGGTGTTTTGGAAGGTCGCTTGGGCGAACGCGATTCAGGGCTGAAGATGGCGCAGCTTGTCGCCAGCGAGGGGGATCGCCTGGCCCTGGGCGTCGCTGAGACTGAGCTGCAGTTTCGGCGCGGCGGCGCCGGAGTGGCGGCAGTAGAGGCGGATGGGGTGCCAGCCAGCTTTGAGATGCGTCTTCTCCGTGGTGGCGCCAGGTTTGAGATCGGCGTCGATGAGGCGGATCTCGTGCAGGAAGAGCATGGCGCCTTCGGAGGCATCCAGGTTGAAGAGGTATTCGCCGTCGGCGGGGATGTTGACGAAGCCGTCGAAAGCGAGGCCGCAGGGACCGGCGAGTTTTGCGGGCAGCGCAAGGCTCGACACTGCTTCCTGCGTCGCGGCGGTCAAGGTGGCGAACTGCGGCATCCAAGGCCATTGGCCAGCGTAGGTGGAACACAGCAGGCCGGGCTGGGCATTTGCGGGGAGCGCAATCGCAGGGATGAGGGCCTTGTCGTAAGGACGCGCCGCCTCGGGATCGGGTTTGCGCATCTGCAGGACCTTGGCCTTCATCTCGGCCTGGAGCGCGGCGAATTTTGTGTCCTTGCCGAGGTTGTGGGCTTCCTGGGGATCCTTCAGAACCTCGAAGATCTCGAAGTCGTCATCGGCGGATTTGACGTCGCAGCGCAGGCCTTTGTAGGGTCCGAGGTAGATGTTTTGCATGACGCCGTGATTGCGTCCGCGGTTGGCCGGCGAGAAGCTGTCGAATTTCGGGGTCTTGCCGCCGACGCTGTAGTCGATGTAGAGCGCTCCGGGACGCTGCGTGCCCTTGCCGGTCAAGGACGGCAAAAGCGAGACGCCGTCGGAGGCGGCGGGCAGAGGAAGTCCGGCGATTTCAGCGAAGGTACAGAGCCAGTTCCATTGACCGGCGAGAGTGGCGTCAACGCGGCCGGCGGGGATGACGCCGGGCCAGCGGGCGAGGGTGGGTTCGACGACGCCACCTTCGAGGGTGTCGCGCTTGATGCCGTCGTGCGGACCAAAGCCGTGGAAAAAGTCGGGCGTGTAATCTTCTTTAAGGTAGGATTCCATCGAGGGACCGTTGTCGGAGGAGAAGACGACGAGGGTATTGTCGTCAATCTTGAGGTCCTTGAGGAGTTGGAGGATGTCGCCGACGGCGAAGTCTATGCGGCGGACGTCGTTGGCGAAACGTTTCTGGACGTCGGGCCAGGGGACTTCAGGGGTGGCGGAATTGGCGTCGTGGTCCCAGGTGGCGGCTGCGTATTCGGGGAACATGTAGTCGTCGTATTTACCGGTGGCGGCGTTGATCATGGCGTGCGGCTTGCCGGTCCATTGCAGGCCGCCGCTGAGGCCGCCGCCGGCGGGGTAAGGGCAGGGCGGGTTTTGCAGCTTGGCGTGCGGGGTGTCGTAGGCGAGATAGATGAAGAAGGGCTGCTCGGGTTTGGCGGTTTTCTGGTCGACGATCCACTTTTTGGTGCGGGCGGTGAAGAGGTCGGCGGTGTAGCACAGGTCGAGATCCTGGGAGATCTCGCGATCGTTTTCCCAGACCTGCTTGCCGTCTTCTTTCGGGTAGTGGGCGTGGCCGTCCCTGTGGGCGACATAACCGAAATAATGATCGAAGCCGCGGCGGGTGGGATAGCCGGGAGTGTTGTTGGCCGCGGCGGATTTTTCATCCTTGCCTTTGGCTCCCTCGACTTTGCCTTGCAGGCCCCATTTGCCGATGGCTGCGGTGGCGTAGCCGGCTTTTTGCAGGATCGAGCCGAGAGTGAGTGTGTCGGGCAGAGCCTTGTCGAACTGGTTGTCGCGGATGCCGCAATGGCCCTGGGTCAAGCCGGTGAGCAAGGAGCCGCGGGATGAGGCACAGACCGGAGCGCCACAATAGTGCTGGGTGAGCATGACGCCTTCATGGCCGAGAGAGTCGATCTGCGGCGTGGCGAAGGACGGGATGCTGCGGTCTTTGCGGGCTGCGCGCTGGTTTTGGAAGAAAACGCCGACATCACCGCAGCCGAGGTCGTCGCAGAGGATGAAGATGATGTTGGGCTTAGTTGCGGCGGGCGCAGAAGTCGTTGCGGCGTCCGCCGCGGGGCGCTGCTCCGACTGCTGTTTCTGCAGCCATTTTTCGTAGAGGCCGCACCCGGACTTCTTGATGTAGGGGTAGGAGTCGAAGACAGCGCCTTCACCTAAAGCGCGGGGGTCCTTCTGGCGGGTGAGTTCGGCGGTGAGTAAGCTGGCCATGGATTGCAGGCGTCCGGCCTGAGCGGGATCGTCGGCGAGATTGCTGACGCAGTCGGGGTCGGTTTTGAGCTTGTAGAGCTCGTATTTCGGACGCAGGCCAAAACAAAGGCGCCAGTGGCGCTCGGCGGGGTCCACTTTCTGGCGTGGGAGGATCTGGAGCTTGGTGGGGGATGCGTCCACGTCGCGGTAGTCGGTTTCGGGATTGCCGGCGGGCCAACGGGATGGTTCAT